>JBKEAH010000209.1:0-1808 GCA_047972065.1 Desertimonas sp.
CCTATCTCACGCCGGCGGCGGCCAAGGGTCTGGAGCTGCACTTCGACTTCCACGACGTGTTCGTCGTCCAGCTCGACGGCCACAAGCGATGGCGGATCTGGTCACCACTCGCCCGGACCGAGATCCCGGTCCGTGATGGCGCCACGCCGCCGATGCCCCGCTGGGACGAGGTCGGTGAGCCGCTGTTCGACCTGACGCTGGGTCCCGGGGACTGTCTGTATCTGCCCCGTGGGTTCCCGCATTGCGCCGAGACCGTCGCGGACGCGTCCGCGCACCTGACCATCGGGGTGATGGCGCGGACCTGGCAGCAGGCGATCCGTCATGCCCTGGACGAAGCGCTGGTCGAGCCGTCGCTGCGGGAAGCCCTGCCGGTCGGCTCGCTCGGTGCCGACGTTGCCGACGGTCCCTCGCTCGCCGCCGTCGGTGCCGCGCTGAACCCGTCGACCATCCGCCGCTGGCTGGTGGGCGAGACCTGGCGCCGTCAGCCGGCGACCCGTCGCCGTCCCTTGATCGCGCCGCCGGTGACCGCCGACGGACCGGTGGCGGTCACGCCGGGCCCACTGCTGTGGCTCGACGATGGCGACGAACCCGATCGCATCACGCTCGGGATGGGCGACCGCTCGCTCGACCTGCCCGCCGAGGCGTACGACGTCTTGGCCGCGCTGTTCGAACGGCCGGACGGCTTCGTGGCCGCGGCGTGGGACGGCATGCTCGACGTCGACTCGCGTCTCGTCGTGCTGGAGCGACTGGCGGCCGAGGGCGTCGTCGTGCCGGCCGGTCCGATCGGATGACCACGGGCCCGCCGTCGACGCGTCCGATGTCGCGGTTCATCTGCTCGCTCGCCGCCCGCGAGCGCGACGAGCCGATGTTCGCCACCGCATCGCAGGTGCGGCGGTGGCTGCTGGTCGAGGTGCGTGGCTCGTGGGGGAGTGACGCCGTCGCCGACAGCGAGCTCGGGCACTACGCCCCGCCCGTGTGGCGTCGGGCCATGAAGGCGGCGAAGATCCGCGTCGTCGCCGTGCGGCGCAACCTCGACGACGACGCGCCCTCGGCGGAGACCGGCGTGCGTCTCGTGTACGTCACCACGGCCCGACCCGGTGAGCATGCGGGTTCGGCCCACCGGATCGTCGTCGATGACCTCCGTCAGGTGGTCCACGGCACCGAGTGCCTGCTCTCGCGCGGTGAGCCCGACGAGCATTGGACGCCCGATCCCGATCCCTACGTCCTGGTGTGCACCAACGGCCGTCACGACACCTGCTGTGCGACCGAGGGCCGACCGGTCGTCCGTCATCTCCGTGACACGGTGTGGCGGGATCGCATCTGGGAGAGCTCGCACATCGGTGGTGACCGTTTCGCCGGGAATCTGGTCCTGCCGGTCGAGGGGCTCTACTTCGGGCGGGTCACCCCCGACACCGTTGAGTCACTGCTCGCCGGGTTGCACGAAGGTCGCCTGTCACGCCCGCATCTGCGGGGTCGCTCGACGTTCACGCTGCTCGAACAGGCGGCCGAGCACTTCGTGCGTGAGCGCCACCAGCTCGATGGCGTCGGCGACGTCGCCGCGGCGCGCACCGTCGGCGACGGTGTCGTCGAGCTCGACCTCGCCGACGGCCCGACGATGACCGTGACGATCGACCGCGGTCGCTGGGTGGCGCCGACGCCGCTGACCTGCAAGGGACCCGTCGATCAGCAGGTGCCGAGCTTCCGCCTCGTCAGCATCGACTAACACCTGGGGTCTGACCCCAGGTGTTAGATGAAGCCGACGACCTGGTGGGGTTGGTAGGGCTCCTCGAGGCGGTCGATCTCGTCGT
>JBKEAH010000046.1:0-27696 GCA_047972065.1 Desertimonas sp.
CGGCGATCAGATGTTCCACATCCTCTACGACGGCACCGTCTTCGACCATCGTGATCACGCCGTGCTCGGTGGCGACGCCGAAGCGATCGGCGCCCGTCTCGCCGCCGAGTTCAGCGACGGACTCTCGTTGGCGGCCGCCGTGCAGGCCGGCGCTCGGGCCCTCGGGGGCGACGAGCGAACCATCCCACCGGGCGACCTCGAGGTCGCCGTGCTCGCCCGCGGCAACGGGCGACGGTGCTTCGAGCGCTACGACGACACCCGGGTCACCGAGCTGCTCGGCGCTTCGTAGCGCCTACGCTGCGCGCCCGTGGTGGCGATCGATCTCAACAGCGACCTCGGCGAGTCCTACGGCGCCTGGACCCTCGGTGACGACGAGGCGATGCTCTCGGTCGTCACCAGTGCCAACGTGGCGTGCGGTTTCCACGGCGGCGACCCCTCGACGCTTCGGCGCACCTGCACCGCCGCCACCGAACGCAACGTCGTGATCGGCGCCCAGGTCTCCTATCCCGATCTGACCGGCTTCGGTCGACGGTTCATGGACATCGACCCCGGCGAGCTGCGCGACGTCGTGCTCTACCAGCTCGGTGCCCTCGACGCGTTCGCCCAGGTCGCCGGGGCCGAGATCGCCTACGTCAAGCCGCACGGCGCGCTGTACCACGCCTGTGTCGAGCGGCCCGACCACGCCGAGGCGGTGGTCGAGGCCGCCGCCGAGTACGACTTCTCGTTGGCGATCCTCGGCGCGCCCGGGTCGGTGCTGCTCGGCCTGGCCGACGAGGCGGGGCTCGAACCGGTGGCCGAGGCGTTCGTCGACCGCGCGTACCATGACGACGGCCGGCTCGTGTCACGCCGGTTGCCCGGTGCCGTGCTCACCGACCCGGACGTGATCGCTCGCCGCGCCGTTCGACTCGCCGTCGATGGCAAGGTCGAGTCACTCGACGGGCGCGTGATCTCGGTGCGTGCCCGCTCGCTGTGCGTCCATGGGGACACCCCCGGAGCGGTGGCGATCGCCCGGTCGGTGCGGGCGGCGCTCGACGGTGCCGGCATCGGTGTCCACGCCTTCGCCGCCTGATCGTCACGGTCGGTCTGGCGTGATGACCCGCCGCTTCCGTCCGAGCGGGCCACGGGCCTGGCTGGTCGAGACCGACGACCCGCTCGGCTTCAGCGCCACCGTGCGCGCCGGAGCATCGGGTGCGGGGGTCGCGGTCGTCGAGGTGGTGCCGGCGGAGCGGACGGTGCTGGTGACCGTCGCCACCGGTGATCAACTCGCACCCGCCCGCCGATGGCTCGCGGCGCTTCCGGCGACGGCCGGCGGCGCCCGTAGCGACAAGGCGATCGAACTGGCCGTGCGCTATGACGGCGAGGATCTCGCCGGTGTCGCCGAGGCGACCGGCCTGAGTGTCGCCGAGGTGATCGCCCGCCACACCGGCAACGACTACGTCAGCGCCTTTTGCGGGTTCGCTCCTGGCTTTGCCTATCTCACGGGCCTCGACCCGATGCTGGTGCTGCCACGACGGGACACCCCGCGCACCCGGGTCCCGGCGGGCTCGGTGGCCGTCGCCGCCGGCTACACCGCCGTGTACCCATCGGTCTCACCGGGCGGCTGGCACCTGCTGGGACACACCGACGCGACGCTGTGGGATCTCGCTCGCCGCCCACCCGCGCTCCTCGCGCCGGGCACCCGGGTGCGGTTCCGGGTCATCGGCTGATGGGTGCGCTCACGATCGTCGAGGCCGGGATCGCCACGTCGGTGCAGGACCGTGGGCGGCGCGGCTGGGCCCATCTCGGCGTCAGCACGGCCGGGGCGATGGACGAGGCGCTCGCCGGGCAGCTCAACCGTCTGGTCGGCAACGCCGACAGCGCCGCGGTCGTCGAGACCGCCGGCGGGCTGGTCGTTCGTGCCGACACCGCGGTGACGACGGCCACGACACCGGACGTCGCGGTGCACCACCTCGCCGCCGGTGACGAGATGCGCATCGATCCCCAGCGCGACGACCTGTGGGGGTACATCGCCGTCGCCGGCGGGGTGGCCGTCGAGGCGGTCCTGGGTTCGCGCAGCGCCGACTCCCGCTCGGGGATCGGGCCGCCGTCGCCGCGCGCTGGCACCCGGTTCGACGCGGGCGGCGACCGGCCGGGCGTGGCGACGATCGACCAGGGGGCGCCGCCGGTGCGCCACGGCGTGGTGCGAGTCTGGCCCGGTCCGCGACGCGACCGGTTCGACGACGAGGCGTGGCGGGCCCTGACGTCGACGGTTTGGACGGTGACCACCGAGGTCAGCCGTGTCGGCGCGCGCTTGGCCGGACCGAGGCTGCGGCCGTTCGTCGACGAGCCGCTGGCCAGCGAGGGGCTGGTGATCGGGGCGGTCCAGATCCCCGGAGACGGCCAGCCCGTCATCATGCTGCGCGACCACCCGACCACGGGCGGCTACCCGGTGATCGCCGTCGTCGACCCCGACGACCTCGCCGAGGTGGCGCAGGCCCGGCCGGGTCGAGCGCTGCGCTTCCGACCGGTCTGAGGTCGCCGGCGGTGGTGTCGGCCCCGAGATGACGCGGCTGATGAACCACAGCGCTCCCCGAGCGACCGATAGGTTGACGCCGTGGAGCGGCGCATCTACGGACTCGAGAACGAGTACGGCGTCACATGCACCCTGCGCGGCCAGCGGCGACTGAGCCCCGACGAGGTCGCCCGCTACCTCTTCCGGCGGGTCGTCAGCTGGGGTCGCAGCTCCAACGTGTTCCTGCAGAACGGGGCGCGGCTCTATCTCGATGTGGGCTCGCACCCCGAGTACGCGACCCCGGAGTGCGATTCGTTGTACGAGCTCGTGGTCCACGACAAGGCCGGCGAGCGCATCCTCGAATCGCTGGTCGAATCGGCCGAGCAACGTCTGGCCGAAGAGTCGATCCGCGGCACGATCTACCTGTTCAAGAACAACACCGATTCGGCCGGCAACAGCTACGGCTGTCACGAGAACTACTGCACCAGCCGGACCGACGACCTCGGTCACTACGCCGAGGTGCTGATCCCGTTCCTGGTCAGTCGTCAGATCTACACCGGGGCCGGCAAGGTGCTGCACACCGCCCGGGGCGCCACCTACTCGATCGCCCAGCGGGCCGAGCACATCTGGGAGGGCGTCAGCTCGGCCACCACCCGCAGCCGCCCGATCATCAACACCCGCGACGAGCCGCACGCCGACGCCGAGCGCTACCGACGTCTGCACGTCATCGTCGGCGACTCGAACATGAGCGAGTACACCACCTTCGTCAAGGTCGGTGCGGCGGCTTGCATGCTTCGCATGCTCGAAGACCGGTCCGTCGTGCTGCGCGACATGACCCTGGAGAACCCGATCCGGGCGATCCGCGAGATCAGCCACGACCCGACCTGTCGGCGGCTGGTCCGCCTCGCCAACGGTCGCGAGGTCAGTGCGCTCGACATCCAGCGCGAGTACCTCGACCGGGCCCTGCGCTACGCCGACAACAAGGGCTTCCCACCGCTCGAGCAGCGGGCCCTGGAGATGTGGGAGCACTGCATCGCGACGATCGAGAACGACCCGCTGAAGCTCGACCGAGAGGTCGACTGGGTGATCAAGTACAAGCTCCTGGAAGCCTTCCGTGAACGACACGGTCTGTCCTTCGGGCACCCCAGGGTGCAGCTTCTCGACCTTCAGTACCACGATGTCGCCCGGGCCCGTAGCCCGTTCTACAAGTTGCAGGATCGGGGAATGATCGAGCGGGTGTGCGCCGACGGCGACATCGACGCGGCGACCGACACGCCGCCGCAGACCACCCGGGCCCGCCTGCGCGGTGAGTTCGTCCGCCGGGCCAAGGAGCGCAAGCGCGACTACACGGTGGACTGGGTGCACCTCAAGCTCAACGACCAGGCCCAACGCACCGTGTTGTGCAAGGACCCGTTCAAGAGTCGCGACGAGCGAGTCGAGAAGCTGATCGAGTCGTTGTGAGCTCCGAGAGCGAATGGGATCGACGTCTCCGGGCGCTCGACGAGCGGCTCGACACGCTCGGGGTGGGCGCCGAACAGGTGGTCGCGGCCGGTGCCGGCCTGGTCACCGACGGGACCGAACGGTCCGGGGACGCGTCCGGGGACGTGTCCGGTGGGGTTTCCGGCGAGGGCATCGACCCCGCCGCCGCCGCCGCCGATGACCACGTGGACGATCGGGACCAGCCGGTGGCGACCAACGGCCCGAGCCGGGGCCGGGCGATCCTCGACTGGGTCATCGTCATCGGGGTCGCGTTGTTGGTGGCGATGGTCGTGCGGACCTACGTGCTGGCCCACTTCGTCGTCGACGGGGTGTCGATGTCGACCACCCTGCACGACGGTGACCGGGTGTTCGTCAACAAGCTCAGCTACCGGTTGCACGACCCCCACCGTGGCGATGTCGTGGTGCTGCACGAGTTGGAGGGTTCGGGTACCGAGCGCGACCTGATCAAACGGGTGATCGCCCTGCCCGGCGAGACGATCGCGGTGACCAACTGCCAGGTGACCATCGATGGGCGCAGCCTCGACGAGCCGTACCTCGATCCACCGGCGGTGACCCCGGGAACGTGCGGTGGTGATGTCGAAGCGCTGACGGTCCCGTCCGGGCACGTGTTCGTGATGGGCGACAACCGTGGCGCTTCGATGGACAGCAGAGACCCGTCGGTCGGCCCCGTCGACGAGGACGATCTCGTGGGCCGGGCGTTCGTCGTGTTCTGGCCCCGTGCCAACTGGCAGTGGCTCTGACGCGCCGCGGGCGCGCACGGTTCGAGACGTTCCCGACGACCCTGGCAGGGTTCGTCGATGGGGATCAAGACGAGTCTGTCCGCGCTTGCCCTCGGTGGGGCCATGATGGGATCGACCTTCGGCGGGGCGGTCACCGCGGGGGCGCAGCCGGCTGCCACGGAGAGCACCGACACCACCGCGCCGTCGGGGATACCGGCCGACGCCGAGATCGATCGTGACGCGACGCTGCGCTACGGCTACTACATCGCGTTGGCGACGTTCGATCCGCACAAGTCGAACGGCTCCAACGACAACACTTGGCTGTTCCCGGTCTACGACCGTCTCGTTCACACCACCGCCCAGGCCGAGCCCGAACCGGGCCTGGCCGAGAGCTGGGAGTTCGCCGACGACGGCAGCTATCTGGAGATGAACCTGCGCCAAGGCGTCACCTTCCACGACGGGGAGCCGTTCAACGCCGAGGCGGTGAAGGCGAACATCGAACGGGCGCAGACCGTCGACGGCTCGACGGCGGTCGCGCTGCTCGATCACATCACCGAGGTCGAGGTGGTCGACGAGTTCACCGTTCGGCTGCACACCGAGTACCCCGACGCGGCGCTCCCGCTGACGCTGTCGGACCGGGCCGGGGCGATGATCAGCCCGGCGGCGTTCGATGATCCCGACCTCGACCTCAACCCGGTCGGCGCCGGGGCCTATCGGGTGACGTCATATCAGCCCGACGCCGGAGCCACCTATGAGCGCTACGAGGACTACTGGAACGTCGACGAGACCTACATCAAGACGATCGAGATCCAGGTCGTCATCGACACGACGACGAGGCTCAACGCGCTGCGCAGCGGCCAACTCGACGCCGCCGAGATCGACGCCCAGCAGGCGGCCGACGCCGAGGCGGCCGGGCTCGGTCTCACCGTCGGGACCGACGTCAGCTTCTCGCTGCTCCAGTTCAACAGCGTCAACCGGCCCGAGTTTGCCGACGAGCGGGTTCGCCGGGCGATCAACCTGGCCATCGATCGCGAGGCGATCGTCGAGGGGCTGATGCTGGGCTACGGCGAGGCGTGGGTCCAGCCGTTCCCACCGGGCTACTACGCCACCGATCCGGACCTCACCCCCGAGAGCCTGTACCCCTACGACCCGGATCAGGCGCGTACACTGCTCGAAGAGGCGGGGTACGGCGACGGCTTCAGCTTCGAGATCATCACCACGAGCACGCCGCTGCGGGTGCAGACCAGCGAGGTCATCCAGGCCAGCCTGGCCGAGCTCGGCATCACGGTGAGCATCCGTCAGGTGTCGAGCGCCGGGGCGTTCCTCGAGGAGATCTACAACAACAAGCAGGGCGATGCCTGGATGCTGGCGTGGGGTGGTCGACCCGACCCGTACCTGACCGCCGATGGCCTGTACGGAGCCGACAGCTTCAACAATCCCAGCGGGCTGACCACCGACGCGGTCACCGCGTTGCTGCAGGAGTCGATCTCGACCTTCGACCCCGACGAGCGCGCGGCGGTCCTCCGGGAGCTGTCGGCCGAGATCACCACCAGCACCCTCGACGTGGCCGTGTTGTTCTTCCCGCAGAAGATCGTCGCCTACCGCGAGGGTGTGCTCAACGCTCAGATCTGGGCCGTCGGCCGACCCGAGTTCCGGGGTATGGCGGTCGCCGCGTCGTGACGCGACGGCTCACAGCTCGGCGGGGATCGCGCCGAGCTCGCTCTTGAAGGCGTCGACCATCCGGTCGACGTGATCGCTGTAGAGGCCGTCGAGCCCCATCCGCACACCCGTGCGCAGCTGATCGTCGTCTTGGAGGTCCCAGCCGAAGGCGGTGAGCTCGAAGCGGTGGAACAGCGTGGTCAGCCCGCCGTTCCAGTCGGTGCGATGGAGGTTGATGCCGTCGATGCCTGCGGCCGCCAGGTTGGCGGCCCGCCGCTCCGGGCCCTCCTTGATCTTGGTGAGGCGCGTCGAGTTGACGAGCTTGACGCTGGGCTCGACGGGCCGCAGCGCCCGCAGCGCATCGAGGTCGGGGTGGCAGAGCCAAAGTCGTGGCAGCAGGCCGGGCGCCGTCTCGCGCACCGCGGCGATCGCCGCCGGGCCGGCGGCGCCGTCCTTGAGGTCGAGCGACAGATGGATGCCCTCGGCGCACAAGGCCGCCACCCGGGCCAGCTCGGGCACGTGGGCGGGCAGCTGACCCTGGTCGACCTCGCCGATCTTGCGCCGTCGACGACCGACCCGTACGACGCCGTCGTGGTCGAGCACCGCCACGCCGTCGGCGGTGAGCCACACATCGCTCTCGATCCCGGTTGCCCCAAGCGTGAGGGCGAGCCGGAACGACTCGATCGTGTTGTCGGGGGCGTGGGCCCGGGCGCCGCGATGGCCAAAGGCGATCGGGCGGGGGAGGAGCGACGGCAGGAGCTGCTGCACGCAGACCGATGATGGCAGCTTCCGCCGGGTCTGGCACCCGGCCCTTGTCGGCTGCCCCCCGTAGACTCCGCAGCGTGTTCAACCTGTCGGGTAGCGAGATCGTGGTCATCTTGCTGCTGGCGCTGGTGGTGCTCGGCCCCGAGAAGCTGCCCGACGCACTGCGGCGTGCCGGCAAGACCTACGCCGAGCTGCGCCGGATGGGCACGTCGTTCCAGCGCGAGATGCGCGACGTGATGGACGAGCCGATGCGCGAGATGCGCGAGACGACCGATCTGATCCGAAAGTCGGCGACGTTCGATGCCGACGCTGCCGAAGCGGCGGCCGCTTCGTCACCCACCGGTGCGGCCGGTGCCACCGCCGCCGAGGACGCCGGAGCGCCCGAAGCGCCCGTCACCGAGCCGCCTGTCACCGAGCCGCCCGTCACCGAGCCGCCTGTTACCGAGCCGCCCGTCAGCGGGGCCGACCCCGCATGATCCGACGCGGCCAGCGTCGTCCGGCGGTCAAGACCCCCGATGACGTGATGACCCTGACCGAGCACCTCGGTGAGCTCCGGGTGCGGATCATCCGCTGCCTGCTCGCCGTCACGTTGTTCATGGTCCTGATGATCGCCTTCTGGGATCAAGTGCTCGACGTGCTGATGGGGCCGTACGTCGAGCTGTGCACGTCGAAGCCGGCCGACTTCTGCGGCATCTCGCTCGACGAGAACGGCGAGCCGACACTGTTCGCCCTCGGGCCGCTCGAGGGCTTCGCGGCCCGGGTCCGGATCTCGATGTGGGGAGGCGTCCTGCTCGCCTCGCCGGTGATCATGTGGCAGATCTGGCGCTTCATCGTGCCCGCCTTGCATCGCCGCGAGCGCAAGCTGGCGATTCCGTTCATCGTCTCCTCGGTCCTGTTGTTCCTCCTCGGGGGGACGCTGGCCTATCTCACCCTGGAGAAGGCGCTGGAGTTCCTGATCTCCTGGAGCGGCCAGGACGTCACGGCGGCCTATCGGATCTCGGACTACGTCAACCTGGTCCTGCTGATGATCGGGGCGTTCGGGGTCGGGTTGCAGTTCCCGGTGTTGTTGGTGTTCCTCCAGCTTGTCGGCATCGTCACCCCCCAGCAGCTCCTCAAGCAATGGCGCATCGCCATCGTGGTCATCGTCGTGCTGGCGGCGGTGATCACCCCGTCGGGCGACCCGGTGTCGCTGGCCGCGTTGGCGGTCCCGATGACACTGCTCTACGCGGTGTCGGTCGCCATCGGTCGAATCGCCCAGCGGCGCCGCGCCCGGGAGCCCATCGCCGCGGCGTCATGACCGCGACGCCCGGCTACCCGTTCCCGCTCGACCGTTTCCAGCTCGACGCCATCGCCGCGCTCGATGCCGGGCGACACGTCGTGGTCGCCGCCCCGACCGGCAGCGGCAAGACGGTGGTCGCCGAGCACGGCATCGACCTCGCCCGACGGCGGGGCCGGCGGGCCTTCTACACGGCGCCGCTGAAGGCGCTGTCGAACCAGAAGTTCTCCGACCTCGGGCAGCGCTACGGCACGCCGGGCGTCGGTCTGCTCACCGGCGACAACGTGATCAACCCGGACGCTCCGATCGTGGTGATGACGACCGAGGTGCTGCGGAACATGATCTACGCCCGCGCCGGCGGGCTCGACGATCTGGGCGTGGTGGTCCTCGACGAGGTCCACTTCCTGCAGGACACCTATCGCGGCCCGGTCTGGGAGGAGGTCATCATCCACCTCCCCGACCACGTCCAGCTGGTGTGCCTGTCGGCGACGGTCAGCAACACCGCCGAGCTGGCCGACTGGATCACCACGGTGCGTGGCCCCACCACCCCGGTGATCGAGCTGCGCCGTCCGGTGCCACTGCACGACGCCTACCTGATCGGCGACCGCACCAACGACCGGTTGCACTTCCTGGAGACGTTCGTGTCGGGTGGCGCCAACCCCGACGCGGCGAGGCTGGACGCCTCGGCCGTACGCCGCGGGCCACGCGCACGACGCGGCGAGCGACCGGCGCGGGGGAGTGGCCGACGGGTGCTTTACACCCCCGGTCGCGTCGAGACCGTCGAGCTGCTGGAGCGACGGAGCCTGCTGCCGGCGATCGTGTTCATCTTCAGTCGCAACCAGTGCGAGGAGGCGGCTCAGGCCTGCCGTGACGCCGGCATCCACCTGACCACCCCGCAGGAGCAGGCGACGATCGAGTCGCTGGTTGGGGCCCGCTTGGAGGGCCTCGACGGTGACGACCTGGCCGCCCTCGGCGTCGATCGGTTCCGCGCCCAGCTGGCCGCCGGCATCGCGCCGCACCACGCCGGGATGGTGCCGGCGTTCAAGGAGGCGGTCGAGCGCTGCTTCATCGACGGACTGCTCAAGGTCGTGTTCGCCACCGAGACCCTGGCGGTCGGGGTCAACATGCCGGCGCGCACCGTCGTCATCGAAAAGCTGACGAAGTTCACCGGTGACCACCACGAGTCGCTGACCCCGGGCGAGTACACCCAGCTCACCGGGCGGGCGGGACGTCGGGGCATCGATGACGAAGGCCACGCCGTCGTGTTGTGGAGCCCGTTCGTCCCCTTCGAACGGGTGGCCGCGCTGGCATCGAGCCGGACGTTCCATCTGCGCTCGGTGTTCCGCCCGACCTACAACATGGCGGCCAACCTCGTCGGCTCGTACGGCAGCGACGATACCCACCGATTGCTCAACCTGTCGTTCGCCCAGTACCAGTCCGATCGGGATGTCGTCCGGTTGGAGCGACGCCGGGCCCGACTCCGCGAGTCGCTGACCGCGGCGCGCCAGCGCGCCCACAGCGACCACGGCGACATCTGGGATTTCCGCCGCCAGCGCGCCGCCGCGTCGCGACGCCGGCACGACGAGGACGAGGCGATCGAGCGCCGGCTGGCCTCGCTCCGTCCCGGCCAGGTGATCCGGGCGGCCAAAGGGCGCTACCGCGGCCCGGCGGTGGTGGTGGCGACGGCCCAGCGCAAGGCGGGGACCAGGCTGACGACCATCACCCGCCAGGCCGACACGTTGCTGCTCGGTGCCGACGACTTCGCCACCACCCCCGATGTGATCGGTGACGTGGGGCTCCCGGGAGCGTTCGCCCCCAACCGCACCGACTACCGCAAGGAGGTCGCCCGTCGCCTGGCGCGGTCGCTGCGGCCCAACACGTCCGGACGCTCGTCGCGGTCGACGAACCCCGACCCCGCGGTCGAGGCAACGATCGTCCACCCCGTCGAGCGTGACCCGGAGCTGCGCGAGCGGATGCGCGCCGCCGGACAAGCCGAACGCTACGAGCGCGAGCTGGCCGAGCTCGATGGTCGGGTCGACGGTCATCAGCAATCGCTCGCCCGCGAGTTCGACCGGGTGCTGGCGATCCTCGACCGGCGCGGGTATGTCCATGCCGAGGGATGGACCGTCACCGACCGCGGTCGGGTACTCGCCCAGCTCTTCCATGAGTCGGACCTGTTGATCTGCGAGTGCCTGAACGCCGGCGTGCTCGACGGGCTCGACGCCCCGACGCTCGCCGGTTTGCTGTCGAGCTTCGTCTACGAGCATCGCAGTCCGGAACCGCCGACACCGCCCTGGTTCCCGTCCGCCGACGCCACGCGACGCTGGCGACGGATCCTCGCGACCAGCGAGGACCTCGCCGCCGACGAGCGCAGCGAGGGGCTCGGCGAGCATCGTGTCCCCGATCCCGGTTTCGCCGCCGGCGCGTACGCATGGGTGAGCGGGGAGGGGTTGGCGGACGTGGTCGCTGACGAGGAGCTCACCGGCGGTGACTTCGTGCGCGCGACCAAACAGCTGATCGACCTGGCGCGTCAACTGGCGTCGATCGCCCCGACCGCGGCGACACGCGCCACCGCACGCGAGATGGCGAAGCGGGCGTTTCGCGGTGTCGTCGCCGACCTGCCCGAGTCGATCGGATGACGATCCGGCCGGGCGAGGCATGGGGCGAGGTCGTCGAGCGTCCCGCCGGGCTGGCGACCGTCGACGACGACGGCGCGCTGGCCCGCTGGATCGCCGACCACGCCGCCGGCGTCATCAGCGAGGGCCCGCCCGCCGTGGCGGTCATCGGTGGCGACCTGGTCGACACGGTGGGCGGCGCATCCCGCGGGTCGCAGCGCCGCCGGTATCCGATCGACGTGTTGCGGGTGGTGCTCGACGACGATGCCGACCACGCCGTCACCGCGGTCGCCCACGTCGTGGTGCGTCGATCGGGTCGGCTCGGATGGTGGCGCGGCCCGGTCTGGGCGGCGATGAACGTGTCACGCCACGGTCGTTGGGAGGTCGCGCCACGCGCCCACCCCAACGACGGAATGGTGGACGTCGTGTCGATCGAGGCGTCGATGTCCTGGCGGACCCGAGCCCAGGTCGCACGGCGATTGCCGACCGGCGCGCACCTGCCGCACCCGTCGATCTCGGTCACCCGCGGCGCCGCTGCTGGTTGGTCGGGTGAGCGGCCGCTCCCGGTCCTCGTCGACGGCCGCGACGTCGGCCGTGCCCGTCGTGTGGAGGTGACCGTCGTGCCCGACGCCGCGACGGTCCATGTCTGAGCGGGGCTCCCACTCCTAGGATCGAACGTCGTGACGGCCTACGTCCCCGAGCAGTACACCGCCGAGGAGGCGGCGAGGCTCCGGCCGTACTTCACGAACCTCGACGGCCCGGTGTTCGCTCTCGTCAACCTGCCCGAGGTCGTCAAGGGCGCGTTGTTCGCCCGCTACAGCCGCAGCCCCAAGAGCCTGCGACGTCTCTTCCTCGACGAGTTCGTCGGCGACCTCGATGTCGCCGGTGACACCACGATCGACGCCACCGTCGGACTGAAGCGGGCCGAGGCGTTGTACGAGAAGGTGTTCCTCGAGTACGGCGACGACTCGGTGGCCCAGCTCGGCGGGGTCCACCTCGCCTGCGAGCAGGCGTCGAACCTGTTGACCAAGGTGCTCGAGCGGGGGCGCCTGATGAGCTATCTGGAACAGAGCACCCGCTATATCGCCTACGATGCCCGTCTCGGCGGCCGCTACCGGTATCACCGTGACCCCGAGGTCCTCGCCAGCCGGCTCGGCACCCGCTACGTCGGTGACATGGACCGGATGTTCGACGCCTACAGCGAGGCGCTCACCGGTGTCACCGACCATGTCCGTGCCACCGTCAACCGGGACCCACGCGACAGCGACTTCGTGTTCCGCCAAGCGACACGGGCCAAGGCGCTCGATGCGGTGCGCGGGATGCTGCCGGCGGGAGCGCTGTCCAACGTCGGGATCTATGGCAGCGGTCAGGCGTTCGAGGCGCTGCTGCTGCGGATGCGTGCCCACTCGCTGCCCGAGGCCCGTGAGTATGCGGCGCTGATGCTCCACGAGCTGCGCAAGGTCATCCCGAGCTTTCTGCGACGCGTCGATCTTCCCGACCGCGGTGGCCGCTGGGGCGAGTACCTGGCCGACACCAGGATGGAGACGGCGCGACGGGTGAGCGAGCTGGTCGATGATCCCGCACCCACGGGGTCACCGAGCGTGACGTTGGTGGACTTCGACCCCGATGCCGAAGACAAGCTGCTGGCGGCGATCTGCTATCCGCACTCCAATCTCAGCGAAACAGACCTGCTCGACCGGGTGCGTCGGCTGGGCGTCGATGATCGTCGGGCGTTGGTGCGCGCCTACGTCGGCGACCGGCAGAATCGACGTCACAAACCGGGGCGAGCGTTCGAACGGGTCGGGTACCGCTTCGACGTGTTGTCGGACTACGGAGCGTTCCGTGATCTGCAACGTCACCGGCTGCTGACCATCGAGTGGCAGCGGCTGAGCACCGATCACGGCTATGTGCGGCCCGATCTGATCGACGACGCGGGGTTTGCCGGTGTCTTCGATGATGCGATGGGCCGCTCTGCGGGGCTGTTCGCGGCGCTCCACGCCGAGCTGGCCGAGCAGGCTCCCTACGCGGTCGCGATGGCGTATCGGATCCGCTACGCGATGCAGTTCAACGCCCGTGAGGCGATCCATCTGCTCGAGCTGCGCAGCAGCCCGCAGGGCCACCCTGCGTACCGGCGGATCGCCCTCGAGATGTACCGCTTGATCGCCGAGCAAGCCGGTCATCGGGTCGTCGCCGAGGCGATGACCCATCTGACGATCGAGGCTCCCGGGCTCGAACGTCTGGAGTCTGAGCGGCGTGCTGCCGCCCGCCGCCCGTCGACACCCTGCGGCGAATTGTGACGGGTGTCACGGAGTCCGCTCTCGGGCCGGTGCACCCACGGGCCTAGGCTCCGGCGCGTTCTGGGTCCCCAGGGATCGACAACGCCGCCCACCAGCACGAGAGAACGAAGCACGAGACACACGATGGCCGCAGACGACGAGACGATGGACGACGAGGTGGACGAGGTCGACGAGGACGGTGAGGTCGACGAGGACGGCGAGCCCGACGACGATGACATCGACGAGGACTTCGACGGCGATGACGACGACGACGAAATCGATGACGGCGGCGATGACGACGATGACGATGACGACGACGACGAGGACGAGGAAGACGAGGACGACACGCCGGCGCGCCAGCGCAAGACCCGTCGCTCGGGCGATGACGACGATGACGACGACGACGAGATGTTGTCGCCCGACGACGTCGAGGCCGACCTCGATCGCATCCTCAAGGACCGCATGGTCACCGCCGAGGACGACGACGAGGACGACGAGGCCGACGAGCCCGAAGAGCGTGGGGACCCGGGGGAGCGCTTGCAGCCCAAGCGGGCCGACGAGCAGCTCTGCTCGAGCTGCTTCCTCTTGGTGCGCGCCAACGCCCCGGCGTGCCCGGTCGGCGATGACGACTGCCCGATCTTCGGTTGAGCTCGTTGACGCCGGGATGATCGAGCCACACGTTCGGGCCGCTCACCAATCCGACATCCCCGACCTCGAATCGCTCGAGCGCGACGCCCGTGGCTCGCTCACCGACGCCAGAGGAGGTGCCCGGTGGCTTGCGGATCATCCGATCGTCGCCCCGCGCTGGAGTGAGCGCATCGCCGTCGGGGGTGTGTTCGTCGCCGAGTTGCACGCCGAGCCGGAGACCCATCGCCTGATCGTGGGTTTCCTGACGCTCGGCCACCGCGGTGACGTCGCGATTGTCGAACAGGTCTTCGTCGAACCCGACGCGCGGGAGCTGGGCTTCGGGGACGCGCTGCTGGCGGCGGCCACCGACGAGGCCCGGCGCCGCGGTGCCCGAGTGTTCGAGGGCGAGGCGCTCCCCGGTGACCGCGACACCAAGAACCTCTACGAGCGGGCGGGGATCACCGCCCGGCTCATCACGGTGTCGACGACGCTGTGAGGTCGCTGCTCAGCGCCCCTGCCATTGGGGTGGTCGCTTCTCGATGAAGGCCACGAGGCCCTCCTTGAGATCCTCGGAGCCCGTCACCGCCCCCATCGCCTCGTCGGTCATCCGCTTCAACGTCTCGTCGTCTTCCGACGCTGCCGCCCGGACCACCTTGCGGCTCTCGTAGACCGCCAACGGTGCGCACTGCGTCACCTGGTCGGCGAGCCGGCGCGCTTCGGCCACCGCTTCACCGGGGTCCACCAGGCGCGACACCAACCCGAGCGCGAACGCCCGCTCGGCGGGGATCGGCTCGCCCGTGAGGATCGCCTCCATCGCCGCCGCCTGACCGATCGCACGGGGCAGCCGGAACAGACCTCCGGCTCCGGCGACCAGGTTGCGCTTGGCTTCGGCGAGGCCGAATGCCGAGCGGGTGGTGGCCACGACCAGGTCGGCGGCCAGGACGATCTCGCATCCTCCCGCGGTGGCGAGACCGTCGACGGCGACGATGATCGGCTTGCGCCGCTCGCGGTACACGAAGCCGGCGAAGCCGCCCTTGCGGGTGCCCAGCTTGGCGCCGTTGCCGGCGTTGACCTCCTTGAGATCGGCGCCGGCGCAGAAGACCGGACGCTCCTGGCCATCGGTGTTGGCGGTGAGGATCCCCACCCAGACGGCGTCGTCAGCCTCGAGCCGGTCGATCGCCGCCTCGAGTCCCTGGGCGACGTCGCCGTTGACGGCGTTGCGCGCCTCGGGCCGGTTGAGGGTGATGAGGGCGACGCGACCGTCGGCCTGGTACGTGACGATGTCGGACATGCAGCGGAGACTAGGAGCTGTGCTGGCGGGGGCCCTTCTTGGGGGCGGTCGGACGCAGTGGCTTCGGCGTCGGTGCGTTCTCGGCCACCTCGATGCCGACCAGCGAAGCGACCTGGGGCAGCAGCGGCCCGAGCCGGGTGATCGTGGCCCGCAGGTCGTCGGACACCGGGTCGGGCGCGGCTCCCGGCGTCACCAGCGAGCGCACCGGTGAGAAGGCGGCCGCTTCGAGCACGGCGATCCAGCGCTCGGCGCTGTCGGTGGGCAGCAGTGACTGGTTGGTGGCCTCACCAAGCCGGGTCGCCAACTGGGCGGGGAACGGATGCCCGGCCTTCGGCGGCTGCGACGACACCCGCAGGGCCCGCACCACTCGACCGACCTCGACGGCGGCCTCGATGTCGGCCAGCCACAGCGCTTGCTCCTCGTCCTGTTTGGCCGTCAACGCCTGCTTGAGCTCCCCGGCCAGCTCGCGGGTCGACTCGTCGCGCGCCACCAACGGGTCTTCGGAGGCGGCGACGACGCTGCGCAGATCGCGCAGGTCGAGGTGCTCCATCTGACGCTTGGCGGCGGCGGCGCGGTCCATCCAGTCCGCCACTCGCAGCCGTGGGATGAGATCCTCGGCCATCTTGAGCACGGCGCCCTCGGGCATCTCCGGCTTCCCCTCGGCCTTGAGGCGGGCGTTGTCCTCGCGCAGGCGCTGACGTACGGCGGCAAGCCCCTGGAGCGCCAGCTCGGCGACCGGGCGCTGCTCGTCGGGCAGCGAGTCCAACACGCCGGCGCGGTGCTCCTTGCCGGGACGGAGCCGCTTTGGCTTGGGGCGTTGGGGGATCTCGGGGGGTGGGGTGAAGTGCGGACGGTTGCGGCGATCGCCGGGGCGGCCGCCGTCATCGCTGCGCCCGCCCCGATCCGAGCGCTCGCGTCGATCGCCGCGCTCGCGGCGATCACCGCGGCGGTCATCCCGCCGGTCGTCGCGGTCACGGCGGGGGCGCCGACGATCCTCGTCCCGGCGGTCGCGCCGGGCGCGATGCTGGACGACGGGTTCGAACGCCTCGTTGCTGGGCAGCAGCTCCAGCAGGTCGCGCGACGCTTTCTCCTTGGTTGGGACCACCGACAGCACGTGGATCCCGTCGAGGTCCTGATCGACCTCCACCCGCAGCTGGTCGCCGACGCTGGCGCCGGTCGGCAGGATCGAGCCGTCCAAGACGCCGCGAGGGTTCTTCGCCCCGGCGGCGCGCCAGGTCCACGAGCCGTCGGCGGACGTGCTCGTCAACTCGATCTCGATGCGCGTCGACATAGGGTTGCCACGGTACCGCTGGCACCGACGGGCCTCCAACGAATGGCCCGAGGACGCGGCGACCGACGCGGCCCACGCCGCGCCGGTCGCGGTACGGTCCGCTGCCATGCCGATCTATGCGCTCGGGGACCAGGTCCCCGACATCGACACCGATGCGTACATCCACCCGGACGCCGTGATCATCGGTTCGGTCCGGATCGGCGCCGGGAGCTCGGTGTGGCCGGGGGCGGTACTGCGGGGTGACGACGGTGAGATCGTCATCGGTGACCGCACGAGCATCCAGGACAACAGCGTGCTGCACACGACGCTGCAGCACCCGACCACGGTGGGCGACGATTGCGTGATTGGCCACATCGTCCACCTCGAGGGTTGCACCGTGCGTGACCGGGCGATGGTCGGCAACGCGGCGGTCGTCCTGCACCGCTCGGTCGTCGGCCACGGGGCCATCGTCGCCGCCAACTCGGTGGTGCTCTACGACGTCGACGTGCCCGATGGGGCGTTGGCCGTCGGCGCACCGGCGACGATCAAACCCGGCCGGGCCCGCCCCGAAGAGATCACCCGGGGCGCGGCCGGGTACGTCGATCGCGCCCGCCGCTTCCGGCGCGAGCTTCGTCGGATCGAGTGATGACGCTCGCACTGGTCGTCACCGTTCCCGTCAGCGAGGCGGAGCTGGCGGCCGACGTCCTGTGGGGGCTCGGTGTCGCCGCCATCGAGGAGCGGACCGGTGATCACGACATGAGCTTCGTCGAGCTGTGGACCTCGATCGGCGACGACCGCGAGGCGGTCGTGCGCGAGGCCGAGGCCTTCCCGACGAGGTGGCGGTGGCGACTCGTCGAGGTCGACCCGGCGGTGGCCGAGTCGTGGCGCGAGCACGCCACCGTCACATGGGTCGAGTCGGACCTGGCGTTGGTGCCGGCTTGGCTCGACGCCGAGCTGGCACCCGAGGTGCTCCGGGTCGATATCGATCCCGGCGCCGCGTTCGGCCTCGGCGATCACCCCACCACGGTGCTCAGTGCACGCCTGCTGCGGAGCGCATGGTGGCCCGGTGCGAGCGTGCTCGATGTCGGAACCGGCAGCGGGGTGCTGGCGATCCTCGCCGCCCGGCTCGGCGCGCCGTACGTCCGCGGCATCGACATCGCTCCCGCCGCGCTCGGCGCGACACGGGCGAACGCGAGGCGCAACGGCGTCGAGGGCGTCGTCGACGTGTCGGCCACGCCGCTGGCGAAGGTCTCCGAGGCCGCCGACATCGTGGTCGCCAACCTGTTGGCACCGGTGCTGGTCGACCTCGCCGACGACCTCCGTCGCGTCACCGAACCGGCGGGCACCTTGATCATCAGCGGCATCCTCGCGGCGTCGCACCGACATGTCCTGGATGCGCTGGCACCGATGCGGGCGGTCGCCACCGTCACCAAAGAGGGATGGGCGGCGGTCCAGCTCCGCTGGTGAACGCCGACGGCCTCGGCGGGCGAACGAACGCGGCGGGCGGGCTCAGACGGCGCGAGCGCGCACCCCGATCGGCGCGATCAGGCGATAGCCGGCGGCGTGGCGCTCGTCTTCGCTCTCACCGCCCCAGAAGCCGTACTCGTGGTTGAGTCGGGCGAACTCGCGACACGAACCCTGGACCGCACAGTCACCGCAGACCTGACGGGCCATCGTCTCGCGACGCTCGCGGGCCTGCGGACGCTCGGCCGAGGACGGGAAGAACAGATGGGTCATCCCGCGGCATGCCGCGGCATCCATCCATGCGTCCTCGGCAGGACCAACGGCTACCTCACCTAGCAGTGTCATCGAAACCCCCCTCGGTACATGACGACGGCGTCACCTTAGGCGAAATCAATCGGCCGGTCAATTGCCATCGGCAAGGTCATCGCGGGAGCCGCTCACCGCCACCGTCACGCCGGCCACGAACCGCTCGACGTCGACGGTCGTGGTGTCCCAGGCCGTCATCCAACGTACTTGTGATGCGCCCGGGTCCCAGTCCCAGAAGAACGACCAGGTCTGCAGGCGCTTGACCACGGGGCGATCGATGACGGGGAACATGCTGTTGACGGCGGGGGCGGGGCCGGCGTCGAGGCCGGCCAGCCCGTCGACGTGCTGGTGGAGCAGGGCCGCCATGTCGTTGGCTGATCTCGCCAGGTCCAGCCACAGCCCGTCGGTCAGCAGCGCCTCGAACTGGGCGGCGACGAAGCGCATCTTCGACGGGAGTTGGGTGACGAGCTTGCGGACGTGACCGGCCCGGCCGGCGAGCTCGGGCCGCAGGAACACGACCGCCTCGCCGGCGAGCAGACCCGCCTTGGTCCCTCCGAAGGACGCCACGTCGACACCGGCATCGACGGTCATCGCCCGCAGGGTGGTGTCGTCGCCGCCGAGCGCGGCGACCGCGTTGGACAAGCGAGCGCCGTCCATGTGCACCAGCAGACCGAGGCGGTGGGCCGCCTCGCACAGGCCGGCGAGCTCGTCGAGGGAGTACACCGTGCCCAGCTCGGTCGGCTGGCTGATCGACACCACCGCCGGCTGGGCGTGATGGACGCCACGACCCGATGCCACCACCGCATCGAGCTGGTCGGGTGTCAGCTTGCCCCCCGGCGCCGGCAGGTCGATCAGCTTGGCGCCGAGGATCCGCTCGGGGGCACCGGTCTCGTCGGTGTTGATGTGCGCGCTGGCGGCGCAGACCACCGCGTCGGTCGGGCGCAGCAGCGCGGCCAACGCCATCACGTTGGCGCCGGTCCCGTTGAAGGTCAGCAGCGTCGCCACCTCGCTGCCGAACAGCAGCCGAAACCGCTCCTCGCAGCGCGCCGTCCATTCGTCGTCGCCATAGGCCAGGGCATGACCGTGGTTGGCGCGGGCGATCGCCTCGAGCACCAAGGGGTGGATCCCGGCGGTGTTGTCGCTGGCGAAGGAACGCTCGGGGGCGGGGGGCATCGGCACGCCCGCCAGTATGTGTCGATCGGGCCACACCGCCGGACTCGGCGCCGGAACGGAACGTTCAACGCTCGCCGTGTCTGGACTAGCGTTTCCGCCGATGTCCCAGCTGGAGGTCGTCGACCGGATCCGACGGACGGGTACGGCGTTGACGTCCGCCGAGCGACGGGTGGCCGAGGTCGTCTTGGCCCGACCCCAGCTCGTGGGCTTTGGCACCGTCGCCGATCTTGCGGCGGCGGCGGCGGCGGGAGCGGCAACGGTGGTCCGTCTGGCGGCCAAGCTCGGCTACGACGGCTTTAGCGCCCTTCAGGCATCGGTCCAGCGCGACCTGGCCCGTCAGCTCCGACCGGCCGCCGAGCGGATCCGCGAGCTCGGCGGGGACGCCCCGATCGCGCGCCATTGCACCACGGAGCTGTCCAATGTCCAAGCGACGTTGGACGCCGTCGATCCCGTCACTCTCGATGCCGTGGTGGCACTGCTGAGCGATCACCAGCGTGAGGTGTACGTGCTGTCTGGTGATGCCGAGCGGGGCATCGCCGCCCAGTTCGCCTACGAGTTCGCCACGCTGCGCGCCGGCGTGGGGATGCTCGGTGGGAGCGACGTGGCGGTTCGACGCGAGCTGGCGCTCAGCTGCGCCGGTGCGACCGTGATCGTGATCGACCTGCGGCGATACGAGCGTTGGGTCCTCGACGCCGTCCGCGCCGCCAGCGAGCTTGGTCACACGATCGTCGCGCTCACCGATGGCCACCTGTCACCGTTGACGATGGCGGCCGCGCATTCCTTCGTGGTTTCGGCGGCCTCGGTGTCGCCCTTCGACAGCCATGTCGGCACTCTCGCCTTGCTCGACTTGCTCGTGGCCAGCTGCGCCGAGCGGCTGCGTGACTCGGCCGCCGATCGTCTTGTGCGGATCGAAACGCTCTGGGCGGCCGGAGACTCGTTGACCGCCGAGTGACGATCGGATCGGCCAGCGGATTGGCCAGCGGGGCGGGACGATGGTTGACAGACCGCATGCGATCTGCGATAACAACGTTATGAGCGATCCTGCCACCGCTGCCGCGCCGTCGCCCCGATGGGCCACGGGTGCCTACGCTCCCGTCACCGAGGAGCTCACCGCCCGCGACCTGACCGTGATCGGCCGACTCCCTGCCGAGCTCGACGGCCGCTATCTGCGCAACGGACCAAACCCGATCGGTCCGATCGATCCGCACACCGGCCACTGGTTCACCGGCGACGGCATGGTGCACGGCATCCGTCTGCGCGACGGCCGGGCCGAGTGGTATCGCAATCGATGGATCCGCTCGAACGCGGTGAGCGAGGCACTGGGCGAGCCGCCGGCACCCGGCGAACGCCACGGCGGGCTCGACACCGCCAACACCAACGTGATCGGCCTGGCCGGGCGCACCTTCGCGCTGGTCGAAGCGGGCGCCCGCCCCGTCGAGCTGACCGAGGACCTGACGACGGTTGGTCACAGCGATCTCGGCGGGACGCTGCCGCACGGCTACTCCGCCCATCCCAAGCGCGACCCGGCGACCGGCGACCTCCACGCCATCGCCTACCACTGGGCGATCCCGCACCTCGAGTACGTCGTCGTCGCTCCCGACGGTCGCGTCCGCCGGGTGCAACCCATCGAGGTCGAGGGTGGCCCGATGGTTCACGACTGCTCGATCACCCAACGCTGGATGGTCGTCTACGACCTCCCGGTCGCCTTCGATCTGGACGTCGCGATGAACGGTGGCTTCCCCTACACCTGGCAGCCCGAGCGCCGAGCACGCGTCGGGCTGGTCCCGCTGGGTGGCGGAGCGGTCAGGTGGTTCGACGTCGAGCCGTGTTACGTGTTCCACCCCCTCAACGCCTACGACGATGGCGAACGTGTCGTGCTCGAGGTGGTGCGCTACGACCGGGTCTTCGACCGTCGGCGCAGCTCACCCGACGACACCGCGGCGCACTGGCACCGCTGGACGATCGACCTCGCCGCTGGACGCGTGCACGAAGAACAGCGAAGCGACGTGTCCTTCGAGTTCCCGCGTGTCGACGAGCGGCTGGTCGGACGGCCGAACCGCTACGGCTACGGCACGACGATGAGCCGCTCCGGCGACGGCAACGAGTTCAGTGGACAGTTGGTGCGCATCGACCAGAGCGCCGGGCGCACCGACATCGTCGATCTCGGCGTCGGTCGGACCTCGGGGGAGTGGGTGATGATCCCCCGCCACAGCGGCGCCGCCGAGGACGACGGCTGGTTGATGGGGCTGGTGTACGACCGCGACCGGGATCGCAGCGAGCTCGTCGTGGTCGACGCCGGCGCACCCGATGGGCTGGATCCGGTTGCCCGGGTCGAACTCCCGGCGCGGGTGCCGATCGGTTTTCACGGCAACTGGCTGCCGAGCTGACGCACACGAAGCGGCGGTCACGCAAATCCGCTCGTGACGGCGCGCACAAATTGACAGACTCGTCAATTCTTCGTCAGCATCCCCCCGGCGCCGCATCCGGGATCGCGCGGCGCGACGGCGAGGACCACCCCCACGCACACGTGCTGCAGGGTGCGCCGCGACGTACACCACGATCGAGGGGAACCCAAGATGCAGCAGTTCAGTCGCCGGACCGCGTTGGCGCTCGGCGTCGGCGCCGTGGTCACGGCCTACGGGCAGTCGGCCATCGCGCGGGTACCGCGCACGACGCCGACCGATCCCACCGACTCCACCGGCGGCGGCTCGGGCGCCACCGTCGGCGCCACGGACTTGCCGTCGCTCGATGACTACGACCTTGATGCGACGTACCGCTACATGTACTCGGTCGGGCCCAGCCGCTTCGACCCGCACCGCGGTACGTCGAGCTTCGACAACACGAGCCTCTTCCTGGTCTACGACCGTCTCGTCATGCTCGATGAGCTGGCCAACCCGATCCCCGGTCTGGCCACCGAGTGGGAGTTCGTCGACGACGGCGGCGCGCTCCAGCTGACGCTGCGCGAAGGGGTCACCTTCCACGACGGCGAGCCCTTCGACGCCGACGCGGTGAAGACCAACATCGAGCGAGCCCAGACCGTCGAGGGCAGCGCCGTGTCGGGCGAACTGGCCGTCATCGAGTCGGTCGAGGTCGTCGACGACCTCACCGTGCGGCTCAACCTCGCCGGTCCCGCCGCCCACCTGCCCCTGGTGTTGTCGGACCGGGCCGGGATGATGGTCAGCCCCGCCGCCATCGACGACCCGACCCTCGACCAGTCGCCCGTCGGCGCCGGGATGTTCCGGGTCACCGAGTACCGCCCCGACGACCGCATCCTGATGGAGCGTCACGAGGGCTACTGGGACGCCGAGGCGGCCCGCTGCGCCAACTTCGAGTTCATCATCAACGGGGACCCGATCACCCGACTCAACGCCATTCGCACCGACGCCTGCGACGGCACCTTCATCGACCCACCCCAGGAGGGCGAGGCCGAGGGTGCCGGGTTGCAGATCGTGCGATCCGGGTCGCTGGCCTACTACCACCTGCAGCTCAACCGCTCGTTCGAGCCCTTCGCCAACGTCGATGTGCGCAGGGCGCTCAACCACGCCGTGAACCGCGAGGCGATCGTCGAGGGTCTGCTGCTCGGGCTTGGCGCCCCCGCCTGCCAGACGTTCCCCGAGGGCTACGTCGCCTTCGACGAGGCGACCGGCACCGACGCCTATCCGTATGACCCCGAGCTGGCCCGCGAGATGCTCGCCGACGCCGGCTTCGAGAGCATCGAGTTCGAGTGCATCGTGCCGACCATCCCGCAGATCTCCCAGCTCGGCGAGATCGTCCAGGCCCAGCTCGCCGAGGTCGGGGTTTCGATGTCGATCCGCGCCGTCGAGCCGGCCCAGACCGCCGACATCTTCTACGCCCAGCAGGAGGGCCAGGGCATGGTCTCGACGTGGGGTGGTCGAGCCGACCCGAGCCAGACGTTGTCGTTGCTGTTCTCGGCCGAGGGATTCTCCAACCCCGGCCGGCACACCACCGATGCCGTGGCCGAGGCGATCGACGCGACCTTCGTCGTGCAGTCCCCCGACGAGCGCGCCGCGGCGCTGCAGGCGGCGTCGGCAGCGATCGCCGCCGACGCGCTCAACGTTGTGCTGTACTACCCGATCACGCCGAGCGTCTTCACCGAACGCAGCATCGGCATGCAGACCTGGCTGAGCGGCAAGCCCGAGTTCCGCGCCATCGGCCTCGCCGCCAGCTGAGCGACCGCCATGATCCAACTCGTCATCCGCCGGATCCTGATCATGATCCCCGTTCTGTTCCTCGTGTCGTTGCTGGTCTTCGGCATGACCTACCTCACGCCGGGCGACCCCGCGGTGACGCTGGCGGGGGAAAACGCCACCGAGGAGCAGATCGAACAGACCCGTGAGCGACTCGGGCTCAACGACCCGCTGCTCGAGCAGTACGGCCGCTGGGCCGGCAACGCCGTGCAGGGCGATCTCGGTTCGTCGCTCTACTCCAGCCAGCGTGTCACCGATGCGATCACCCAGCGGCTTCCCACCACCGTGTCGTTGGCCGCCGGGGCGATCATCGTCGCCCTCATCATCGGCATCCCCCTCGGTGTGCTTGCCGCGGTGTTCCAGGGGCGTCTCATCGACCGGGTGCTGACCATCGGGGCCACGTTCGGTCTGGCGATGCCCAACTACTTCGTCGGCATGTTGCTGATCCTCGTCTTCGCCATCTGGAACCAGGTGCTGCCGGCGACGAGCTACGTGGCGCTGACCGACAGTCCCTGGGAGTGGTTCCAACACCTGTTGTTACCCTGGCTGACCCTCGGTCTGGCGGCGGGGGCAGTGATCACCCGTCAGCTGCGCAGTTCGCTGATCGGTGTGCTCGGGCAGGACTACGTCCGCACCGCGCGGGCCAAGGGCCTGCGCGGTCGCAGCGTGGTCCTCAAGCACGCCATCAAGAACGCGGCGATCCCCGTCGTCACCGTGCTCGGCTCGCAGGTGTCGATCGCGCTGGGTGGCTCGGTGATCATCGAGACCGTCTTCGGGTTCACCGGGGTCGGCCAGCTCCTCCAGTCATCGGTGCTGCGAGGTGACATTCCGATGATCCAGGGCGTCGTGCTGATGTTCACCCTCATCGTGCTGGTCGTCAACCTGCTCGTCGACCTCGCCTACGGCTACTTCAACCCCCGGGTGCGTGTGCAATGAGCATCGAGCCAGAGCTGACCCACGACCCCGCCAGCGCCCCCGACGCTGCCGACGCCGCCGATGTGCTGGCCACTCCGGCGATCAGCGCCCGGCGCCGGTTCGTGCGTCGCTTCATGTCCAACAAGCCGGCGGTCGTCGCGTTGTGCTTCCTCATCTTCATGGGGATCATCGCGATCATCGGGCCCTGGATCGCGCCCTACGACCCGAACATCCAGGACCTGCTGAATACTCACGCCAGCCCGTTCGCCGACGGGCACTGGTTGGGCACCGACGAGCTCGGCCGGGACACCCTGAGCAGGCTGATCGTGGCCACCCGCATCGCCGTGCGGGCCGCCGCCCAGTCGGTCGGGATCGCCATCCTGCTGGGGGTGCCACCCGGGCTGGTGGCCGGGTACTTCAGCGGCTGGGTCGATCTCGTGATCATGCGTATCTGCGAGACGGTGCAGTCGTTCCCCGGCATCGTGTTGGCGATCTCCTTCGTTGGCATCCGCGGGCCCAGCCTGTCGAACGCGATGACCGCCGTCGGCATCATCTTCGCCCCGAACTTCCTGCGCATCGTTCGGGCCTCGGTGCTCGAGGTTCGCGAGGAGACCTACGTCGAAGCCTCACGCTCGATCGGCACCCCGGCGATCCGGATCCTGTGGTCGCGCATCCTGCCCAACGTGCTGCCGCCGCTGCTGGTGCAGATCTCGCTGGCGGCCGGATTCTCGCTGCTCGCCGAGGCGAGCCTGAGCTTCCTCGGTCTCGGCGTACAGCTGCCCCAAGCCAGTTGGGGCAGCATGCTCGGCAACGGCTATCGCTTCTTGTCCCGCCAGGCGTGGATGATCGTGTTCCCCGGTGTGCTGATCGCCCTCAACGTGTTGGCGTTCAACGTGCTTGGCGACGGCTTGCGGGACTCGATCGGACGAGAAGTGCGGAGAGAGCAATGACCGTCACCGACACCAACCCAGGTCAACCGCAGGACGCGCCGCTCGGCGATCCCGTCCTGGCCGTCGAGAATCTCTCGGTCGACTTCATCACCGATGCCGGTTGGGCCACCGTCGTCGATGACGTCTCCTTCGAGATCGGCCACGGCGAGACGTTGGGCATCGTCGGCGAGTCCGGGTCGGGCAAGACCGTGACCTCGCTGGCGATCATGGGGCTGGTGCCCCAACCGCCGGGTCGGATCAGCAACGGCGCGATCAAGCTCGAGGGTCGTGATCTGCTGTCGCTGAAGCGGCGAGAGCTGGAAGACGTCCGCGGCGACGACCTGGCGATGATCTTCCAGGAGCCGATGACGTCGCTCAACCCTGCCTACACCGTGGGCGACCAGATCGCCGAGACCCTGCGTCGACATCGCGGCATCGGTCGCTCGGCCTCGAAGAAGCAGGCCGTCGAGATGCTGTCGCGGGTGCACATCCCCAACGCCGCCCGCCGGGCGTCGTCGTATCCACACGAGTTCTCGGGGGGCATGCGTCAGCGGGTGATGATCGCCATGGCACTGTGCTGCGAGCCGAAGCTGCTGATCGCCGACGAGCCGACCACGGCTCTCGACGTCACCGTCCAGGCTCAGGTCCTCGAGCTGATCAAGGAGATCCAGGAGGAGACCGGGGCGGCGATCTTGTTCATCACCCACGACCTCGGCGTCGTCGCCGATGTCTGCGACCGGGTGGTGGTGATGTACGCCGGTCAGGTGATCGAGTCGGCGCCGGCCGTCGAGCTGTATGGCACGCCGGCCCACCCCTACACCGACGGGCTGATGCGCTCGATGCCCGCGATGGCGGCTCGGTCGGGGGAGCTCTACTCGATCACCGGGCATCCACCGATGGTCGGCGGGTTCCCCGATGGCTGCCGGTTTCACCCCCGCTGCCCGCACGTGACCGACAACTGTCGTGAGGGTCACATCGATTTGGTGACCGTCAGCCCGACCCAGGCCTCGCGTTGCGTGCGGGTCGGCGAACTCGATCTGGGGATGACGCCATGAGCGACACGACGAACACCGCCGCCGCTGACACAACCGGGAACGGCGAGGTCGAAGAACCGGTCGTGGTGGCCGAGAAGCTGCACGTCACGTTCCCGATCCGTCAGGGGCTGATGAAGCCCAAGTTGACCCTTCGGGCCGTCCAGGATGTCGATCTGCGGATCGAACGGCGCCAGGCGATCGGTCTGGTGGGGGAGTCGGGGTCAGGCAAGTCGACCACCGGTCGGGCGCTGCTGCGGCTGCTGAAGATCGATCAAGGTCGGATCGTCATCGACGGTACCGACATCACCACCCTCGGCAACCGTGAGCTGCGTCCGCTCCGACGCAACATGCAGATGGTCTTCCAGGATCCGTACTCATCGCTCGATCCGTCGTCGGTGATCGCCGACGTCATCGGCGAGCCACTGCGGGTCCACGAGGGAATCCGGGGTAAGGCCCGTGATGTCCGGGTGCGCGAGTTGCTCGAGCACGTCGGTCTGTCGTCGCGCTACGTCGAGCGCTACCCCTACGAGTTCTCCGGGGGCCAGCGTCAGCGCATCGCGATCGCCCGAGCCATCGCGCTCAACCCGCGGTTGATTGTGCTCGATGAGGCGGTCAGCGCCCTCGACGTGTCGACCCAGAACCAGATCCTCGAACTGCTCGAGGGGTTGCGCACCGAGCTCGATGTGGCCTACCTGTTCATCAGCCATGACCTGTCGGTGGTTCGCTGGATCGCCGAACGAGTGGCGGTGATGTATCTCGGGCGGATCGTGGAGGAGGGCCCGACCGAGCGGGTGTACACGCAGCCGAGCCATCCCTACACCGAGTCGCTGCTGTCGGCGGTGCCGATCCCCAACCCGGTGGAGCAACGTGAGCGTCAGCGGATCATCCTGTCTGGAGACATCCCCGACCCGCTCCACCCGCCGTCGGGTTGCGCGTTCCGCACTCGCTGTATGCACGCGATGGACATCTGTTCCGAGGTGCCGCCCCAGCCGGTCGAGATCAGCGGGGGAGGCTGGACTGCCTGTCACCTCCACACCGAACTGCCCGGTGCCACGACCCCGAGCACGCTGATCCCCAGCAGGGACGCGCCCGTCACCACCGAGGCCGCCACCGTCGCCACTGGCTGACCCCCGCCGAACCCGATCTGACTGTGCAGAAGGGCAATTCTGCACAGCCAG
>JBKEAH010000057.1:0-9509 GCA_047972065.1 Desertimonas sp.
TGACCGCCGAGATCGAACGCTGCCGCGAGATGACCGACCGGCCGTTCGGCGTCAACCTGACGATCCTCCCGGCGATCAACCCGCCGCCCTACGCCGAGTATCGCGATGCGATCATCTCGGCCGGGATCAAGATCGTCGAGACCGCCGGGTTCAACCCGGTGGATCACCTGCCCGACTTCAAGGCCGCCGGCGTCAAGGTGTTGCACAAGTGCACCTCGGTCCGCCATGCCATCAAGGCGGAGTCGATCGGCGTCGACGGCATCTCGATCGACGGCTTCGAGTGCGCCGGGCACCCCGGTGAAGACGACGTCCCCGGTCTGATCCTGATCCCGGCGGCGGCCGAGAAGATCTCGATCCCGATGATCGCCTCGGGTGGCTTCGGCGACGGCCGCGGCCTGGTTGCCGCCCTGGCGCTGGGCGCCGATGGCATCAACATGGGGACCCGGTTCATGGCGACCAAGGAGGCGCAGATCCACGACAACGTCAAACAGGCCCTCGTCGCCGGTGACGAGCGCAACACCAACCTGATCTTCCGTCAGCTGCGCAACACGGCGCGGGTGGCGAAGAACTCGGTGTCCGACGAGGTCGTCGAGATCCTCGCCGGCGGAGGCGCGTTCGACGACGTGCGTGACCTCGTCGCCGGGACCCGTGGGCGCAACGTCTACACCGAGGGCGACACCGACGCCGGGATCTGGTCGGCGGGCATGGTGCAGGGTCTGATCCACGACGTGCCGTCGTGCGCCGAACTGGTCTCGCGCATCGTCAGCGACGCCGAAGCGATCATCGGGGATCGGCTGGCGGGAGCGGTCAGGGCGTGAGGTAGCGCCAACCGCGCCGTGGGACGGTGACGACGTGGTCGTCGCCGACCACGGCACGGATGGCGTCGATGTGGTCGTGCATCTTGCGCGGCGGGGGTGTTGGGATCGGCAGGTCGGCGGTCAGCTCGGTGGCCGACAGGGTGTGGCCGGGCCGACGGACCATCGTCGACAGGATCGACCGTTCGGTCGCGCCGAGCAGCGGGGTGTCGACTCCGGCGTCGGGGTGCGGGGTGACGAAGAAGGGGTACGTCATGGCTGCGACCGTAGAAACCGGACGTTTCCGAACCCCACGATCGCGTGAACCGTCGATGAACTGTGGTTCAGTGGGTCGATGCCCGACCGCTACGCCGAGTTTCCCGACCTCCGCTTCGATCGCCCCGCCCCGGGCGTCCTGCGCATCACCCTGGCGGGACCCAACCTGAACGCCGTGTCGTCGGACGTGCACCGCCAGCTGGCTGACGTCTGGACCGTCGTCGACCGTGACCCCGACACCAACGTCGCCGTGCTCCAGGGTGACGGCAAGGCGTTCTCGGCCGGTGGGAGCTTCGAGCTGATCGATGGGATCATGAACGACGACGACCAGCGCCTCCGAGCGCTCCGCGAGGCGCGTGACCTGGTGTTCAACGTGATCAACTGCTCGAAGCCGATCGTGTCGGCGATGCACGGGGTGGCCGTCGGGGCCGGACTCGTCGCCGGGCTGTTGGCCGATGTGTCCGTGGTCGGTCGCACGGCGCGGATCATCGACGGTCACACCCGGCTCGGCGTCGCCGCCGGTGACCACGCGGCGATCTGTTGGCCGTTGCTGTGTGGCATGGCCAAGGCCAAGTACTACCTGTTGACCTGCGAGACGATGACCGGTGAGGAGGCCGAGCGAATCGGTCTCGTGTCGCTGGCGGTCGATGACGACGAGGTCCAGGCCAAGGCCCTCGAGGTGGCGGTGACCCTGAGCAACGGCGCCCAGTCGGCGATCCGTTGGACCAAGCACACCCTCAACCACTGGTATCGGGCCCAGGGGGCCGCTTTCGACGCCAGCGTGGCCTACGAGTTCCTCGGGTTCCTCGGACCCGACGCCCGTGAGGGCGTGGCCAGTCACCGCGAGAAACGAGCGCCGAACTTCACCGGCCCGGCTTGAGCGCTCGGCCCGCCGGACCGGTCAGGTGTCGAGCACGGCGAGGATGTCGTCCCCGTAGCGCTCCAGCTTGGTCGGCCCGATGCCGTCGCAGCGGGCGAGCTCGCTCATCGTCGTGGGGGCGGCGACGGCGATCCCGATCAGGTGCCGATCGTTGAGCACGACATAGGCGGGCACCCCGTCGGCTTTGGCGCGCGCCAGCCGCCAGGCACGCAGTGCACCGGCGCGATCGGCCGCCTCGGGGCCAAGTGTCGAGGGTGGGCCGGCGGAGCGCACCGGCGCCCGCTGGTCGGGTCGATCCTGTGGGGCTCGCCGGTCGCCCGTGCGGCGCCGGGGGGCGGTGCCGGCCAACTCGTCGATGAACGGGGACCGGCGGCCGGCGTCGGTCATCACGGCGACCCGGTGACGACCACGGGTGATGCCGACGTGCAGCACGCGACGCTCCTCCTCCGGGTCGTCGGCCAAACGGTGCGGCACGATGCCGTCGGCGACACCAAACACCACGACTCGATCCCACTCGCGGCCCTTGACCCGGTGGATCGTCGACAGCGTGAGCCCGTCGTCGGCACGCTCGCGCTGGAACGTCGCTCGCAGCCAGGTCTCGAAGCCCTCGAGCCGCGGATGCAGGTCGGCGACACCGAGCAGGCCCTCGAGGTCGTCGAGGTGGCTGGTGCCCTGTCCACCGCCGCTGCGGTCAAGCAGACCCATCGCCGAACCGAGCCCGACGCCATCGCGCACCGTCTCGAGCACGTCGCGCACCGAGCCGCGGGCGCCGGCCCCGGCCACCAGGGCGAGATCGTCGGCCAGCTTCTCGACCTTGGCGGCGTCCTTGTCCGAGACGTTGGCGGCGATGCCGCGAACCCGTTCGGGGCCCCAACGGGCCCGCCGTGCGAGCCGCTCGGGGAACCACTGGGGCAGCCCCCGAGTGGGGCGGCGAAGGATCTCGACGATGTCGTCGGCCGCCATCGAGCGGGGGTTGGCGGCCAGCCGGAGGTAGGCCAGCGCCGCTCGCAGCCCGGTGCGCTCCAACACCTCCGGTCCGAGGACCGACGACAGCGGGACGCCGGCCTGGTGGAGTGCGACGTGCGGCGCCAGCAACAGCGAGTTGACGCGGGCCAACACGGCGACCGAGGCCGGGTCGGCGCCGTCATCGAGCCACCGGCGAACCACCTCGACCAGCGTCGTGGCCCCGCTGTCGGCGCCGTGGGTGACGACCTGCCAGGCCTCGTCGTCGGCGGTTGCGGCGGGTCCGGCGTGGATCTCCTTGTCGACGCGGCGATCGTTGTAGCCGAGGAGTCGGCGGGCGGCATCGACCACGGGGGCGGGGCACCGGTAGTTGACCGTCAGCGGGTGGGCAGCGGCGCCGGGGAACCGACGGGCGAAGTCGATCAGGAACGCCGGGTCGGCGCCGGCGTGTCCGTAGATGCACTGGTCATCGTCGCCGACGCCGAACACGTCCAGCGTCGGCAGGGCAAGCAACCGCAGGAGTAGCAGATGGGCCGGCGTGAGGTCCTGGAACTCGTCGACCAGCAGGTGGCGACACGAGCGCTGCATCTCCTGGCGGAACAGCCCGTCGCCGAGCAGGCTGGCGATGGCGCCGTAGATCTGCTCGTCGAAGTCGACGACACCACGGTCGCGCAGGTGTGCTTGGTAGCGCGGGAACAGCTCGGCGAAGCCGGGCACGTCGTCGCGCTCGGCCTCCACCGCCTCGGGATCGCGCAGACCGAGACGCACCGTGCCAAGCGCTTCGACATAGGGTCCGATCGGGTCGGTGTTCGAGCGTCGCGGCCGACGCCCCGGCATGAACCGCTCGACCAGTCGGCGGACCTCGCGCTCGTCGATGACGGCCGGTGAGCCACCGCGGTGGCGATTGAGCACCCACAGGCCCAGCGAGTTGAGCGTCCGTACGTGCGGGCCGATGTCGGCGGTGCGGGCCTCCATCTCCAACTGCGCCTGCTTGTTGTAGGCGACCGCCATCGTCGAGCGATGTTGGTAGCCGCGGTCGAGGTGGAGGTGGCGGAGTCGCTCGGTGAGCACACGCGTCTTGCCCGAGCCGGCGGGGGCGATCACCCGGCACGGGCCAGCGTCGTGAGCGACGGCGGCCAGCTGGTCGGGCGCGAGGTCGGCGGTGACGGCGACCGGAGCGGGCACGACGTCGAGGCCGCCGTCGTCGACGGTCTCGGCGTGGATGACCGCCAGCCCATCGGTGTCGGAGCGGTCGAACGATCGGCGCGGTCCACCGTCGATCCAACAGCGGCTGCCGTCGGCCAGCTCGAGATCGCCGGGGCCGTCCCCGACGGGACGGGCACCATCGGCCAGCCGGGCCGCCTTGACCGCCCACCACCACCGCGGCGCACCCTCGCGGGCGTCGTACGTGTTGGCCCAGACGAGAAAGTGGAGGCGGTCACCCCAGGGCTCGAAATCGGGCGAGAGACGCCACGGCTCGGTGTCGACGTGTTCGGGGCGACGAAACCGCACCGGGTCGACCGCCAAGGCGGCGACGACGGGACTGCGTGTCGCCCACGCCTCGTGGAGCCGGCCGACGGTGGCGGCGGGGTCGTCGAGCACCGCCTCGTCGACGGTGACGACGGGTGCGCCGCGCCAGGGTTCGGGGACGTCGCCGCCGGCGCTGATGACCACGCCGCGACCGAGCGCGAGCGGACCGGGCACCGACATGGCCGCCAACCTAGGGGTTGGGTGTCATGCCGGCACCGGGCGAGTCCGGTCGTCCGCGACCGGTCGTCACCGTCCGGCGGTCACCGTGCGGCGGTCACGGCCGAGTCGGGTAGATGTCCGCGACGGCGATGCGGTAGCACATCGCCAGCAACGGCGGCATCGTGGCGACCGGCACGTTCCCGCCGTACGCGGTGCCGATGCCGAAGGGCCGGACGGCGCGACGGGCCGTCAGACCCCGCGTTGCGCTAGGTCATGCTGTTCTCCCTCGTGATGGCGTGCCGTGGTGCGAACAGTCCTGGTCCGCCGACGTCACGTCGTCGAACCCACATCGCTGGCGGCCGTTGCGCTTGTCAAGCCGTTGCGGTCTCCACGGCTTGGCTCATCGGTCACCCGCCCGCTTGTCGCGCTCGGTGGCCACGGTGACCGGGAGATCGACGTGCCGGCGTTGCTGGCCGTCGCCGAGACGGTGGCGGCGTTCCTCAACACCGCGGGCGGCATCCGCGTCATCGGCGCCGCCGATCAGGGCGTCGCGGTCGGCCTCGATCGCGATCTCGCCACCCTGCGAAGCCCGGGTCAGCGCGGCCGCAAGCGCGCGACGAGCTCGTCGACGAGGTCGACCACCTCGCGCGCGCAGGCGGTGAACGCCTCGACCTCCCCGCCACCTGGGTCGACGATCTCCTCCCACGGCGCGAGCTCCACGCCCGCCAGCTCGAGCTCGGCGACCCGCTGCGCGAGGGGCCTTTCGTCGCCGGCCAGCTCACGATGGAGGCGCCGCAGGGTCGCCGTCTTCGATGCCGCGTCGGGATGCTCACGGCGAACCCAGGCGACGTGCTCGGGTGCGGCGCCGATGATCAGCGTGGCGTGCTCGATGTCAACCGGCTGCGCCTGACGGCTGCGGTGGTTGGGCACCGGGACGCCGACGTGGTCGAACCCGGCCTTGGTCCGCCAGCTCATCGGCAACCCGTCGATCGACAGGGTGCCCGCCGTCGCCACCTCGGTGTCGGGCAGGTGCTGCCGCAGCACCGCGCCCGCGATCACCGAGCGCGTGGCGTTGCCGGTGCACAGGATTAGCAGACGGTCCACGCCGGGCAGTATCGCGGTCGAGTGCCCGTGTGATGATGTCCGGATGGACGAGTCCACCTTCACGTTCCCCAGCTCCGACGGCACCGCGATCCACGTCTATCGCTGGAGCGGTGAAGGTGACCCGAAGGCGATCGTGCAGATCGAGCACGGCATGGGGGAGCATGCGGCGCGCTATCGCCGGCTCGCCGAGGCGCTGACGCGGACCGGCTACGTCGTGTACGCCGACGATCACCGTGGTCACGGCAAGACGGCCGGGGGGCCCGCACACCATGGCGATCTCGGCGCCGCTGGCTGGCAGGGGTTGGTCGATGACGTGACCCGGCTGAGCGAGATCGCCCGCCGGGAGCATCCGGGCCTCCCGTTGATCGTGCTGGGACACTCGATGGGGTCGTTCGCGCTCCAGCAGCACCTGTTGGACCACAGCGGAGAGCTCGACGGTGCGGTGTTGACCGGGACTTCGGTCTACGACGTCATCGGCGCCGGCATCGACCCCGATGCCGAGGTCGACCTGAGCGCCTTCAACGCGCCATTCGAGCAACGGACCGGCTACGAGTGGCTGAGCCGCGACGAGGCCGAGGTCGACGCCTACGTCGCCGACGAGGCGTGTGGGTTCGGGCTGAACCCGGCCGCGGCGCGCGGCATGTCCGACGGGCTCGCCCCGACGTCCGATACCGCCCGGTTGTCGGCGATCCGTGCGGATCTCCCCATCCTGTTGCAGTCGGGCGACGCCGACCCGCTGGCCGGTGGCGGGCCGTTGCTCGAGATGCTCGGCGAGCGGTACCGCGACGCCGGAGTCCGCGACGTGACCGTCAAGCTCTACCCCGGCGCCCGGCACGAGGTCTTCAACGAGACCAACCGTGACGAGGTCACCGACGACCTGCTGGGGTGGCTCGAGCGGGTCACCTCTGCCTGACGGTGAACACGACACCCTGACCCGGCGCCAGGTCGAGGCGGTTGTGTGAGCCACTCCAGTGGTGGCGGGTCCCGCTGAGCTGGTCGGCCACGTCGTAGTCGACGCCATAGGGGAGCCCGAGGGGCGCGAGATCGATGTCGAGCACGGCGTGCTGGTGGCGGTGGGCGTCGACGTTGGCCACCATCAGCAGCGGGAACCCGATCCCGTTGGGATCGGTCTTCGACCAGCACAACACGGCCGGGTTGTCGCTGTGATGGAACCGCAGCGTGCGCAGGTGCGCGAGCGCGGGATGGGCGCGCCGCACCTCGTTGAGCGCCGCCAGGTGTGCGGCGATGGAGGCTCGGTCGAGCTCCCAGCGTCGGAGCTCGTACTTCTCGTTGGAGGCGTACTCCTCGACGCCGCGGCGCGCGTGGTGCTCCATCAGCTCGTAGGCCGGGCCGTAGATCCCCCACGACGGTGAGATCGTCGCCGCCAGGAAGGCCCGGCTTTCGAACATCGCCCGGCCCCCGGTCTGCAACTGCTCGGTGAGGATGTCGGGTGTCGCCGGCCAAAAGTTGGGGCGGAAGAACTCGACGGTGTCGGCGGCCAGCTCGGTCCCGTACTCGCGCAACTCCCAGGACGACTGGCGCCAGGTGAAATAGGTGTAGGACTGGTTGAAGCCGATCTTGGCCAGTCGCTCCATCACCCGGGGACGGGTGAACGCCTCGGCGAGGAAGATGACCTGGGGGTGGTCGGCGCGCACGTCAGCGATCATCCACTCCCAGAAGGCGAACGCCTTGGTGTGTGGGTTGTCGACCCGGAAGACGTCGACCCCACGATCGATCCAGAAGCGCACGACCTCGCCGAGCGCCCGCCACAGGTTTGCCCAGTCGGCGGTCTCGAAGTCGAGGGGATAGATGTCCTGGTACTTCTTGGGTGGGTTCTCGGCGTACTGGATCGTGCCGTCGGGCCGGTGGGCGAACCACTGCGGGTGCTCGGTGACCCACGGATGATCGGGACTGCATTGGAAGGCGAGGTCGAGGGCGAGCGCGATGTCGTGCTCGGCGCAGCGCGCCGCCAGGGCGACCACGTCGTCGAGGGTGCCGAGGGCGGGGTGCACGGCGAGGTGCCCGCCGGCGGCGCCGCCGATCGCCCACGGGCTGCCGGGGTCATCCGGGCCGGCGATGGCCGAGTTGTCCGGGCCCTTGCGGTGACTGGAGCCGATCGGGTGGATCGGCGGCAGGTACAGCACGTCGAAGCCCATCGCGGCGACGTCGTCGACGCGCTCGATGGCGTCGCGCAAGGTGGCGTGCCCGGCGGCGGGTGCGATCGTGGAGCGCGGAAAGAACTCGTACCAGGCGCTGAATCGAGCGCGCTCGGCGTCGACGTCGAGGCGGAGCGGTCGCGCGAGCGTGGCGTATGGGCCGCGCATCCCGGTCCGCCAGAACAGCGCGTCGAGCTCGTCGGGCTCGTCGCTCCGGCCGCGGAGATCGGTGGAGCGATCGTCGTCGCGGTGATCGTCGAGCACCGCGGTGCCGGCGGCGCCGGCCCGCACCGGCCGCGGCGACGCGAGGACGGGTTCCACGTCTCCCGCGGCGAGGCGGTCGCGCACCACGCCGAGTGCGGACGCGTCCGCCGCGGACGGCGCTGCGGCCAGGGCGGTGTCGATCAAGCCGATGCCGACGAGCCGGTCGACGTCGATGTCGACGCCGGCGCCGTGCTTGACGGCCAGCCCGTTCCGCCATGTGCCGAGATGGTCGACCCAGCCGTGCACTTGGAGCTCCCAGCGGCCGAGCCGGTCGGGGGTGAACGTCGCCGCGTACCGATCGTTGCCGAGCGGTGTCATCGGCAGCTCGCGCCAGCGGCGCCGCCCGGTGCGCACGGCCAGCGCGGCCGCGACGCGGTCGTGGCCATCGGCGAAGACGTCAGCGACCACCGTGACCGGCTCTCCGATGGTTGCCTTGGCCGGGAAGTCGCCACCATCGACGACCGGTGCGACCGGCTCGACGACGACGCGCGACGGCCGCTGGGAAGGTAGGCGCACGGCCCGCAACCCTATTGGACGGCCCGGGTGGCGGGCCCCGTACGCTGGTGCGGATGCGATTGGGCATCGACATGGACGGGGTGATGTGCGACTTCAACGCCGGTTGGATGCGACTGCACGCCGCCGAGTTCGGCAGCGATCTGCGGCCCGAGATGGTGACCCAGTGGAACGGGTTGCACACACTGGCGGGCTTCGGGAACATGGGCGCCTTCTGGAGCTGGGCCAAGGGCCGCGATGATCGACCGTCGATCTTCCGGCATCTCGAGCCGTACCCGGATGCCCTGGCGACGATGACCGCGCTCGCTGGCGCGGGTCACGACATCGTGGTGCTGACCGCCAAACCGGACTGGGCGATCCCCGACACCCTCCGCTGGCTCGCCGACCACGGCGTACCGACCCGCGAGATCCACATCCGCTACGACAAGTTCGCGGTCGACTGCGACCTGTACCTCGACGATGCGCCGAACGTTCTGGACGAGCTGGTCGCCCATCGTGGCGACCGGTTGATCTGCCGGATGGTCCAACGCTGGAACCGTCCGGTCGACGGGGTGGTGGACGTGGAGGGTTGGGGAGACGTCGAGGAAGTCGTCACCGGCCGTTCATCGAGCTGACCCGTACCATCCGCCTAACATCCGTCGGGCCGGCGTGACGCCGGCGACAGCGTGAACCGATGGAGGAACGACTGATGAGATCCACGAAGCGCCGCTCAGTGCTGGCGCTGGCCGCCCTGACATTGGTGGTCACCGCCTGCGGCGACGACGACGAGGACACCGCGCCGACCGACGCGCCCGTTGCGGACACGACCGAAGCGGCGGACACGACCGAAGCGGCCGACACCACTGAAGCGGCGGACACGACCGAAGCGGC
>JBKEAH010000052.1:0-2946 GCA_047972065.1 Desertimonas sp.
TCGACGAGCTGGCCGACCTGATGATGGTCGCCGCCCGCGACGTCGAGGAGTCGATCACCCGCATCGCCCAGAAGGCCCGGGCCGTCGGCATCCACCTCGTCATCGCCACGCAGCGACCGTCGGTCAACGTCATCACCGGCCTGATCAAGGCCAACGTCCCCAGCCGGTGGGCGTTCGCCGTGTCGAGCAGCACCGACAGCCGGGTCATCCTCGACCAGCAGGGCGCCGAGCGGCTCCTGGGCAAGGGCGACATGCTCCTGCTCGGGCCGTCGTCCTCGGTGCCGCACCGCGTCCAGGGCTCGTGGGTCACCGAGGAGGAGGTCCGCTCGGTCGCCGCCCACTGGAAGCGGCAGTCGCCCGAGATCGCCTACGACGACAGCGTCCAGGGCACCGACGACCAGCCCGGCCTGTCCTCGGGCTCGGCCGGCGGCGGAGGGTCGGCCGGTTCCGGCGATGACGACGACGACCTGCTGGCCCAGGCCACCGAGCTCGTCGTGCGGAGCCAGCTGGGCTCGACGTCGATGCTCCAGCGCAAGCTCAAGGTGGGCTTCGCCCGGGCCGGGCGAATCATGGATGAGCTCGAACAGCGCGGTGTCGTCGGCCCGAGCGAAGGGTCCAAGGCGCGCACGGTGTTGATGACCGTCGAGGAGTTCGAGCTGCTCCAGCAGGCCGACGACCGCTGATCGGCGCCGCCCCGTCTCGGGCCGCGACGGCGGTCTGTGGCACCATGCCGCCGGATCACCGAACCGGGGGACGACACGATGGCTGAACTGACCGAGATCGCGCACGGACTGCGCTTCCCCGAAGGGCCGATCGCGATGCCCGACGGGTCGGTCGTGCTGGTCGAGATGTTCGGCGAGCGGCTCTCCCGGGTCGGCAGCGACGGCGCCGTGACGACCGTGGCCGAGATCGCTGGTGGTCCGAACGGCGCCGCCGTCGGGCCCGACGGCGCGTTCTACGTGTGCAACAACGGTCGCTGCTTCACCCCGGTCGATCTCGGTGGGATGGTGCTGCCCGGGCCCTTCGACCCCGATCGCTACATCGGTGGACGGGTCCAGCGGGTCGACGCGGTCTCGGGTGAGGTCACCGACCTCTACACCCACTGCGACGGACGCCCGTTGCGGGCGCCCAACGACCTGGTGATGGATGGTCGCGGCGGGTTCTACTTCACCGATCACGGCATTCGGGACCACGCGGCCCGCACCAGCGATCTCACCGGCATCTACTACGCCCGTTGCGACGGTTCGGCGATCAGCGAGGTGGTGTTTCCGGTCGAGGCGCCCAACGGGATCGGCCTGTCGCCCGACGGTGACGTCCTGTACTGGGCCGAGACCCAGCACGGCCGTGTGTTCCAGCGTCGTGTGGAGGGCCCCGGCGAGGTGATCAAGCCGCCGCCGCTCGAGCCCGGTCTGCTGTGTGGTCTGGCCGACATGCAGTTGCTCGACTCGCTCGCCGTCGACGGCGACGGGTGGGTGTGCGTGGCCACGATCCTCAACGGTGGGGTCACGGCGGTCTCGCCCGATGGTGCCACCGTCGAGCATCACGCCACCGACGACCTGCTGACGACCAACGTGTGCTTCGGCGGCGAGGACCTGCGCACGGCGTACGTCACGCTGTCGTCGTCGGGGCGGCTGGTGTCGATGCGGTGGCCGCGGCCGGGGTTGCGGCTCGCCCACCAGTAGCGACGGCCGGCGTCGAGGCGGCATCCATCCGAGCGGGTGGTGCGGCCCCGTAGCCTGGGACCTCGTGGGTGCCCGCTTCTACGTCGAGACGCTGGGCTGTCCGAAGAACCAGGTCGACTCGGACAAGTTGATCGGCACCCTGCTGGCCGACGGGATGGAACCGACCGAGCGGCCCGCGGCGGCCGATCTGGTCGTGGTCAACACGTGCGCCTTCATCGACGCCGCCCGCCGCGAGAGCATCGACACCATCCTCGCCCTCGACGAGCAACGCCCGGCCGGGTCGCGGCTCGTGGTGACCGGTTGCATGGCCGAGCGCTACGGCGAGGAGTTGGCCGACGCCTTGCCCGAGGTCGATCGGATCGCCGGCTTCGGCGTCGCGCTCGACGGCCCGGCGACGTCGTCGCGGCCTCGTAGGTTGATCCCGGTCGCCGCCGTCGAGCCGCCGACGCTCGACCTGCTCACCCTGCCCCGGCCACGCTCGCCACGGCCGTGGGCCTATGTCAAGATCGCCGAGGGCTGCGACCGCCAGTGCGGGTTCTGTGCGATCCCGTCGTTCCGTGGGCCCCAGCGCAGCCGGAGCGTCGAGTCGATCCTGGCCGAGGTCGACCAGCTGGACGTGCACGAGGTCGTCCTGGTCGCCCAGGACCTCGCCTCCTACGGACGTGACCGCGCCACCCGGGCCGACCGGCCACCGCTGAGCGAGGCGCCGATCGTCGATCTCGTGGCGCAGGTCGCGGCGCGGGTGGGGCGTGTGCGGTTGCTGTACCTCTACCCGAGCGATCTGACCGACCGGCTGATCGACGGCATCATCGACACCGAGGTGCCGTATTTCGACCTCTCGCTGCAGCACGTCTCGAAGCCGCTGTTGCGCCGGATGCGTCGCTGGGGCGACGGTGACCGGTTCCTGCGCCGTATCGGCGACATCCGGGCGCGTACCCCCGACGCCGCGTTCCGCAGCAACTTCATCGTCGGATATCCGGGTGAGACCGAGCGGGATCACGACGAGCTGTTGGCGTTCGTCGAGGAGGCCGAGCTCGACTGGTGTGGTTTCTTCGCCTACAGCGCCGAGGAGGGGACCCATGCCGTCGGTCTCGACGGGGCGGTTCCCGATGGGTTGGCGGCCGAGCGGCTCGCCGAGCTGAGCGAGTTGCAGGACCGCATCACGGCGGCGCGACGCGACGCGCTGATCGGTTCGCGCGTCGACGTCCTCGTCGACGCCCCCGGGGTCGGGCGGAGCCATCGGGAGGCGCCGGAGATCGACGGG
>JBKEAH010000056.1:0-2536 GCA_047972065.1 Desertimonas sp.
TGGTCGAGATGGCCGACAGCCAGACCCTGTTCACCCAGATGGCCCACCCCTACACCGAGGCCCTGTTCCGCTCGATCCCCCGGCTCGACACCCCGCGCGACGAGCCGCTCGAAGCGATCGAGGGGATGCCCCCCGACGTGGTCGACCCGCAGCCCGGCTGCCGGTTCGCCCCCCGCTGCCGATACGCCCGGGATCTCTGTCGCTCCACGACGCCCACCTTGGCGGCCCTCGACATCGGCCACACCGTGGCCTGCCACTTCCCGCTGGTCGGCGCCCCCGACGGAACGACCACCGAGCGCGTCGAGACCGTCGCCCCAGTGGCACTCACGGCACCGACGGGCGGCGAGCGCTGATGGCGGGCATCGGCTCGGCCCACCTGCGCCCCGGCAGCAACCCGCTGCTGCGCGTCGAGGACCTCGTCGTCGAGTTCCCCGTCACCCGCCACGACAAGGTGCACGCCGTCTCCGACCTCGCCTTCGACGTCTGCGAGGGCGAGACCCTCGGGCTGGTCGGCGAATCGGGCTGCGGCAAGTCCACCGTCGCCAAGGCCCTCATCCAGATGCCCCCGCCGACCTCGGGGACGATCCAATTCGATGGCGTCGACCTGGCCCGGTTGGACGGCAGCGAGCAGCGCCGGATGCGCCGCCAACTGCAGATGATCTTCCAGGACCCGATCTCGTCGCTCAACCCCCGCCGCCGATGCCGCGACATCGTCGGCCACGGCATCGGCGCCGACGTCCCCCGCGCCGAGCGCGACACCCTGGTCGACGGTCTGCTGCGCACCGTCGGCCTCGACCCCGACCTCGTCCGGGATCGGCGGCCCCACGAGTTCTCCGGCGGGCAGTGCCAACGCCTCAGCATCGCCCGGGCCCTCGCCATCGATCCCAAGATGATCGTCTGCGACGAGCCGGTGTCGGCACTCGACGTCTCGATCCAAGCCCAGATTCTCAACCTGCTGGCCGAGCTCAAGGAGCAGCGGGCGCTGACGATGGTGTTCATCTCGCACGACCTCAGTGTGGTGCGGCGCATCTGCGACCGGGTGATGGTGATGTACCTCGGCCGGCTGTGCGAGATCGGCCCGGCCGACAGCCTCTACGCCTCACCCGCCCACCCCTACACCAAACTGCTGCTCGGCTCCGTGGCGCGTGTCGAGGCGCGGCGGGCCCGGCTGTCGACCGGCGCTCCCACCGAGATGCCCTCGCCGATCGACCCGCCCAGCGGCTGCCGCTTCCGCACCCGTTGCCCGCTCGCCGATGACCGCTGCGCCGCCGAGGTGCCGGTGGCCCGCGAGGTGCAACCCGGCCACTTCGTGGCCTGCCACCACCCGCTGGTCGACCCGACGACCCACGAACCGACGACGACCCCGGTCGAGGTGGTCGCCCCCGAGGTGGCGGGCTGATGCTGCGCACCGTCCTCGCCAAGATCGCCTACCTCGTTCCGGTGTTGCTGTTGGTCAGCGCGGCGTCGTTCTTCATGCTCGAGCTGGTGCCGGGCGATCCGGCGGCATCGATTCTCGGCGAGCTCAGCAGCCCCGAGCAGTACGCCGAGGTGCGCGCCCGGCTCGGCCTCGACGACCCGCTGTGGCGGCGCTACTACGACTGGCTCGCCAACGTCGTGCAGGGCGACCTCGGCGAGTCGGTGGTCCCACCGATCCGCGAGGTCACCGACATCATCGCCGCCCGCTTCCCCGTGACGCTCCAGCTGACGGTGATGAGCCTCGTGATGGCGCTGGCGATGTCGATCCCCCTCGGGCTGATCGGCGGCTACAAGGTTGGCTCACGCGGCGACCGGGTGGCCAGCGCACTGCTCTACCTCACCATCGCGTTGCCCAGCTTCCTGATCGGCTTGATCCTGGTCTACGGCTTCGTCATCCACCCCGCGTACCTGGCGGGAGCGTTCCTCGTCGGCGGTCTGGTGCTCGGTGTCTGGGTGGTGGTCAACGCGATCCGAAACCGCGCCGAGTTCTCCACCGCCCTCGCCCGCCGCCGGTCGATCCTGACCGCGGCAGGCGCCGGTGCCGTGGTCATCGCGCTGACGCTGTGGTTGTTCGTCGGCTGGCCCGACTTCCCGCGCCAGGGGTTCGTTCGCTGGACCTCCGAGGACGGCCGGGTCGAGAACCTTCGCAGCAGCTTCCTCCCGGCGCTCGCACTCGCGCTCGGCGAAGTGGCCGTGTTCGCCAGGCTGCTGCGCGGCGACGTCGCCGCCACCCTGCGCGAGGACTACATCCTGTCGGCGCGGGCGCGTGGCCTGCCACCGATGAACATCCTGGTACGCCAGGCATTGCGACCGTCGTCGTTCTCGTTGATCACCGTCGCCGGTGTCAGCCTCGGACGCATCGTCGGCGGCACGGTGATCGTCGAGGCCATCTTCGGCCTGCCCGGGATGGGGACCGCCCTCGTCGACGCCATCAACCAAAAGGACTACCCGATCGTCCAGGCCCTGGTGCTGGTGATCGCCACCTTCTACGTGTTGATCAACACCACCGTCGACATCCTCTACTCCTACCTCGACCCGAGGATCCGCCGTGCATGACGTC
>JBKEAH010000058.1:0-12955 GCA_047972065.1 Desertimonas sp.
GGCTGGCGTTCATGACGATGCACTTCCCCGACGAGGTCGACACCAACGCCCTCACGATCGAGGCCACCGACCCCCGCTCGGGGACCGCCGAGTTCAAGGCCACCGCGATCCGGGTCGACAAACTCCGGTGACCAGAGCTTGTCGGGGCCGCCGCCCACGACCCGCGGGCCGCGAGGTTCAGGCCACCGTGTCGAGACGGTGATCGACGCCGTTGGCACTGAACGCCGCCCCGGCGGCGAGACCACCGATGGCGGTGAACACCGGCGAGTCCGGTGCGATGCCCTCGAACGTGACCCCGTCGACATCGAACGAACGCGCCGCGATGCCCACGAGATAGTGGCCACCGCCAAAGCTGACCACCGCTCCCGGCCGGACCGTCGCCGTCGCCGAGAGATCGAGGGCATCGAGCGCGTCGAGCGCGGCCTGGTCCCCCACGCCGAGCGCCCGGGCCGCGCTGGCCATGTCGGCTGCCTCCACCGCCTGCGACTGTCCGCCGACCGAGTGGCTGTCGTCGGGGTCGAGCTCGGACGCGGCACGCTCGTCGCTCTCCCACTCCGCCGACGCCGCGAGATCGGCCTCGATCCGGGCGCGCAGCACCGCGCGGACGTGCTCCTTGTCGATGACAGCGGTCATGGCCACATCATCGTCGGCCGCCGGCGGGATTGCACACCTCCAAAGGGCCCGATGAGGGCGGGGCGGCAAGGCGGCGCAGGCCAGACTGGGGTCGTGGAACGGGACGCGGGCGCGCCGACGCCGACCGACGCCGAGCGCGCGGCGATCGATGCCGTGGTCGGGTCGGACGCCGGGGGGATCCACGACGACCATCGCGACGAGCGGTCGCTGCGCACGGCGGTCGGTGGCGGGGAGTACCGGCGCCGGCGCCACCACCTGCTGGGCGCGATCCACGCCGTCAACGATCGGGTCGGCTGGGTGAGTCCCGGGGCGGTCCACCACCTCGCCCGGCGGCTCGACCTCGGCCCGGCCGACGTGTACGGGGTCGTCTCGTTCTACGCGTTGTTCGCCACCACCGAACGGCCGGCGCGCCAGGTGCACGCGTGCACCGATCTGGCCTGCCGCGCGATGGGCGGGCCGGACGCCGCCGATCTGCCCGGCAACGTCCACGCGTCGCCCTGCCTCGGGCTCTGCGAGCGCGCGCCCGCTGTGCTGGTCCTCGAAGCCGGCGATCCACCCCGCCGAGGCGTCGCCGGGCCGGTCGACCACGACGCGATGGTCACGCTCGGCGACGGCGCCTGGCCGCGCGCCGAACCGGCGCCGGCGGCGTCCATCGGTGCCGCCCGTGCGGCGCAGCAACCGTTGTCGTTGCTGGCCCGGGCCGGGCGTGTCGATCCGGGAGCGCTGGCCGACTACCGGGCGTCGGGTGGCTACGACGCCCTGGTCCGGGCCATCGAGATCGGCCCGCCGGCGGTCATCGACACGGTCACCGCCGCCGGGCTGATCGGGCGGGGCGGTGCCGCGTTTCCGACCGGACGCAAGTGGGCCGCCGTCGCCGCCCAGCCGGCGCTCCCCCACCACCTGGTCGTCAATGCCGACGAGTCCGAGCCAGGAACCTTCAAGGATCGCGTGCTCATCGAGAACGACCCGTTTGCGCTGATCGAGGCGGCGACGATCGCCGCCTTCGCCACCGGCTGCGAGCACGGCCGAGTCTATCTCCGTGGCGAGTACCCGCGGGCGCTCGCCACGCTCACCGACGCGATCGACACCGCCCGCGCCGCCGGGCTGCTGGGTCGCGACGTGATGGGTGCGGGGTTCGCGTTCGATCTCGAGATCGTGCGGGGCGCCGGCGCCTACATCTGCGGTGAGGAGACGGCGATCTTCAACTCGATCGAAGGGTTTCGCGGCGAGCCCCGCGCCAAACCGCCGTATCCCGTCGAGGCCGGGCTGTTCGGGCAGCCGACGCTGATCAACAACGTCGAGACGCTGATGAACGTGCCGCTGATCCTGCGTCATGGTGCCGCCGCCTACCGTGCCCTCGGCACCCCCGACTCGCCGGGACCCAAGCTGTTCTGCGTCTCGGGATCGGTGGCCACGCCGGGGGTGTTCGAGGTGCCGTTCGGGACCTCGCTGGCCGATCTCATCGGGCGCGCCGGTGGGATGCGGGATGGCTCGGTGCTCCAGGCGGTGCTGCTCGGGGGCGCGGCGGGCGGGTTCATCGGCCCCGACGATCTCGACCTTCCGCTGTCGATGGAGGCCGCCCGCGCCGCCGGTACCACGCTCGGTTCCGGCGTCGTGCTGGTACTCGACGACGACGTCGAGCTCACCGACCAGCTGCTGCGGATCGCGGCGTTCTTCCGTGACGAGTCGTGCGGACAGTGCGTGCCGTGTCGGGTCGGGACCGTCCGCCAGGAAGAGGTGCTGGTCCGGCTGGTCGACGCGCCGGCCGACCGCACAACCGACCTCGCCGTGCTCCGCGACCTCGCCCAGGTGATGCGCGACGCCAGCATCTGTGGGCTCGGCCAGACCGCCTCGGGCGCGATCCTGTCGGCCATCGATCGCCTCGGAGCGTTGCGATGACCGCCGCGCTCACCCGGGCGTGTCGACACGTGGGTGGACGATGGGGGGCACGGTGACGGTCCAGCCCGAGACGGGCCGGCCGGTGACGCTGCGACGGCGCGTGACGGCGACGATCGACGGGCGCGAGGTCAGCGCCCCGGCGGGCACGACCATCCTCGAGGCCTGCCGCGACCGGGGCGGCGAGATCCCGACGCTGTGTTACGGCCCGACGATCACCCCGAAGAACGCGTGCCGCGTGTGCATGGTCGAGGTCGAGGGCTCGCGGACGCTGGTGGCGTCGTGCTCGCGACCGATCGAGGACGGGATGGTCGTGCGCACCGACACCGAACGCACCCGCCACAGCCGGCGCCTGGTGCTGGAACTGCTCGGCTCGTCGGTCGACCTCTCCTGCACGCCGAACATCGAGCGCTGGAACACCGACTACGGCGCCGATCCGGGCCGATTCGGACCGACCGCACCCGAAGGCGACGACCGTGACACCAGGGTGCCGGGGCAGCACCAGCGGCCCGCCGGCACCCACGCCGAGTCGGTCGCCCAGCCGATCAAGGACGACAACCCGCTGTACGTCCGGGACTACGCCAAGTGCATCCTCTGCTACCAGTGCGTCGATGCCTGCGGCGAGCAATGGCAACAGACCTGGGCCATCGGCGTCGCCGGCCGAGGCTTCGACGCCCGCATCTCCACCGAGTTCGACGTCGCGCTCCCCGATTCGGCTTGTGTCTACTGTGGCAACTGCATCCAGGTGTGCCCCACCGGCGCGCTGATGTTCTCCTCCGAGCGGACGCAGCGCGATGCGGGCACATGGGACGAGTCGACCCAGACGACGACCGACACGATCTGCCCGTACTGCGGCGTGGGCTGCACGCTGACGCTGCACGTCCAGGACAACGAGATCGTCAAGGTGACCTCCCCGTCGGGCAGCGCGATCACCCACGGCAACCTGTGCATCAAGGGCCGCTTCGGCTTCCAGCACGTCCAGCCGGACACCGACACCGACTGACTGCGTTCGCCGGGCTGGTCATCGTCACGATCCCCGACCCCCGACCCCCGACCCCGACCCCGACGTCGACGTCGAGCTCCATCTCGGCCGAGTCGTCGAACTCGGGCCGGCCCCGCTCAACCGGCCGGCAACTCGACCCGACCGACCTCGCCGGGTACCTCGACCCAGCGATGAGCGGCCCAGTCCGCCTTGGCCGTCTCGATGCGCTCCTGCGTGCTGGCCACGAAGTTCCACCAGATCCGGCGGGGGCCGATCGGGGACCCGCCAAAGGTCATCACCCGGGCCGGGCCGCCGGTGGCGGCGACGACGGAGTCGCCATCGCTGACGACGGCGAGATGGCGCGCTGGCAGCGGCTCACCGTCCACCGTGACGTCACCGTCGAGCACCAGCACGGCCCGCTCAGGGTGCTCGGCGGGGAGTGCGAACGATCCACCCGCCGGCAACTCGGCGTCGGCGTGGAAGAGCGGCGAAGCGCCCGGCACCGGTGACGCCGCCCCGAAGGCAGACCCGACGAGCACCCGGACACGGGCACCGTCGATGTCGACGGTGGGGATCTCGGCCGCAGCCGCGTGCTGAAACGCCGGGTCTTCGTCCTCATCCTCGACCGGCAGCGCCACCCATGTCTGAAGCCCCGCCAGCCGGTCCCCGCGCGGACGACGATCCGGCGGTGTGCGCTCGCTGTGGGCGACGCCCCGCCCGGCGGTCATCCAGTTGACCCCACCGGGTTCGATCGTCTGCGTCGCCCCGGTCGAGTCGCGGTGCACCAGCGCACCGTCGAACAGATAGGTGACCGTCGCCAGGCCGATGTGGGGATGGGGCAGCACGTCGACGCCGGAGCCGGGTGCGAGGTCGTCCGGCCCGAGCAGGTCAGCGAAGATGAACGGCCCGACCATCCGACGGGCGTGGAACGGCAACAGCCGATCGACCCCCGATGCCGTCCCGCTGATCTGACGGGGCCGGGGGGCGATGATCCGCTCGACGCTCACGACGACCGCCCGGCGCGCTCTGCGCACCAGTCGAGAGCGGTCGGATCGGCGAGCGACTCGCGCGACGCCGCCCGCTCGGGTGGCGTGCCGGTGAGGATGCGTTTGACCGGCACCTCGAGCTTCTTGCCCGACAACGTGCGCGGCACCGCCGGCACCGCCTCGATGACGTCGGGGACGTGACGCGGCGACAGATCGGCCCGCAGCGCCTGGCGCAACCGACGCTCCAGATCCTCGCCGAAGCGCGCCCCCGGCGACAGCTGGACGAACAGCAGCAGCTCACCGAGCCCGCCACCGTCGGCGTCCTCGAGATGCACGACCAGGCTGTCGGCGACCTCGGGGAACGCGTCCACCACGGCATAGAAGTCGGCGGTGCCCAGACGCACCCCGCCCCGATTCAACGTGGCGTCGGAGCGGCCCGTGATGACGCATCCACCGTCGTCGGTGAAGGTGATCCAATCGCCGTGGTGCCAGACGCCCGGGTAGGCCTCGAAGTAGGCCCGCCGGAATGCGGTCCCGTCCGGGTCATTCCAGAAGCCGACGGGCATCGACGGCATCGGCCGGGTGATCACCAGCTCGCCCGTCACGCCGGGCGGACACACCTCACCGTCGGGTGAGAACGCCTCCACCGCCCAACCCAGTCCGCGACAGGAGATCTCCCCGGCCCGGACCGGCACCATCGGCGACGAGCCGACGAAGGCCGAGGCCACGTCGGTGCCCCCCGAGATCGACGAGACCGGCACCCCCAGCGTCTCGTCGACCCAGCGGTACCCGTCGGCCGGCAGGGGCGCCCCGGTCGAGCCGACCCAGCGGACCACGCCCCGAGCGGGTGTGAGCCCCGCCTTGCGACATGACATCAGGAACGGAGCCGACACACCGAAGACCGTCACGCCGGTCGCGGCGGCCAGCTCCCACAGGGTGTCGAGCGACGGCCAAGCGGGATCACCGTCGAAGGTGACGATGCGGGCGCCCGTCATCAGACCCGACACGAGGTAGTTCCACATCATCCAGCCGGTGGTCGAGAACCAGAAGAACGTGTCGCCGGGACCTAGATCCTGGTGCAGTCGGAGGATCTTGAGGTGTTCGACGACGACGCCGCCGTGACCATGGACGATGGCCTTGGGCAACCCGGTCGTCCCCGAGCTGAACAGCACGTACAACGGGTGCTCGGCGGGCACGGGCTCGATGCGCAGCGACGGCTGCTCGCCGCCGAGCACCATGAAGTGCTGCCAGGGGACCACGTCGAGCCCATCGACGTGGGGCGGCGCGGCACGCGGGTGGAGGTAGCCGAGGTGCACCACCGCGGCGAGGGTCGGGAGCGCGGTGGCCACGGCCGCCACCTCGCTGGACCGCTCGATGTCCTTGGCGCCGTAGCGGTAGCCGTCGATGGCCAGCAGCACCTTCGGTTCGATCTGGGCGAAGCGATCGAGGACCGCGGTCACCCCGAACTCCGGCGCGCAGCTCGACCAGACCGCCCCGATCGATGCGGCGGCCAGCAGGGTGATCATCGTCTCGGGGATGTTCGGCGCGAACGCGACCACCCGGTCACCGCGCTCCACCCCCAGGGCCCGCAGCCCGGCGGCGGCCCGCGCCACGTCGGCTCGCAGCTGCGACCAGGTGAGGTCGCGCGCGGCCCGAGTCTGGCTGTGGGCCGACACGGCGATGTCGTCGGGTCGGTCGTCGGCCGCGGCCAGCACGTGCTCGGCGTAGTTGAGCGTGCCACCGGGGAACCATCGGACCTCCGGCATCGCCCGACCATCGCACACCGCCCTCGGCTGGTCGTGCCAGCGCACACCGACCCAGGCCATCAACTCCCGCCAGAAGGCGTCGGGATCGGTCACCGACCACTCGTGCAGTCGGGCGTAGCTGGCGAAGCCCAGCCGGGTGGCGAACTGGCCGACCTCGGTTGCGCTCGCCACATCGGGCGGTGGCACCCACAACACCTCACCGCGTTGCTGGCCGCCGCTCATCGGCCCATCTTGCCCCGAACCCTGCTCGCTGCCACACCGGCAGCGCCGAGCGGTGAAGATGGGCCGATGGCTTCGACTCCTGGGCACCACCCATGACCACCACGACCACCGCGGCGGTCTTGCGCAGCACCGACGGCGCCTACTCGCTCGAGTCGGTGATGCTGCGGGACCTGCGCGGCGACGAGGTGCTGGTCCGCGTCGTCGGCGTCGGCATGTGCCACACCGACGTGCTGCCACGCGGCGAGGACTTCCTCGCCCCACCCCCGATCGTGCCGGGCCACGAGGGCGCCGGGGTCGTGGAAGCGGTCGGCGCCGACGTCACGGGGATCGCGGTGGGCGACCACGTGGTGTTGTCGTTCGACTCCTGCCGTCAATGCGCCAACTGCCAGGCCGGCCAACCGGCGTACTGCGACACCTTCTTTGTCCGCAACCTGTTCGGGCGCGAGCTCGACGGGTCGTCGTCGGCCACCGATGCGAACGGGGCCGACGTCGCCACCCGCTGGTTCGGGCAGTCGTCCTTCGCCGGACGCTGCATCGCCACCGCCCGTAACACCGTCGTGGTTGACCGGTCGCTGCCCCTCGAGCTGCTCGGCCCGCTGGGCTGTGGCATCCAGACCGGGGCCGGTTCGATCCTGTGCGCCCTCGATGTCCAGCCGGGCGAGAGCGTTGCCGTGTTCGGCGCCGGCGCCGTCGGGCTGGCCGCCGTGATGGCGGCCCGGGTCGCCGGGGCCAACCCGATCATCGCCGTCGAGTTGCACGAGCAGCGCCGAGCGCTGGCCCTCGAGCTCGGCGCCACCCACGTCATCGCCGGCGACGCCCCCGATGTCGTCGAACAGATCCATGCCCTCACCGACGGCGGTGTGCAATACAGCTTTGACACCACCGGGCTTCCGGGTGTGGTGCGCACGGCGCTCGCGGCAACACGAATGACCGGGACGCTCGGCATGGTCGGCGCCCAGCAGGGCAACCTCGAGCTCGAAGCGCTCGACACCGTGGGCAAGACGATGGTCGGCATCCTCGAGGGCAGCGCCGATCCCCAGACGTTCATCCCCCGGATGATCGAGCTGTGGCGGGCCGGGGAGTTCCCCTTCGACCGTCTTGTCGAGCAGTTCCCCCTCGAGCGCATCGACGAAGCCGAGCAGGCGTCGCTGACCGGCCGGGTCATCAAGCCGGTGCTGATCCCGTGAGCGGGGACCCGCGCCGTGACCTGAGCGAGGAGGTCGCGGCGTGGGCCCGCGAGACATGGGACCCGGACATGTCGCTGCTGGCGTGGCGCCAGCTGCTGGTCGAGGCGCGCTGGGCCGTTCCGTCATGGCCGCGGCAGTGGTTCGGGCGCGACCTGCCGGCGTGGGCCGACGACGTCGTCCACGACGCCCTGCGCCGGGCCGGGGCCGTCGGCCTGCCGGTCGGTGGTGGTGTCGGACTCGCCGCGCCGACGATCCTCACCCACGGTCCCGACGTGGTGCGAGCGCGCTTTCTGCGCCCGATCCTCACCGGCGAGGAGACGTGGTGCCAGCTGTTCAGCGAGCCGGGCGCAGGGTCCGACCTCGCCGGGTTGACGACCACCGCGGTGCGCGATGGTGACCGCTGGATCGTCAACGGTCAGAAGGTGTGGAACACCTCCGCCCACCACGCTGACTTCGGCATCCTGGTCGCCCGGACCAACTGGGACGTGCCCAAGCACCGCGGGCTCAGCTACTTCGCCCTGCCGATGCGCCAACCCGGCGTCGAGGTCCGCCCGCTGCGCCAGATGAACCTCCACGCCTCGTTCAACGAGGTGTTCATGAGCGACGCCGAGATCCCGGCCGACCATCTGATCGGGACCGAGGGCGACGGGTGGGCGGTGGCGCTGACCACGCTGGCCTACGAGCGTCGGTTCGGGGTGTTGATGAGCCGGCCCCGCCTGACCGGTTCGGGTCGGGCAATCGGCGAGGCCCGGGCCGAGGCCGACGACTATCTGCAGACCTACTCGTGGTACCCCCAACGGGCCGGCCGGGCCGATCTGGTCGCCTCGCACGCCACCGCGATCGCCGCCGACCACGACCCGTTGGTCCGTCAGCGGATCGCGGCGGTCACATCTGGTCAGCGCGTCAGCGCGTGGACGGCGGAGCGGGCCAAGGCGGCCCGGGCCCTCGGCCGCCCGCCGGGGGCCGAGGGGTCGATCGGCAAGCTGGCGCTCAGCGGTCTCGCCCGCGCCGCGGGCGCCCTGCATGGTGACATCGGCGGGGCCGGGTCGCTGCTGGCCGGCGATGACCCGGCGGCTCCGCTGGACGGCGTGCTGGCCGAGATCCTGATCTCGGTGCCGGGTCAGTCGATCGCCGGTGGAACCGATGAGATCCAGCGCAACATCATCGGCGAGAAGGTGCTCGGTCTCCCTCGCGACCCGAGCGTGGACCGCGATCAGCCGTTCCGGAGCGTCCCCCGTAACACGTGATGGTCGCCGTCGGGCGGTCAGCTGGCGGCGAACAGCGCCGCTTGCGTGGCCGGGCCGGCGAGGCCGTCGACATCGAGTCCGGCCTCGGCCTGGAAGTCGCGCACTGCCGCCTCGGTTCCGGGTCCGAAGATGCCATCGGTGTCGATCTCGTAGCCCCGCGCCACGAGGGCCACCTGGACGCCACGCACCGGGCCTCCCTCATCGCCGGGACGGATCACGCTCGGACCGGCCGGCTCGTCGCACGCGCTGGCCGTGAAGCTCTCGGCGACCGCCACCGGCATCCCCAGCTGGACCAGGCCGTGCGGGCAATCGAGCGCGGCGCTGCCCTCCATCACCCAGCCGGCGGGACCGGCGATGAACACCGGCGCCGAACCGCCGCAAGGAGACGACGTACACGGCGGCGACTCGATCGCCCATCCGGCCCGGCACGTCGGCGCGGCGTGGGTGCGGGTCGAGTCGGCGGCATCGAGCGCGGCAGCGGTGCAGGCGAGTGGTTCGGGCGCCGCCGGGGCGGCGGCGCTCGCCGCGAACAACGCCGCCTGGGTCGCCGGCCCGACCAGGCCGTCGGCCTCCAAGCCGGCGGTGGTCTGGAAATGGCGCACGGCGGCTTCGGTACGGGGCCCGAAGATGCCGTCGGTCTCCAGCTGGTAGCCCAAGGCGACGAGGGCGACCTGCAGACCGCGCACCGCGTCTCCTTCGTCGGCGGGACGGATGACACTCGGACCGGCGGGTTCGTCGCAGCTGGCGGCGGCGAACTGCACGGCCACACTCATCGGCATGCCCATCGCCACCAATGGCGCGGGACAGTCGAGCTCGGCGCTGCCCGCCAGGGCCCAACCGCCGGTGCCGGCCGCGAACACGAGCGCCGAGCCGTCGGCGGTCGCCTCGACCGCCCAGCCGGCCAGGCAGCTCGGCGCGCCGTGGGCGACCGCGGGGTCGGCGGCGTCGAGCGCCGCCGCGGTGCAGGCAAGGGGGGTGAGGGTGGGAGCGAGGAGCGAGGTCGTCGTGGTGGCCGCCGCCGTAGTGGTGGCGGTGGTGGTGGTGGTGGTGGCGGCGGCGGGAGCCGCCGGTGTGACGGTCGTCGGCGCCGCCGGTGCGGGGTCGGGGGCCGGCGCGGGCGCCGGCGGCGCGGTGATCGGTGCCGGTGTCACCACCGCGGTGGCCCCCGCCGTGATCGGGATCGGCGGCGCGGTCGTGGTGGTGGTCGTCGTCGCCACCGGAGCGATCGTCGGCAGCGTGTCGTCGATCGTGTTCTCACTCTGGGCGCACCCGGCGAGCACGACGCCGAGCGCGACGAAACCCAACACTCGACGCATCCGGCCGACCGTAGCCGTCGGCGTGCGCCGACGCCGGGCATCCCGACGGCGTCGCCCGGTGGTCAGACCGGCGGGACGCCGTGGCGTCGGTTGGCGAAGTGCCGATCCTTGTGACGGGCGAGCCCGAGGCGGTGGATGAGATCGGCACGCAGATCGGCCGGGTCGACGATGGCGTCGAGGATCAACTCCGATGCCAGCCGCAACAGATCGACATCGGCCTCGTAGATCGCCCGTTGCTCGGCGACGAACCGGTCCCGCTCGTCGGGGTCGTCGATCTCGGCGATCTTGTTGGCGTACACGGCGTTGATCGCCGCTTCCGGACCCATCACCGCGATGCGCGCCGTCGGCAGGGCAATCGTCGCCTCGGGCTCGAACGCCGGTCCCGACATTGCATAGAGCCCGGCGCCGTAGGCCTTCCGCACGACCACCGAGATCTTGGGCACCGTCGCCTCGCTCACGGCGGTGACCATCTTGGCGCCGTGGCGGATGATCCCCTGCCGCTCGACGGCCGAGCCGATCATGAACCCGGGCACATCGGCGAGGAACACCAACGGGATGTTGAAGGCGTCGCACAACCAGACGAAGCGCGCCGCCTTGTCGGCCGAGTCACCGAACAGGGTCCCGGCCAGATGGGCCGAGTTGTTGGCGACCACGCCGACCGGTCGACCGTCGAGACGACCCAGCCCGACGATCAACTCGCGGGCGAACAGCGGCTTGATCTCGAAGAAGCTGTCGGCGTCGACGATGCCGTCGATCACGGTGTGCATGTCGAACGGCACACGCTCGTCGGCGGGAACCGAGTCATCGGACAGCGGCGCGGCCGGCTCGGCCGGCTCGTAGTCGGGTGGATCGTGGCGCCACGACCGCGGGAAGTACGACAGGTAGGCCCGTGCCTGATCGAGCGCGTCCTCGTCGTCGGTGGCGAGGTTGTCCGCACAACCCGACTGCGACACGTGCATCCGTGCCCCGCCCATCTCCTCCAAGGTGGTGATCTCGCCGACCACCATCTCGGCCATCCGGGGCGAGCCGAGGTACATCGAGGCGTTGCCGTCGACCATGAACACGACGTCGCAGAACGAGGGGATGTACGCGCCACCGGCCGCCGACGGTCCGAAGAGACAGCAGATCTGCGGGACCTGCCCCGACAGCTTGACCTGGTTGTAGAAGATGTGGCCGGCGCCGCGACGACCGGGGAAGAGCTGCACCTGATCGGTCAGGCGGGCACCGGCCGAGTCGACCAGCCAGAGCAGCGGGATCTGCGCGGCGAGCGCCGCCTCGGTGGCGCGCACCATCTTCTCGACGGTCCGCGCCCCCCACGAGCCGGCCTTGACCATCGGGTCGTTGGCGACGATCACCACCGGGGTGCCGTCGACGGTGCCACGACCGGTGACCACACCGTCGGCGGGCAAGCCCGCCGCCAGCACGTTGGCCAGCAAGCCGTCCTCGGCGAACGACCCGGCATCGAGCAGGTGGTCGATGCGCTCGCGCGCCGTCAGCTTGCCCTGCCCACGGATCTTGCCCAGCCCCCGCTCGTCGGGAGTGACGACCCGCTGGCGGGCGGCGTCGATCTCGTCGCGCATGGCGGCCACCGTACGCGATGGGCGTCCGGGTGAGCGCCGACGCGTCAGTGGGCGGCGGCCGAGCGGTCGGCGTCGTCGCGGCCGAACGGCAGGCGGCGAGTCACGAACAGAATCACGAACCCGACAACGAGGCCGATGACCGCCGAGACGCCGGTGTTGACCAGCCAGCCGAGGATGCCTCCGACCCCGGCGATGTCGTGCACCGGATCCTCGATGTCGTGGACGAGCTCGTAGAGCCCGTCCCAACCGAGCTCATGGGTGCCAACCAACAGGATGTGACCGCCCACCCACAGCATCGCCGCGGTCCCGACGGTGGACAGGATCGACAACACCTTGGGCATGCCGGCCACCAGCGACCGACCGAGACGCTGCGAGCGCGGACGATCGGAGCGCGCCAGGCGCAGCCCGACGTCGTCCATCTTCACAATCAACGCGACGACGCCATACACGAGCAGCGTGATCACCACGGCGACGACGAGCAGGATGACGGTGCGCATCACGAAGCCCTCGTCGATGACGTCCTTGAGGGCGATCACCATGATCTCGGCGGACAGGATCAGGTCGGTCCGCACCGCGCTCGACACCGTCTGCTCCTCGGCGTCGCCGCCGGCGACGACGGCCGGTGCGTCTTCGGCTGGATCGTGGTGGGTGAAGCGGTGATGGATCTTGTGCGCCCCCTCGTAGCTGAGGAACGCACCCCCGCACATCAGGATGATCTCGACGAGTATCGGCACGAACTCGCTGAGCACCAGCGCGGCCGGCAGGATCAAGAGCAGCTTGTTGCGCAGCGAGCCGATGGCGATCCGCTTGATGATCGGGATCTCACGCTCGGCGGCCAGGCCCTGGACGTAGGCGGGTGTCACCGCGGTGTCGTCGACCACGACACCGGCGGCCTTCACACTGGCGCGACCGGCCGCCAGCCCGACGTCGTCGATCGACGCGGCGGCCAACTTCGCCAGCGCCGCGACATCGTCCAACAAGCCGACGAGCCCACCTGCCATCACCACTCCTCTCCCTGAACTGGGGCCCGAACGCTACTTCGGCCCCGCTGGCGTCACCCCGTGGCGAGGCCCCTGCGCCGGGCAATTCTTGCGGAGCCGGGTTTCGGTGGGTACGGTCGTCGGCGGCGGGTCAGAAGCT
>JBKEAH010000192.1:0-3930 GCA_047972065.1 Desertimonas sp.
TACCAGGTGCCACCGAAGTCGGCGCCGGCCTCGATGATCCGGAAGTCCTCGACCCCCTCCTCGATCAGCCGCGCCGCCGCCAGCAGCCCGCTGAACCCGCCGCCGATGATGGCGATCTCGACCTCATCGGTCAGTGGTTGGCGCTCGAAGGCGGGGTCGGCGTAGGGGTCGTCGTCGGCGTAGTGCCCGAACTCGCCGGTCATCTCGATGTATTGATCGGGACCGTCGTCGCGCACCCGCTTGACCCGTTCGGCCTCGTAGCGGGCCCGGAGCGCCTCGGGATCGAAGTCGAGGGGCGTTGTGTCGGTCATCGGTGTGTCTCCTGACCTCATGGACCTCGAGGTCAGGACTACTCGACCGAGCCCCCCGATACGCAGCCGGGTGACCGAAAAGGGTGTCGAACGCCGGATCCCCGGGCCCGGTTGGGGACTACCCGCTGGCGACTCGGCGAAGGCGGGTGACGGCGAAGGTCCCGAGGACCCCGACCAGGGCGATCGACCAGGCGCCGGCGGCCAGCATCGGCCGCACCAGCTGGCCGCCGCGCGCCAGATGGTCCAGCAGGTTGACGTAGGCCGTGGCCGGCGCCGCCCGGACGACCGGCTGTGCCCAGCCGGGGTAGCCCTCGAGCGGGATCATCCCCTCGGAGAAGAACAGCAGCACGAGGAACAGGGCGCCGAGCGGCGGGCCGAGCGACTCCTGGCTCTTGGCGACGGTCGCCATGGAGAGCCCGATGAACGACAGGGACATGGCGGCGACGCCGGCCACGACGACGAACCAGATCCCGGGGACGACGCCGTTGGAGAAGCGGAACCCGAACGCCACGCCGAGCGCCACGAGCACCGCTACGGCCAGCAGCGCCCGCACGGTCTCGGCGATCACCGTTCCGACGAGTGGTGCCGACGTCGGCACCGGCATCGAGCGGATCCGGTCCATGAAGCCGCTCTCGCGGTCCATCCAGAAGCCGATCGCGGTCCCGACCGACCCGAACATCAACCCCGACACGATCAACCCCGGCACCAGCCGCTGGGCGTAGTCGTCGCCTTCGAAGGCTTCCACGGCGGTGGAGAAGACGGCGATCAACGTCAACAGCAGCACCGCCGGAAACACGACGGTCGACACCACGGTGTCGGGACGGCGGAACACCCGTTTGACGGCGCGCCCGACGAAGACGGCGTCGGCCGTCGCCGCCGATCGTCGCGGCGTGTGCGGCCCGATGGCGAGACGATCGATGGTGCTCATGTCCGGGTCCGCATCAGCCGGGCCCCGAGCGAGACGAAGACCACCGCCAGCCCGATCGACCAGGCCAGCGCCACCGGGACCGTGTTGCCGATCGAGCCGTCACCGGCCAGCGCCCGCAACGCATCGATGTTCGCCGACACCGGCTGGTGGTCGACGAAGGCTTGCAACCAACCCGGGAAGTCGTCGACGGGGGCGAAGCCCGTCGAGACCATCAGCAGTGGGAGATAGGGAACGCTGGCCAACGAGGAAGCCGCGGAGGGGCTGCTGGCGATGTAGCCGAGCAGCCCGATCGCCGTCGCCACCGCCAGCGTGAAGAGCATGCCGACGCAGACGTAGGCCGGCAGCCACGCCCATCCGGCGCCAAACCGCATGCCGGCGGCGATCCCGACGGCCAATACCACGATCAACGAGACGGTGCCGCGTGCCGTGTCGGCGGCCGCCCGTCCGGTCAGCGGCGCAGCTGCGTGGATCGGCATCGACCGCAGGCGCCCGGTGATGCCCTTGAGGCGGTCGTCGGCGACGTAGTACGCCGACGACATCGCCGAGAAGAACATCGCCTGCACCACCACGGTGGTCGGCAACAGCTGGACGTAGTCGAACCCGCGCCCGCTCATGATCTTGCGCATCACGATGTTGAACAGCGCGAAGAACAGCAGCGGGAACACGATCGTGCTCACGATCGAGGCGGGGTTGCGGCGCAGCTGAGTGATGCTCCGCCCGGCGAGCAGCCGGCTGTCGAGGGCCAGCGACGTCGTCACGACGGCGTGCCGGACGCGGTGGTGTCGGCCGTCCCGCCCGGCGCCCCGTTCGGCGACGGTCGCGCCGTCAGTTGTAGGAAGACGTCATCGAGCGTCGGGACGCGTAGGTTGACATCGGCCAGCCCGACCCCCGCCGCAGCGGCTGCCGCGACCACCGCTGGCAGTTGGGTTGCGCCGGCATCGGCCAGCACGACGGCATCGTCGTCGATCGACACGAGGCCCAGCGGCGTCATCGCTTCGACCAGTCGCTCGACGTCTCGAGCGTCGAGCGGCACCACGGCGCAGGCGTGCCCGCCGGCGGTCTGTTTCAGCTGCATCGGCGTGCCCTCGGCGATCACACGACCGGTGTCGACCACGACGATGCGCTCGGCGAGCTGGTCGGCCTCTTCGAGGTACTGGGTGGTGAGGACGATGGTGAGGCCGTCGTCGCGCAGCTCGCGTACCACGTCCCACAGTTCGTTGCGGCTCCGCGGATCCAATCCGGTGGTCGGCTCGTCGAGGAACACCACCGGCGCCGGCACCACCAGGCTGGCGGCGAGATCGAGCCGGCGACGCATGCCGCCCGAATACTGGCCCACCCGCCTCGCGCCGGCGTCGGCGAGCGAGAACCGCTCGAGGAGTTCGGCGGAACGGCGCCTGGCGGTGCCTCGATCGAGCCCGCGCAGTCGACCGAAGAGGGTGAGGTTCTCGGCGGCGGTGAGGAGGTCGTCGACGGCTGCGAACTGGCCGGTCAGCGCGATCGACGAGCGCACCGCTTCGCCGTCGGTGACCACGTCGTGGCCCATCACCCGGGCCGAGCCGGCGTCGGGGCGAAGCAGGGTGGACAACACGTTGATCGCCGTCGTCTTGCCGGCGCCGTTGGGCCCGAGAAGCCCGAGCACCTCGCCGGGCGCGACCTCGAAGGTCAGCTCGTCGAGGGCCCGGACCTCGCCGAAGGACTTGACCAGCCGGTGAACGTCGATCGCCATGCTGTTAGGCACGCCGAATATTCTGTCGTCAGGAACCGACGGATGCAAGGGCCTTCCACCCGGTCCGAGGAGCCGGAACGGGTGTCGGACACCGACCCCGGTCGCCCCGTCGCGGTGCGCCGGGCGGCGTCCTCAGTGCTCGTCGTAGTGGTCGCCGTGCACGGCGTGGCGGTGGCCGTCGTGGAGGTAGTCGACGTGGTCGCCGTGGGACACCGCCTCGTGGCCGCAGCCCTCGCCGTGGGTGTGGTCGCCGTGGTCCTCGGCGACGGCGTGGGGGAACTCGCACTCGTCCCAGTGGCCGTCGTGGCTGCGGTGGGCGTGGCCGTCGTGGAGGTAGTCGACGTGGTCGCCGTGGGTGACGCTGGCGTGTCCGCAGTCGGGCCCATGGGTGTGGGTGTGGTCGGTGTGGGTGGTGCAGGTGCTCATGAGGGGTTCCCTTCGTTGGCGTGCTCGACGGCGTCGAGAGCGATGTGCACGACGTGGTCGTCGGCGATGGAGTAGGCGATCTCGCGGCCTCGCCGGGTACCGGTCAGCACCCCGGCCTGGCGCAAGACCCGGAGGTGCTGGGAGACGAGCGGCTGGTCGGCGTCGAGGACGTCGACGAGCTCATGGACGCAGCGTTCGCCGCCCCGGACCTCGAGGATGATCGCCAATCGGAGTGGATGGGCGAACGCCTTGAGCAGGTCAGCCGCCGCCACCAGATCCGACATATGCGGACATGCTAATGAACTAATGAATAGATCCGCAACCTGCGATCGAGGTGGCGTGGGGTGGAGCGAGCCCGGCCGTGCGCACGCCTTCCCGGCGGCGGTCAGTGGTGGCCGTGGCCGTGATGGCCGTGATGGCCGATCCGGCCGGTGCTCGGCACCGGGCGACCGGCGAGATCACCCACGGCGTGCAGCACGTGATCGGGGACGACGGCGCCGGGCGGTTCGACCTCGCCGGAGGCGGGATCGATCACGATC
>JBKEAH010000199.1:0-2567 GCA_047972065.1 Desertimonas sp.
AGCACGGCCCGGCCTCGCGACGGGGCCAACACGACGGTGCCGACAAGCCCGACCAGCGCCAGCGCGACCAGCAGCCACAGACCGCGCTGGGCGATGACCACGGTGTGCTGGGCGTTGGCGACCGATGTCTCGGCGCGCTCCACGGCATCGCCTCGGTAGACGACCACCTGCCCGAAGTCGGCGGGCAGGTCACGACCGAGCGCGTCGGACAGCTCGGCGATGGCATCGCTCGGATCGGTCTGCGCCGAGATCTCGGGCAACTCGACGTCGTCGAGGAGCCCGAGCTGTTGCACCGAACCGAGCGCTCGGACCACCAGGGGCACCGTGTTGAAGGTCACCTCGCCGTCATCGACGGCCAACCCGCCGGGGAGGCCGTCGCCGCGCAGCAACGCCAGCGCCGAACGGTGGGCATCTTCGGTGAGGTCACCAACCATCGAGCGCACGGCGGGCAGCGCGAGCGCGGCGCGCATGTCACGATCGACCGCTTGGTGCACGGCGGCGGCGACCGGCTGCCCGAGCCCGTCGAGCATGTCGGGGAGGACGCCCGTCACCAGGGAGTCGATGTCGACGACGGACAGCGCCGCGTCGGTCACCGTGTCGGCGACGGCCGCCCGGGCGTCGGGATCATCGAGGGCTTCGACCACGACGTCGGCGGTGGCGTCGGTCCGCAGCACCGTCGCTCGTGCCCACAGGCCCAACACTGCGAGCCCGGTCAGGCCGACGGCGATGACGCCGACCACGCCGGCGATCACGCGGCGGCCCCGACCATGGCGAGATGCTGCTGGCATCGCCAGAGCATGTCCGATCGTCACGACGGTCCAACGCATCGGGGGATAGCTGTCACTCGAACGTCCGGGAAGTTGTCCTCGCTTGGGGGACCCACAGCGCGGTACTGTCCGTGTCGCACGAGTTCAATGATCAAAGGTGAGGTTTGTCATGTTCGCAGCCGATTTCGGAGTCGGCCAGGTGCTCTGGTCGATGTTGTGGTTCTTCCTGTTCTTCATGTGGATTTGGCTGGTCATCACGGTGTTCGCCGACATCATGCGCAGCCACGATCTCGGGGGCTGGGCCAAGGCGCTGTGGTCGATCTTCATCATCTTCCTGCCCTATCTCGGCGTGTTCGTCTATCTGATCGTGCGCGGCGGCGGGATGACCGACCGCGACATCCGTCAGGCCGAGCGCGACGAGGCGCGGGTGCGGTCCTACATCCGTGACGCCGCCGGCTCCGAGCAGAGCCCGGCCGAACAGCTGGCCACGCTGTCGGACCTGCACGAGCGCGGCAAGCTCAGCGAGGACGAGTACGCCCGGCTGAAGGCCAAGGTCCTCGCCTGACCACGTCGTCGTCGCCGGTGGCCGTCGGCGCACGCTGACGGCCACCGGGACCACTCCGATGGAGGACGTCGAGCTTCTCGGGGTTCAGCTGTTCGCGTCGCCGCCCGGTGAGCCCCGCTCGCGGCGGCCCACCGATGTGCTGCTCGCCGCCACGAGCGTGGTCGCCATCGGCCTGGCCGCCGCCATCGCGGCGATCGGGCACGATCTGGAACGAGCGTGGGCCGACCTGCTGGCGGCGCTGCCCCACCTCATCGACGCCGTGTGGCGCGGAGCGCTGTGGCTGCCGCTGGCGTGGGGGGCGGTACTCGTCGGCATCGCCGTCGCCCGCCGACGCCCGACCCTGGCGCGGGATCTGTTCCTGGCCGCCGCGGTGGCGCTGACCGCCGCCGTGGCCCTCGGGCTGGTGGCCACCGACGACGGTTGGGCGCCGTTGCGTCGCTTCGCCGACGCGCCGCCGTCGTTCCCCTCCGGGGTGATCAGCGTGTCGAGCGCCGTGCTGATCGTCGCCTCCCCGCACCTCACCCGCCCGTTCCGCAACCTCGGCCGATGGCTCCTGACCGGCCAGGTCATCGGCGCCATGCTGCTCGGCAACGCCTTCATCAGCGGGGTCATCGCGGCGACCGCGGTCGGGGCCCTGGCCGCCGCCGTCGTCCACCTGGCGCTCGGGTCCCCGGGCGGACGGCCGACGCCGGCACGGATCCGGCTCGCGCTGGCCGGGCTCGGGCACACCGTGACCGATCTGTCGATCACCGGCATGCACGCCGGTGGGGTGGTGCGCTATGCGGGGTGCGACGACGTCGGACCGATCGCCGTCAAGGTCTACGGGCGCGACGCGTGGGACGGGCAGATGTTGTCGACGATGTGGCGGCTGCTGTGGTACCGGGGTGCCGCCCGGTCGGCCCGTTCGGTCCGGCTGTCACGGGTTGCGCTTGTCGAGCACGAGGCGTTCGTCATCCTGTTGGCCGAGCGTGCCGGGGTGCGCGTGCCGCACGTCGTCACCGCCGGCAGCGCCGGGCGGGGTGACGCGCTCGTCGCCGTGCGCGCCGATGGCCAGCCCCTGCGCGAGAATCTCGGGGGCCCCTACGAGGTCGCTGTGCTCCGGCCCGGGGCCATCGATGACCTGTGGGTCGAGCTCGATCGTCTCCACGACGCCGGGCTGACCCACGGCCGTCTCGATCTCGATCGCGTCGTCGTACACGACGACGCCAGTCTTGGCTTCGGCGACCTCTCGTCGG
>JBKEAH010000242.1:0-11399 GCA_047972065.1 Desertimonas sp.
ACCAGATCGAGCGCATCCCTACGGAACTTGTCGTTGTACTTGCTTGGACGAGCCATGACGGCTCCCTTCTACACGGTCTCCCGCGTAATCAGGTGTCCAAGAAACCGGGTCACGATCAGCCACAGCCGCCGGATCCGCTTGTCGTTCACGGCCCAGCCCGCCTTGCGGGCTGCTTTCGCGGCTCGTCGCCAGCCCCACCGCGGCCGCTTGGTCGAGAACGCCCGCAGGAACTCGCGGAGCCGAGCCTCGTCGTCGGAGACCTCGGGCGGGTCGAGGCGTTGGGTGGAGCGATGCTGACCGACCACGCTGCACGCTCGTCGTTCGGACACCCCGAACCGGTCACGCAGCATGCTCACGGCGCTGCGCTTGCGGTTCGGGGTCAGAATTCCCCCTTGGCGACCTCGCGGAGCATGTCGATGTCGAGCGCCTGATTCGCGACCAGCTTCTTCAGCCGGGCGTTCTCGGACTCGAGCTCCTTCAGGCGCTTGGCGTCGTTGGCCTTCATCCCGCCGTACTGGGCGAGCCAGCGATGCCACGTCGACTCGGCCACCTCCAAGTGCCGGCACACCTCGTCGAGCACCTTGCCCGCCGCGAGCTGACGGTGGCCCTCGTCGAGCTTGCGGATGATCTGCTCCGGCGTGTGCCGGCGGCGCTTCCTCGTCATGTCGTTGCTCCTCTACTTGAGAGTCGCACAACGACTGGACCACCACGAGGGTCTCACCTCACTATCAGAGTAACGATTGAAGTGGACTGGCCTGACCCGAGAACTTCAGCTCCTCAACGGTGCCAGTCACCGGTCGAGTCGCCGACCCGTTGCCGATGACCGCGTTCAAGGACGCGATCGCCGAGTTCGGCCCCGATCACATCCTCATCGGCTACCCGGCCACGGACCGCAGCAAGTGGCAGGGCAACGACCTCGTCGAGAAGCTCATCGAGCGGTTCGAGCTGCCGATCACAATCTTTGAGGTGCCATCCGAGTGACTGCCTGCGCCGGGCGCGGCGGCGGTGAGCCGGCGATCGAGGTCGAAGCACTGTTCGACATCGTGGCCCAGCCGACGCAGATGCGACGCCAGATCGGAGTCGTCTTCCAAGCACCGACGCTGGACCCGCAGCTCACCGCCGAGGAGAACCTGCGGTTCCACGCAGTCCTGTGCAACGTTCCCGCCGAACAGGTCCGGCCGGATGCCGGCGGGGGAGCGGTGGTGGGCAGATCCGCCGTGGGCGCAAGACTCGAGTCTGTCGACACCGGAACCAAATCGTCATCGACGCTCGGGCTGGTGTCAACGGCGGAACCAGCGCTCGCGACCGGCCGAGCCGACGCTGGCATGCCCGCCAGTCAGCACACGATGTCCGACGCGCAGCGCACGGTGCGCCGATCCCGCCGCCAATCGTGATGGTGCTCCGATGCAACACCATCGCAAATGGCAGAATAGCGTCATGACGAAAGACCGACGGTGTCGGTGGTGCAGGAGAGTGCTGCCGGAGCAGACGGGTCGGGGCCGTCCGCGTCAGTTCTGCAGCCAGCGATGCCGTCAGTGGGATTGGGTCTCGCGGCAGCGGGCGCGTGAGCTGGAGCTGAGCGACGGCGAGCTCGTCGTGGTGCGCGCCAACCTCGACGACCTCCACGATGACTTGTTCGTCCTCGCCTGCGCGGTGGACGACGCCGAGAAGGACATCGACGCACTCGGCGCTCGTCCCAGCGCCGCCGATGTCCGCCAGATCCTCGACTGGGTCCTCGACGCCGCCCGCCCGCTACGCGACCGTGAGATCTCGCCGGCCCCAAGCGCCCCCACGGACCCACTCTCATAACGTCATGACGTAACTCCGGCAACGGGTGTGCTGGGCAAGATCGTCCGGCGCGCTGCGTCGATGGTCGGTCGGCCGCCGTTCGCCAGACCGACGAGCACGCTGACGCGAACGGAGATGGGTGTGGCGCCCGGTGTCAGTTCGTCGACGTGTTACTCGGCCGGGAGCGGCTCGGCGCGGGCCCAGCGCAGGTCGTGCTCGGTGGCGCGCGAGTTCGGATCGGGTGCGGAGATCGACGGCATCGGGGCCAGCCCCCGACTCGGCCGAACGCCCATAATCTCCGTTATGTCAGACCCAGGGAAATCACATGGCGTCGCAGCTCCCGCACCAGGTCGGGTCCCTGACCAGCAGCTTCCGAAATGACAAGGACTCGAACGGGCGACCCGTCGACGGGCTTCATGCAGGTTGCAAGCCGATGACAAGGGGTCCATTTCGAGGAGGCAAACCCCATGTCCATTCGGTTCCCGGCACGACGCCGGTTCCTGCGATCAGGTGTCACCGTGGCGCTCGCCGCTGGCATCACCCTGACCGGCGCATCGGTCGTCGATGCGTCACCAACTCCGAGCGTGCCGTCGGCCCCGGCTGCTCCGAACGTCGTCGGTCTCGAGTACGGCGCTCGCGGTCCCGCCGTGGTCGCGCTGCAAGAGGCGCTGGTGCGTGTCGGTGTCGGCGTCCGCTATGGCGTGGACGGCTACTTCGGCTCGGCGACCCGCGCCTCGGTCAAGGCGTGGCAAACCCACAAGGGCCTGCCGTCGACCGGCGTCGTTGACGCCGCGACCGCCCAGTCGCTTGGTCTGACGACACAGACGCCGGCAGCGTCGACGTCCGCGACAGCGGCCGCGACGTCTACGAGTTCGTCGGGCAACCTGGTACTTGGCAACCGCGGTCCTCGCGTCGCCAACCTCCAGCTCGCCCTCATCAACAACGGATACGTCCCCACGGGCGGTGTCGACGGGATCTTCGGTGCCGCGACCCAGGCTCAGGTGCGGCGATACCAACAGGCCAAGGGGCTGAGTGTGACCGGCGTGGCCGACGCTGCGACCCAACAGTCCCTGGGGCTCGCCGCCGGTGCCTCCTCGAACAGCCCGGCGGCGAGCACGACCTCTTCCCCCAGCGGCCAGCTCGCCCGCGGTGCTCGAGGCGCCAACGTTGCGGCGATGCAGCAGGCGCTGATCAACGCCGGGTTCCCGGTGGCCGGCGGCGCCGATGGGGTCTTCGGTCCCGCCACCGAGGCCTCGCTGAAGCGGTTCCAGGCTTCTCGCGGGCTGGAGCAGACCGGCTCGCTCGGCCCGCAGACCACAACCGCCCTGGGTCTCGACGGGTCGACGCCGGCCCCGGCGGTCGCCGCCACGCCCGCGACGGCGACCGCCGCGGCGTCCTCATACGTCGGGCTCAGGTACGGATCGACCGGGCCCGCCGTCGTCGCCCTCCAGAAGGCGATCGGCCAGCTCGGCTGGTACGTGCGAGGCGGCGCCGACGGCGTCTACGGGGTCGCGACCCAGGCCGTAGTCAAGGCCGTCCAGCGCGCCAACGGCATTTCCGCCACCGGGGTGGTCGACGCCGCGACGGCTCGCCTGCTCGGTCTCACCGGTTCGGCACCGACCGCCCAGGCCAACACGCCGACCGCTGGCGGCTCGACCGCCGCCGGGTTCGCGGTCTATGACGAGCGGGGCAGCCGGGTCGTCGCACTCCAGCAGGCGCTCATCCGAGCCGGCATCAGCTTCAACGGCGGCGCCGACGGCGCCTTTGGCTCGGCGACGCTGAACGCGATCCGCCAGTTCCAGCAGGGCCGCGGACTCAGCGTCAGCGGCAAGGTCGACGCGGCCACTGCAGCGGCGCTCGGGCTGAGCGCTTCGAACGCTCCGGCGCCCACCACGACCGCCGCCGTGGCGCTCCAGGCCAAGCCCGTCGGTGGGCGCTGCTACTACGGCGACACCTGGGGGGCCGCCCGCTCCAACGGTCGGGTTCACCTCGGTGTGGACATTCTCGCGGCCGAGGGCACCCCGCTGCAGGCGGTGGTCACCGGTCGAGTGACCCAGATCTACACCGACCGGCCGGGGTCGCTGTCAGGCAACGGGCTGAAGATCGCGACCGCCGACGGAACGTACTTCTTCTACGCCCATCTGCAATCGCTGGCGCCCGGCATCCAGGTTGGTTCGAGCGTCTCTGCGGGCCAGGTCGTCGGCTACGTCGGCAAGACCGGCAACACGCTGACCCCGCATCTCCACCTGGAGATCCACCCCGGTGGTGGCTCGGCGGTCAACCCGTACCCGATCGTCAAGCAGTACGGCGCCTGCTGACTCGATGTCGAGTCGATCCTGAAACTCGACCTGCAGTTCAATCCGGCAACCATCCCGTGGCCTCGGCTGCGGGATGGTGCCGCGCTCGCCGAGCGGGCCGGGTTCGACGGCGTGTGGGTGTTCGATCACCTGGCGGGAGCCAGCGTGCGCGGCGGCACCATGCTCGAAGCCTTCACCCTGCTCGGGGCATTGGCGGCCAGCACGGAGCGGATCGCGCTCGGCACGCTGGTGCTCAACGTCAGCCACCGCCAGCCGGCGGTCACCGCCGTCGGTGCGGCGACCGTGTCGGCGATCAGCGGCCGCCCGATGCTGCTCGGCCTCGGCGCCGGTGCCTCGCCGGACAGTCCCTGGTCCGCCGAGATGCGCGCCGTTGGCCAGCCGATCGATCCGTCGCTCCCCCGGCGACACGCCGCGGTCGAACAGGTGATCGAGACGTGCCGCCGGCTGTGGAGCGTGGAACGACCGGCCGATCTGGCCACGGTCCCCCGTCCGATGGCCGGATCGGCGCTCCACGTCGGTGCCGGTGGCCCGGCCCTTGCCCGGCTGGCGGGACGCCTCGCCGACGGCGTCAACGTCGGCTGGCTCCACCCGGGCCGCGCCGAGATCATCGATGCCGCACGTCGCGCCGCCGTCGTCGCTCGGCGGCCGCCGATCGAGACGACGACGTACATCCCGTGGGACATCGGGCTGCTCGACCCCGATCACCCGACCCGCCACGAGATGGCCGATCAGGGGATCGATCGGCTGATCCTGGCGCTGCGCCGTCCCGACGATCTCGATGCACTCGCCACCCACGGAATTCTGTCATGACGAATAGAACGCGATGTCGTCGCCATCGAGCCGGGTCGACCGCCGGAGTCACCCTTCCGCGACCGGCGCTTGCCCCTCGATCTCTTGTCGAGATTCAGACTCGACCACCACTTCAGTGTTCGCGAAGTCGTCATCTTCATGACGGTCGCGTTGTGGTTTCGTCCGGCGGTCCCCTACCCTCGCGACCGGACCCCACTGGTGCTGGCGTGGGCCGTCTCATCGCCATGACAGGTTGGATCCGCCTCCCCCACCGCCTCGCCGCCGTGGTGGCCTTCGTCGCCATCCTGTTGGCATCGGCTCCGGCGATCGCCACCATCCCGCCCGACGAACGCCCCGACACCGAGGCCGCCGCCCGGGCCGCCGCCGAGATCAACGCAGCCCGCGAGCGCGCCAACGAGGCCAACGCTCAGTACCAGGAAGCAGCTTTCCGCCTCGAAGCGCTGGAGGTCGAGGCCGCCCGGCTGGAAGCCGAGCACGAGACGCTACGCGCCCAGGTTGACGAGCTCCAGACCGGGATCGAGGCCGCCGCGATCAGCACGCTGATGCGCGCCGGATCGGAGCCGGTGGTCGGCGTCACCCCCCAGCGGAACCTGATCGACGATGCCCAGGCGCAGTCGCTGGCCGCCGTCGCCCAGGAGTCTTCCGCTGTCACCTACGACGAGTACGAGAGCGCCCAGATCGCGCTCGACGAGGCGACCGCCGAACTGATCGCCAACCAGCAGGAGACGAGCCGACAGCGCACCGAGTACGAGCGGCTCGAGGCCGTCGCCGAGGCCGAGGTCGCCCAACTCCAGGAGGTCGAAGCGCAGCGCCTCCAGGACGAGCAGGTGCGCATCGAACTCGCCCGCCAGCAGCGCATCGAAGCCGAGCGTCGGGCCGCCGAGGAAGCCCGACGACGCGCCGAGGAAGAGGCCAGACGACAAGCCCAGGCCGCCGAAGCGGCACGGCAGGCCGAGGCGAACGCGTTGGCCGCGTCCGCCGCGTCCGCCCAGCCCGCCACCGCCACCGCCACCGAAATGACCACCGGCGAGACGGCGGTCGAGGCCGTGGCGGCCGAGGCGCCGTCGTTCAGCTCGGGCGGCATCGTGTGCCCGGTCGCCGGGTCAAAGTCGTACTCGGACACCTGGGGTGCCGCTCGATCCGGCGGGCGTTCGCACCAAGGGGTCGACCTGATGGCCTCGACCGGCACTCCCCTGGTCGCCGTTACCTCCGGCCGCGTCAACTTCTCGCAGAACCGGCTGGGTGGCAACGCCGCCTGGCTCGACGGCGCCAACGGCACCCGTTACTACTACGCGCACCTCTCGTCCTACGAGGGCTCTGGCCGGACCGTCGGCCAGGGTGAGGTCATCGGCTACGTCGGCTCCACCGGAAACGCCGGCGCGCCTCACCTCCACTTCGAGGTGCACCCCGGCGGTGGAGCCGCCGTCAACCCATACCCCTACGTCGTCGCCGCCGGCTGCTGAGCTCGCTGTGTTCGACCGGCGCGCCGGTCGGAGCGGGAACCGTCAGCGAGCCTTGGCCAACGTGCCGAGGTACAGCTCGATGACCTTCGGGTCGCTCATCAGCTCCTGGCCGGTGCCGGTGTAGGCGTTGCGACCCTGATCGAGGACATAGCCACGGTGGCAGATCTGGAGACAGCGCGCCGCGTTCTGCTCGACCATGATGATCGACACGCCAGCCTCGTTGATCTCACGTACCCGGGTGAACACCTGGTCCTGGAGCACCGGCGACAGGCCGGCCGAAGGCTCGTCGAGCAGCAGCACCTGGGGCTCCATCATCAACGCCCGGGCCATCGCCAGCATCTGACGCTCCCCACCCGACAGCGAGCCGGCTCGCTGGCCGATCCGCTCGGCAAGACGCGGGAACAGGCCCAGCACCCAATCAATCCGCTCGTTGGGCGATCCCTTGCGCAGGTACCCGCCCATCTCGAGGTTCTCCCGGATGGTCAGCGACGGGAACACGTTGTTGATCTGGGGGACGTAGCCGATCCCACGCGCCACCAATGCGTTCGCCTTCATCCCGGTGATGTCCTCGCCCTGGTACATCACGCGTCCCCCACGTACGCCGATCAGCCCGAAGAGCGCCTTGAGCATCGTCGACTTGCCGGCCCCGTTGGGGCCGATGATGCCGATCAACTCGCCGGGCGCACACTCCAGGCTGCAGCCATCGAGGATGTTGACCTCCGGGACGTAACCGGCGACCACGTCGTCGACATGAACCAGCAGCTGACGTGCGCCGGTGCTGCTCGTGTCGCCGGGCGATCGGAGGGCCGGCTCATCGCCGGTGGTGACGTCATCGGTCATGGCGGCTCCCCTCGTCGACCTCGTCGGCGGTGGGCTGATGGCCGGTGATCAACTCCTCGGTCAACGCGGCGTGGGACGACCCGAGATAGGCATCGATCACCGCCTGGTTGGATCCGATGGTGTCGGAGGTTCCCTCGGCGATCACCGCCCCCTCGGCCATCACCACGACCCAGTCGCTGATGTCGCGCACGACGTCCATGTCGTGTTCGACGAACACGACACTGATGCCTTGCGAGCGCAGCCGCTTCACGTGGCCGAGCAGCGACTGCGTCAGTGCCGGGTTCACCCCCGCCATCGGCTCGTCGAGCATGATCAGGCGTGGCTCGGCCATCATCGCCCGGGCCATCTCCAACAGCTTGCGCTGTCCGCCCGACAAGGCTCCGGCGAACTCGTCGCGCATGTGGGTCATGTTGAACTGGTCGAGGATCTCGAGCGCTCGGGCTTTGATCCGGGCCTCCTGGCCGAACCAAGACTGCAGGAGCCCGGTGAGCATCGACTCGCCGGCCTGGTGCTGGGCGCCGAGCATCATGTTGTCGAGCACCGACATCTTGGCCAGCACCTTGGTCAGCTGGAACGTTCGAACCATCCCCCGGCTGGCCAGGGTGTAGGACGGCACGCCGCTGGCGGGGCGACCGTCGAAGCTGACGGTGCCCTGATCGGGGCGGTCGAACCCGCTGAGCAGATTGAAGAAGGTCGTCTTCCCCGCGCCGTTGGGACCGATGAGGGCCGTGATCGCACCCCGCTGGATCTCGACGTGCTCGACGGCGACGGCGCGCAGACCGCCGAAGCGGCGCTCGATGCGATCGGCCACCAGGATGGGGTCGGGCTTGGTGACGCCGGGCGTGCGCTCGATGCCGTCGAACGTGCCCGCGACCGGGTTGTCCCACTCGTGGTCGCGCAGGTCCGACGCTCCGCCGGCCCCGGCCGTCCGGCCGAACTCGACCTCGTCGATCTCACTTGCGGGCATCGATCGCGATCTCCCGTTTGTCGCCGAACAGACCCTGGGGCCGGAACACCATCAACAGCACCAGCAGCACCCCGACGAGGATGAAGCGCACCTGGCCGACCTGGACACTCGACATGACGCTGGTCGGGATGTGGCCCTCGCCGACCGCCTGACGCAGGACGTTGTCGGTGAAGGCAAGGATCATCCAGAAGATCATCGCGCCGACGACGGGTCCGAGCACCCGACCGAGCCCGCCGATGATCGCTGCCGTGAGGGCGAAGAAGGTGACCGGTGTCGAGTAGTTGTCGGGCTGCACCGAGTTGTTGGAGACGGCGAAGAACATCCCGCCGACGGCCCCGAACGTGCCGCCGAGCACCAGCGACTGCATCTTGAAGCGAAACACGTTTTTGCCGAGGGCGCGGGCCGCGTCCTCGTCTTCGCGGATCGAACGCAACACCCGTCCCCACGGGCTGCGTACGAGCAGCCACATCACCAGCACCCCGAGCCCGACCAGTGACCACCCGGTGAACATCTCCCAGGTGTCGCCTCCGTTGAACCGCAGGTTGATCCGGTCTCCGATGTTGATGCCGTAGGCGGCCGAGCGGTCGAGCGGGTTCCAGTTCTGGTACTCGTTGGCGAACCCGTTGATGCCGGCCGAGCCGCCGGTCACGTCGCTGAAGCGCGCCGCTCTCACCACCAGCCGCAGGATCTCACCGGCGGCGATGGTCACGATCGCCAGGTAGTCGGCGCGGAGACGCAGGGTCGGTGCGCCGAGCAGCAGGCCGAGCACCACGCCGCAGGCCAGACCGGCGATGATCCCGGCCCACAGCGGCCAGTTCCAGTACGACGTGGTGATGCCCAACCCGTAGGCGCCGGCGGCCATGAAGCCGACCTGTCCGAAGTTGAGCAGACCGGTGTAGCCGAAGTGCAGGTTGAGACCGAGCGCGGCGAGTGCATAGATCACCGCGCTGGTCGAGATGCCGGCGCGCAGCGTGTTGGAGATGATCGACCACCAGTCCATCAGCCGATCCGCTCCTTTCGCCCGAAGATGCCTTGTGGGCGGACCATCAGGATCACGATCATCACGAGCAGCGCACCCACGTTCTTCAGCTCGGGCGGGATGGCCAGGGTCGACACGTACACGAAGATGCCCACGATCAGGCTGCCGACGATCACCCCGAAGTCGGTTCCCAGACCACCGAGGGTGACCGCTGCGAACACCAGCAGCAGCAGCTGGAACCCGTTGAGCCAGTTCACCTGTTCGGACAGGCCCTGGAAGATGCCGCCCAGCGTGACGAGCGCGCCACCGAGGAACCAGACGGTGGTGATGACCCGGTTGACGTCGATGCCGGTCGACGCCGCGAGATCGGTGTTGTCCGACACGGCGCGCATCGCCTTGCCCAGCTTCGTCACCCGCAGCCCGACGCCGACCCCCACCAGCAGCACCAGGCTGACGACCATGATGATCGCGTCCTTCGGGATGATCGTCACCGGCCCGACGGTGAACAGCGGGTCGAACTGCACCGCGTACTGCTTGTAGGGGCGAGACCGCTCACCGAACTGGTACAGGATGGCGTAGCGGATGACGATCGACAGACCGATCGAGATGATCATCATCGCCACCAGACCGGTCCCTCGCCGTCGGAGCGGTCGCCACACGGTGAAGTCGAAGCCGGCGCCGACCACTCCCCCGAGGAACATGGCGATCACCGCGGCCGGGATCAGATGGATGCCCCAGCTGTTGATCACCCAGGCGAGCACGGCGCCGAACGTGATCATCTCCGAATGGGCGAAGTTGACCAGCCCGGTCGTGCCGTAGATCAACGACAGCCCGATCGCGCACATGCCGATGATCAAGCCGAACTTGATGCCCTCGACCAGCAGCCGGGCGCCGCGATCCCACCGGCTGTCACCGGTGCGGTTGCGGGCGGCCGTGGCCGCCTCCCCCTCGGCCAGGTTGAACAGCACGTTGTTGCGTTGGTTGGTCGTCAGGCGCTGCGAGATCTGCTGGCGGTTCTCGTCGATCAGCTCGACGCCGTCGGGCAACGTGTCGACCTGCAACTCGACGGCGTAGTCGCCGGGCCCGGGCGCATCGAGCGACCAGCGTCCGTCGGCATCGCTGGTGGTGCGGGCCACCTCGTCGCCGAGCTCCTCGACCGCCCGTCCGGATGCATCGAGCGCCGCGGTGTACAACACCACCTCGACCCCCTCGATCGGCTCCCGCTCGCGACCCTCGGCCCCTTCGGGCCGGTACTGGATGGTGCCCTGAACGCCCTCGCCCTCACCGTCTTGGGCGGACGCGACGTCGGCGCCGAACAGCCCCAGGATCGTGGCGACCAACAGCGCCCAGAGCGCTCGACGAACGGCAGGTCGGGCGGTCATGGTGGGCACGTACCATAGGGCACAACGCGACCAGCGTGAGACGGTCCCGGAGCAAACGGTCCGTGCCGGCCTGACGAACAGGCCATCTACCTGGTGGGCAAAGACCGTCGGACCCAGATCGCGGACACCGCAACTGTGGCCGTGCCTGGGCCGACCCGACCGTGGTTCAGGCCGTGATTCCCACCGTGGCCGGCGTGGCCCTGTCGGCGACCGGTGTCGGGGTCGTGACCGTCGCCACCGAGGTCGCCAGCACGAGCCGCACGGTGAGGGCCCACAGCAGGGTGGCGCCGCCGACGTGCACCCCGACCAGCAGCGCGGGCACGTCGTTGAAGTACTGGACGTACCCGACCGCGGCCTGCAGCAGCCCGACGAAGATCCACGACGACAGCGACCCCGACAGACGGCGATCCTCGGCGCGCCGGGTCGCCACCACCGCGAGCAGCACGGCGATCGCCAACGTCACCATCACCGCGATGCCGTGGGCGCGCGCCGCCGTGCGGATGTCGATCCCCAACCGCTCGACGTCCTCGTCGCCAGCGTGCGGCCCGGCCCCGGTGACGACGGTGCCGAGGAGGATGACGACGCCGGTGAGGGTGGCCAGCAGCCAGGTCGACGCGGTCGCCACCGGCGACGTCACCCGACGGCGGTGGGCGTCGTCGGGCTCGCCGGCCCGGTGGTGCAACACGACGGCGGTGCCGACCAGGATCAGCGACAGCACCATGTGACCCTGCACCAGGATCGGGTGGAGGTCGAACATGACCAGGAACCCGCCGAGCACGATCTGGGCGAGCACCCCGGCGACCAGCCCGAGCGACAGCAGCGTGAGGTCGCGACGCCGCGGCGTGCGCCACA
>JBKEAH010000103.1:0-4354 GCA_047972065.1 Desertimonas sp.
CAGTTCGATGACCTCCACGCCGCCGCCAAGACCGAACGCCACACCCTCGCCGCCGAACGCGACCAGCTCACCGCCGAGCGCCGCAAGCTGCTCCAAGCCCACTACGCCGACGCCATCCCCCTCGACCTGCTCAAAGACGAACAGGACCGCATCGGCCGGCGCCTCGCCCACCTCGATGCCCGGATCAACGCCACCGACACCGACTACGCCTCGGCCAAGGCTCACCTCGAAGACTGCCTCGCCCTCGCCGGTGACTGCCAGGCCATCTACATGAGCATCGACAACTCGCTCCGCCGGATCGCCAACCAGGCGTTCTTCGAGCGCATCAACGTCAGCGAGATCGACACCATCGACCCCGAACCCGGCGAACCCTTCGACGTGCTGTTCAACCCGGCAGTCCAGGCCGACGCCCTCCGCCGCTACCAGGCAGCCACCCACAACGGTCGCTTACCCCTCGACACCCGCACGGCAGATGTCGAGGGTGTGAACAACACACATTGGGTGGAGCTAAAGGGAATCGAACCCTTGACCTCTTCCATGCCATGGAAGCGCTCTACCAACTGAGCTATAGCCCCGAGGCGGGTCAGACGATACCGATCGCGTCGGCCGGATCAACGCCCCGATCAGCCTCCGGCAGCGTCGTCGGTCGGCACCGTCCAGTCGACCTGGGGAGCGTCGCGGTAGAGACGTTCGATCTCGTAGAACCGGCGGATCTCTTCGAGGAAGACGTGGACGGCGACATCGCCGTAGTCGAGCAACACCCATTGCTGCTCGCGCGAGCCCTCGACGCGGACCGGCGACTCCCCGGTCGCATCGCGAACCGCTCGCTCGATCTCCTCGACCAGCGTGGCAACCAGTCGACGATTGGGCGCCTCGACGACGACGAAGTAGGCGACGATCCCGAGCACGTCGCCGACATCGAGCACGAGGATGTCGCGGCCTTGCTTGTCGTCGGCGGCCCGCGCTGCCGTCAGCGCCACCGTGCGAGCGTCGGGGAGGTCTGGAGCCGGGTCGCGATCGATCATCATCAGTTGCCATCGCCGGCCGTGTCGACCGTCGAGGACCCGACGGTAACGAGTCCACGGTCGACCACCGCGTCGAGAAACTCGAGATAGCCCTCCCCGAGCACCAGGACGGCGTCGATCCCGACGATGCGCTCGTCGACATCGACGTGTTCGATGGTGCCGAAGAGCACGTCCATCCCATCGACGTTGAGACCTGGCTGCATGATCTCGACCCGGGTGACCTCGGGAGCCTCGTCGATGGTCGTGTCGACCGACAGCACGTTGCCCCGCAGGTACAGCACCTGGCTGATCGCCTGGTAGGCCACGTCGGCATTCGTCCAGCCGCGTTCGCCCAACTGCTCGTCGGTGTAGGCGGCGATCAGCCGGAACGACGCCGACGGGTTGGCCGCCGAGACGTGACCGGGCGCGATCTGACCGAACACCAGCGCCGACTCGACCCGGTCGGGGATGACGACGTCGAGCGCCTCGGGATTGCTTCGGGCGTCGACCGGGCGCGACCGGATCGCCCACGTGCCGATCGGCCCCGCCGCCGCGGCCTCCAGCGTCGACGCGACGGTCACCGCCACGTCCGCTGCCACCGGAGCCGCCGTGGAGTCGCCCCTGGCGTCGGCGGCGATCCCCTCCCACACCGCGACCGCGGCCAGGGTCTGCTCGGCGGCCGGGATGGACCGATCACGAGCGGTCAACACGGCGGCCATCGCCGCCGCATCCAGCTCGGCCGTCCCGGCGGCGGCGACCAGCTCGCCGCTCGAGTCGGTGACGTCGAACGGCACGGTGACCGTGGCGACACCGAACGGCGCCAGCAGTTCGGTCAGACGCGCCCGATCGGCCAGTTCGACGGCGTCGAAGCTCACCCCGAGGGCAATCGACACCTCCAAGGCCAGGGCGTCGAGACCGTCCCGGGTCGCGGTGACGGCGACCGGCATGCGCTCGGTCCCCTCGCCCAGCGACGCGTCGATGCTCACGGGAGCGATGACCACGTTGGCCCCCCGGCCATCGGGCCGAGCGACCAACACCGACAGCGACGCGGGCTGGCCGGTGTCGTCGACACCGACCAGCAGCACGGTGGGCGTGGCCGGAAACGTCAGCTCGGGCGGCCCGACGTCGACCTTGCTGCCATCGGTCGAGGTCCACAACGCCTGGGCACCGGCGGCCACGAGCCCGACGATGGCAGCCAGGGCGACGACGCTCGCCCCCAACACGATCCAGGTGGACCGACGGCGAACCCGAGGCAACGCCGTCACGACCCGTCCCGGTACAGCCCACGGGCGCCGATCAGACCGAGCACCTCGTCGGTCACGAGATAGTCGAGCGGGCGGCCGTCGCCGAAGCGCGCCCGCAGATCGGTGCTCGACACCTCCAACCGGGGCACTTCGATACGGCGCCAGGCGATCGCGGGATCCAGGGTGACCGGGCTCCCCGGTCGATCGACCACCACCAGCTGGGATCGATCGACCACCTCCTCCCACCGCTCCCAGGTGGCCAGCCCGGCGGCGGCGTCGTCGCCGACGATCGTGAACAGCTCGGCGCCGGGATGCCGAGCACCGAGGACCCGCAGGGTGTCGGCGGTGTAGCTGGCACCACCGAGCTCGATCTCCAGATCGCCGGCCTCGAGACCATCGACGGCGGCGACCGCCGCTTCAACCATCGCCAATCGATCTGGGGCCGGAGTGATCGCCCGACTGCCGGCCTTCTGCCATGGCACATTGGCGACCATCAGCACGACCACGTCGAGCGACAGGGCATGACGGACGTTGACCGCCGTCACCAGATGGCCGACGTGTGGGGGATCGAACGTGCCGCCGAACAGCCCCAGGCGGCGGATCACACGAGACCGCTGACCGGACACGACGGGCGAGTGTAGGGGCCAAGCACCCCGAGCCGACCAGTCGCGCCCCGCTGACCAGGGATGGAGCGCAATGGCACCGGTCTTGACAGATCTGTTACTGTCGAACACTGCCCTTGCCACGCGCACGCACGGCCACCAACCCCCCGAGGAACGGCCGTCGACGCGAAGCGCTCACCATACCGCCCGTTGTGAGAACCCCCCACGGACTCACCCGGTGCGCACGAGCTCTCCAGCCCGCGCCGTGGCCCACGCACTCGATCACGGAAATCAACACGGAACGAAGATGAACGACTCGATTGGCCTCTACCTGAACGACATCGGCAAGGTCCCGCTGCTCACCGCCGAGGACGAGCGAGAGCTGTCACGCGTCATCGAGGCCGGCCGCGAGGCCGCCGAACAGCTCGAGAACGGCAAGCGTGGCGTCGCCCTCAAGCGCCAGGTGACGGCGGCCGCCAACGCCAAGGACCGCTTCATCCGCTCCAACCTGCGCCTGGTCGTGTCGATCGCTCGCCGCTACCCGCTGCCCCAGGGCATGGACCTGCTCGACCTCATCCAGGAGGGCAACCTCGGGCTGGAACACGCCGTCGACAAGTTCGACTGGCGCCGGGGCTTCAAGTTCTCGACCTACGCCACGTTCTGGATCCGCCAGGCGATCGGGCGTGCCCTCGACCAGAAGGCCAGCCTGATCCGCATCCCCGGTGATCGTTCGGCCAGCCTGCGCGCCGCGCTGCGTCAGGCCTCGGGTGATGGCGAGACCCTTGATCAGGCCAACGCCGAGCTGCACCGGCTGACCACGCCGGTGTCGCTCGACAAGACGGTCGGCGACGACGGTGACGCCACCCTCGGTGACCTGATGGCCAACGGTGACGCCACGCCCGAGGACGCCGTGATGGCGATCGTCGACAACGACCTGCTCGACGAGCTGCTCGGCACCCTCGACGCCCGGGCCCGCTACGCCGTCGAGGCCCGCTTCGGTCTGCTCGACGGTGAGCGCAAGAGCTTCCGCGAGGTCGGCGAGCGTCTCGGCGTCACCGCCGAGGCCGCGCGCCGCCTGGTCAGCCGGGCCGTCATCGGCCTGCGCGACGACGCCGAGCGCATCCTCGCCGTGTGAGCTGAAACCCGACCCCGCTCTGGGGAAGAACGGTCCCATGAACGGGTTCATGATCCCGAGGTGGGAGGCCGCCGAGGTGCGGGGCCCGGTCGTCGTGATCGACACGATTCGGGCGTTCACGACCGCGGCGTACGCGTTCGGTGCCGGGGCGCGCCGGATCGTGCTGGTCGACTCGGTCGACGACGCACTGAGGTTCAAGGCCGACCACCCCGGCACGCTCGCCATGGGCGAGGACCACGGGCTGCGGCCCGAGGGGTTCGATCTGCCCAACTCGCCGGCGATGGCGGCCGCCGCCGACCTCGACGGCCGCACCATCGTGCAACGCACCTCGGCCGGCACCCGTGGGGTGGTCGCCGCCCGCTCGGCCGA
>JBKEAH010000027.1:0-11394 GCA_047972065.1 Desertimonas sp.
TGCACCCCCAACGGGATTCGAACCCGTGCCGCCACCTTGAAAGGGTGGTGTCCTTGGCCGCTAGACGATGGGGGCCAGGCGTCCTCCAGTTGAGAGCGCCCCGACGATATCAGCCGACCCCGCCGGTTCCCCACGGGTGGCGTCTCAGAAGTTCGCGTTGCACTCGACCGGGGTCCGCAGCAGCCGATCGCGCAGCGCCTGGAACAACTCGCAGTCGGTCAGCCAGGCCGAGTTGGGATCGGTCCACGCCCCGTCGATGCCCTCGCCGAGGGCGCACTGGCCGGCGAGGTCGGCATTGGTCTGGGTCCCGTTGACCGTCGCCTGGAACAGCATGCGGCTGGTGTCGCCGAGCCCCTCGATGTCGGTGGCCACCAACTCGTCGTGGAGGAGCTGGAAGTTGGACTGGATCGTCGCGCAGTACGCCGAGAACTGACCATCGGTCACATAGCCGTCACCATCGGGGTCGAACGACACGAGCTCGCCCATTCGTTCAGCGTGGGTTCGGATCGACAGGACGATAAGCAGCGCGACCGCGAAGTCATCGGGGCACCCGGTGTAGGCGCCGGCCTCGTCCGGGCACTGGTCGTCGGCGTCGGCCACCGAGTCGCCGTCGCTGTCGGGGCAACCGTTCGCCGTGCCCGCCGTCGCCGGGCAGGCGTCGTCGATGTCGGCGACGCCGTCGGCGTCGCCGTCCACGCAGCCCCCCAGGCCGGCGTCACCGGCGGTGGTCGGGCATCGATCATCGCCATCGAGCACCCCGTCGGCGTCGCTGTCGGCGCACCCATTGAGCGCGGGGTCACCGGCCGCGGACGGGCACGCATCGTCGCCGTCGAGGACGCCATCGCCATCGGCGTCGGGGCAACCGTTGGCGCCGCCGGCCTGGTCCGGACAGTCGTCGTCACGCCCTTCGGCGAACCCGTCGTCGTCGGCGTCGGGGCATCCGTCGAGGTCACCGATGACGTCGGGGCAGTCGTCGGCGCCGTCGGGCACACCGTCGAGGTCACCGTCAAGGGGCGACAGCGCCGGGTCATCGAGGTGGGAGCGCGACATCTCGTCCTGGGCCTCGGTCCACGCCTCGAGGTCGTCGAGGCTTGGATCCTTGGCGATCGCGGCCCGGTAGGACACCTCGAAGTCGTCCCCGGCCGACAGCATCCGACGGAAGCGCACGGCGCCGTCGTCGAGCACCTCACCCTCGGAGGGGCCGTCCACGTCATCGGCATCGGGGGCGATGACGTCGGGGGCGATCTCGTCGTACACCACCCAACGCTCGGCGTCCCCGCCGTTCGTGACCGTCACCGTCGAACGGAGCTCGTCGTCGGCGATCGACCACACCCGGGTCACACCCACGTCGTCGTCGCGCGTCACCGGCTCGAACACGACCTCGTCGGTCGAGATGGTGGCGAGGTCCGTCGTGCGGCTCGACTCGGGTCGGGTGAGGACGAACACCGAGATCCCGGCGGCGACCAACGCGATCACCCCGACCAGGGCGGACACGCCCCGTCGGCGACCCCGTCGCGGCGGTGAGGGACTCGCCGCCTGGTTGGCCGGGCTCCAGCCGTACTGCTGGCGGTATTGCTGGCCGGATGGTGGCGAGAACCCACCCCCGGCGGGCCAGGCCGGGCCGGGTGGATCTGGCGGCGGGGGTGGCACGCCAGGGGTCGGATGTCCGCCGAAGGTCATGCCTCATCCTCGCAAATTCGACGCCATCACGGGGGGCGACTACCGGGGCGGCGTGCGTTCAGCCCGAGTTGGCAGCCTGCACGCAGGCGTCGAGCATCCATGACAGCGAGGCGTACAGCGCGTACTCGGGGGTGGCATCGTCGGGCTCGGGTTCGTCGTCCTCGTTGACGTCGAGCATCGTGCCGAGCACCAGCCGGACGCTGTTGAGCGCCTGCATCAGATCGATCAGACCGGCCTCGTCGAGCGGTACCTTCCGTCCTGGCTGTCCCAGTAGCTCGACCAGACGGTCGACCATCGCGATGCGGCTGGACACCAACTCGTCGCGCATCAGCCGCTGGTACTCCGCTTCCTGCTCGGGATCATCGCGGTGGACGACCGGGAACAGGCGTCGCAACGCCGGCCCGTCGGCGTCGCCATCGGTGACCAGCTGACGCAGCTCGCCGAGCAGCCGGGCGACGACCGAACGCTCGTCGGCGCCGAGGTGCAGCAGATAGCCGCCCCGAGCACGGGTCACGAGACGGGGTTCGCGCCGGATCACTCGTCGTGCTCGAGCGATGCCCACAGGCCGTGTTCGTGGAGCCGGAACACATGGAGCTCGCTCTGCTCGCGGGGACCGCTGGCGACCACGGCCTTGCCCTTGTGGTGGACGTCCAACATCAGCGCGGTGGCCTTGTCGGCGTCGTAGCCGAACAACTTCTGCAACACGAACGTGACGTAGCTCATCAGGTTGATCGGGTCGTTCCACACGATCACGACCCACGGACGATCGGCCGCCGTGGTGTCTTCGACTCCCGGGGCTTCGAGCACGTCGACGCCGCCGCCGTCGGGTTCGGCGTCGGCGCGCAGCTCCCGCTGTTCGGCCACGACCATCGCCCCATTCAACACCCCGGTCGGCGCGATGCGGGGCCGATGCGCACTTCCGGGCGCACGTCGTCGCGCCCGGAAGTGGGAGCCGCCTCCCTCGCCGTCGTAGCCTGATGCGTGATATGGCCGTTGGTAGCCGACCTCTCGTGCCGTCCCGGCTGGCGCCCGGTGGGATCGCGTCGGCACACGGCTCGCGTCGAGCACCCCGCTCGGTGATCGGCTCGTACATCGCGCTGACCAAGCCGCGCATCATCGAACTGCTCCTGATCACGACGGTCCCCACGATGGTGCTGGCCGAGCGGGGTTGGCCGTCGTGGTCGCTGGTGGGCGTCACGCTGCTGGGCGGGACGTTGTCAGCCGGGAGCGCCAACGCCGTCAACATGTACGTCGATCGCGACATCGACGCGTTGATGGAGCGCACTCGCAACCGGCCCCTGGTCACCGGTGCGGTCGAGCCGACGCACGCCCTGGTGTTCGCCGTCGCGCTGCAGGTCCTCGCCTTCGCGGTGCTGTGGTGGGGTGCCAACCTGCTCTCGGCCGTGCTGGCGCTGGCCGCGGCGGCCTTCTACGTCGGCGTGTACACGGTGTGGCTCAAGCGCACCAGCACTCAGAACATCGTCATCGGCGGTGCCGCCGGTGCGGTGCCGGTGCTGGTCGGGTGGGCGGCGGTGCGTGACTCGCTGGGGTGGGAGCCGCTGATCCTGTTCGTCGTCATGTTCTGCTGGACCCCCCCGCACTTCTGGGCGCTGGCGATCCGCTACGCCGACGACTACCGCGCCGCCGAGGTGCCGATGCTCCCGACCGTAGTGCCCGTCGCTGAGGCGGCCCGTCAGATGATCGGTTACACGATCCCGATGATCGCCGGCACGTTGGTGCTCGCCCCCGTTGCCGATCTCGGGTGGATCTACGTCGCCGGGGCGGTCATCGGCGGAATCGTCTTCCTCGCCGCCACCATCGATCTCGCCCGGCGCCCGAGCCCCGCCCGCAGCATGCGCGTGTTCGCCCTCAGCATCACCTACGTCACCGTCGTCTTCGCCGCCATGACGATCGATGTGCTGGTGCTGGGATGAGCAACCGACGGCGGATTTCGGTTCTCCGAGGGGGCGACCGATAATGTCGGGCGCGCCGCGGGGCGCCGCCGTCCGACCGCCCGCGCAGTGAGGCACCGCAACCCACATGAGCACGATCGAAACCACCCCTGACGGCCTCAGCGCCGCCGCCGCCGCCGAGAGCGACGGTCCACCGTTCGTCGGTCTGCAGTCGATCGCGTCGACCGATCACAAGGTGATCGGTCGAGCGATGGCCGTGACGGCCCTGGTGATCGGTGTCGCGGTCGCCGTCATCGGTGTGCTGCTCGGCCTCGAACGCATCGGCGGCGATGACGCCCTGCTCGATGCCGGAGCGCTGCCTCAGTTGTTCACGGCCTTTCGCGTCGGGTTGATCTACGGCGTGGTCGCCCCGCTGCTGCTGGGCATCGCCGTGGCGATCGTCCCGCTCCAGGTGGGAGCGCGCTCGCTCGCCTTCGCACGGCTGGCAGCCGCCGGGATGTGGACGTGGCTCGGGGGCATCGTCTTGCTGATCCTGTCGCTGGCGACCAACGGCGGTCCGCTCGGCGGCGACGCCGACATGGTCGACCTGTTCCTCGCCGCCCACGCACTGGTGGTCATCGGGCTCGGCGCCATCGCCGTGTCGCTGGCGACCACGGTGCTGACCACCCGGGCCCCCGGCATGCGCCTCGGCCGCGTCCCGTTCTTCTCATGGTCGGTGCTGATCGCCAGCATCGGGCTCCTGATCGTGTTGCCGGTCGTGCTCGGCGATCTGATCTACCTGTTCGTCGACCATCGGCAGGGTCGGGCGATCTTCGGTGGCAACGCCGGCATCGCCAGCTGGCTCGACTTCGCCTGGACACAGCCGACGACCTATCTCTTCGCGCTCCCGGCGGTCGGGCTGTTGACCGAGCTGGCGCCGGTCGTGTTCGCCAAGCGGACCCCGCTGCGCCCGGTGGTCTACGGCGGCCTCGCGCTGGTCGGGATCGCCGCCCTCGGCGGCGCCAGCCAGCGTGCGCACCTCGTCGACTGGAGCAGCGATACCTGGCAGGTCGTCGGCGACCTGGTGCTGTGGGCCTTCTTCCTCGGGTTGCCGATCCTCGGCGTGCTCCAGGTGCTCGGCATCGTCGGGCTCGTCGCCAAACCTGACAAGGGCGCCGGGGCACCGGCCGTGTCGGCGCCGTTCGCCTTCGCCGTCGTCGGCACCCTCATGGTGCTGACCGGGATGATCGCCGGTGCGGTCAACCAGCTGATCGATCTTGGTCTCGTCGGCACCGTGTTCGAGGAGGCGGCGCTCGTCTTCGTCGTCTACGGCGGCGTGCTCGGGGCGATGGGGGCGATCACCTACTGGATGCCGGTCTGGACCGGGTACACGATCGGCGCCAAGCAGGCCTTCGGGCTCGCCGCGCTCGGGCTGATCGCCACCGTGCTGGCGGCGGCGCCGTATCTCATTGCCGGGTTCGCCGATCAGCCGGCGGGCACGGGGATCTACGACTACGACGGACCCGCCGCCCTGTGGAACGTCCTGGTCACCGTCGGTCACGCCCTGATGGCCGTGGTCATCGTGGGATTCCTCGGGCTCGTCGTCCAGGCCCTGACCGGGCGCAGTGCCGCCGCCGATGACGACCCGTGGCATGGGCACACGCTGGAGTGGAAGACGACCATCCCCGCCCCGGTCGACAACTTCGCCGAGCCGCCGACGGTTCGGTCGGCCGAGCCGGTCTTCGATCTGCGGGCGACCCCGAGCCACGACGGGAAGGACGGCTGATGCAGGCGTTGCCCGCAGCCCCGGCGCCACCACCGCGGCGCCAACTGTTCGTCGGAACCGCCATCGCCGGTCTCGCCACGATCATGCTGATCGGCGGGATGCTGGCGGTCTGGTATCAGCAGCGGGCCCGAGCGCTCGACGCCGGTCCGCAGGCGACCTGGCTCCCCGACGGGATCGTGATCCCCGAGGTCGCCGCCAACACCATGATCTTCGGTCTGGTCGGCGTCGTGCTGTTCGCCCAGTGGGCCCACTACGCCGCCCGCCGTGCACAGCGGGCGAACACGGCGCTGGCGTTGGGGCTGGTCGCGCTGATGACCTTTGCCGTGATCAACGCCCAGGCCTACGTGTGGAACCAGGTGCATCTGCCGATCGAAGGCGACACCGCCGGCTACGCCGGGATGTTCTACGCCGTCACCGGGACGATGACGGCGCTGTTCGTGATCGGCCTGGTGTTCACGGTGGTCACCGCCTTCCGCAGCCTCGGTGGCCGTCTCGCCGACACCGAGGTCACCGCCGCCCATGCCCTCTATTGGTACGTGCTCACCATCGCCTACTTGGCGGTGTGGCTCGTGGTCTACGTGACGAAGTAAGCGATGCTCACCACCGGATCAAAACTGCTGTTCGGCGCCGCTGTCGCCGCTGCCGTCGGAGCGGTGCTCTACGGCCTCATCGAGGGCGGAGCACTGGGAACCGTCGGGCTGACGTTTGCCGCCGCCGCCCTGCTGGGTCTCGGCGGGGTCGTGTTGGCGACCCGCGACGCCAACGTCTCGGCGATGGACATCGACGCCATCCCGCGCACGGCGGCGTCCCGGCCGGCCCCAGGCGACTCGATCTGGCCGATCGTCGGCGCGTTGGGCGCCCTCGTCGTGGTCGTCGGGCTCGTGACCGATCAGCTCGTGTTCATCCTCGGGTTGGTCATCCTGGCGGCGACGGCGGCCGAGTGGATGGTGCAGAGCTGGAGCGAGCGAGCATCCGACGACGGCACCTACAACGCCGGGGTTCGTGGCCGACTCGCCCACCCTGTGGAGTTCCCGATCTTCGCCGCCCTCGCTGCCGCCGTCATCGTCTTCTCCTTCAGCCGCATCATGCTGTTCCTCTCCAAGACCGGGGGGCCGGTGGCCTTCGGCGTCATCGCCACGCTGGTCCTGGCCATCGGCTTCGTCTTCGCCGCCCGCCCGACGCTGCGCAGCGGTGCGATCGGCGCCGTCGTCGTCGTCGCCGTCGCCGGTCTGGTGACCGGGGGCATCGCGGCGGCCATCGGTGGTGAGCGAGAGATGGAGGTTCACGAGACCGTCGCCATGCTCGGCGAGCACGAGGAGTGCACGACGGCCGAGGAGACCCACGCCGACGACAAGGCCAGCCAGACCGTCGCCGCCAAGGCGAACATCATGGGTGAGATCACGTTGAACGGCGACGACACCCTCACCGCCTCGGCCCTCGATTGGGCCGACGCACCGACCGATTCGTTCGTCGTCGCCCGCAACAACCCGACCAACGTGTTGTTCCGTAACGACTCCGGTGAGGATCGTCGCCTGGTGTTGCATGCCGGTACCCGTCTCGAAGATCCTGCCGATACCACGAGCGACCAGGTCCCGGCGCAGTACTGCACCGCATTGGTCGAGGAAGGCGGCACCCAGTTGCTGACGTTCGCCATCAGCACCACCAGCGCCGCGGCGACCGAACCGATGAACTTCACCGTTCCCGGCGTCGACGGCGCCCTCGTCGAGGTGGTGGTGCCGTGAACGCCGGAGGTACCGTGCCAGCCGTGTCGAGCGCCCGTCCGTCCTCATCGTTGCGGCGTCGGCTCACCCCGCTGGGGTTGATCGCCGGAGCCCTCTTGGTGGCGGGCTGCGCCCAGAACGCCCCGCAGGACACCTGGGATCCCGCCGGCGAGAACGCCCAGAAGATCCATGACCTGCAGTGGCCGGTGTTCGCCATCGCCGGGGTCGTCGGCGTCATCGTGTTCGTCGTCGTCGGGATCGTCGTGGTCAAGTTCCGTGATCGCGGCCAGCCGATCCCCGAGCAGAGCCACGGCAAGCCGGCATTGGAGATCGCGCTCACGATCCTGCCGGCGATGATCCTCATCGGTGTCTCTATCCCGACCGTCGGCACGCTGATGGCCTTGGCCAAGACCGACGACACCGAGTGCGTGGTCAACGTCACCGGCCAGCAGTGGTGGTGGGAGATCGACTACCCGGCCCAGGCCGGCTGCGGTCTCGACGGGGGACTCGAGCAGGCGATCGTCACCAGCGGTCAGATGGTCATCCCGACGGGGACCAACGTGTTGGTCCGTGGCACCAGCCGCGACGTGATCCACAGCTGGTGGATCCCCCGGCTCAACGGCAAGCGCGACATGGTCCCGGGCCGGGTGCACACCCTGCGCCTGCAGGCCGATGAGCCGGGCATCTACGCCGGCCAATGTGCCGAGTTCTGTGGGCTGTCGCACGCCAACATGCGCATGGAGGTCGTCGCCCTCGATCCGCCCGACTTCCAACGGTGGATCGAGATGCAGCTGGCCCCGGTCGGCGAGCCGACCAGCGAGCTGGGCATCGCCGGCCAGGACGTGTTCCGCTCGCAATGCGCGAGCTGCCACCAGCAGAACGGGTTGCTCGATGCCAACGGTGATCCGATGCTCGCTCAGCCCGAGCTTCGGGTGTACAGCGGGGCGGCACCGGACCTCACCCACCTCATGACCCGCAACACCTTCGCCGGTGCCAGCTTCGACCTCATCACGCCGGAGTGCCGTAACGACGTGTGGGAGGCCAGCCCCGAGGAGTTCGGCGACCGCTACCTCGCCGGGGTGACCGCCGACTGCCTCAACGCCGTCGATCTGCGCGAGTGGCTTCGCAACCCCCCGGAGAAGAAGCCGATGTACGCCGACGCTCTCCTCCTCCAACCGACCGACGGGCTGACGCGCGGCATGCCGTACCTGGCACTGTCGGAAGAACAGATCGACCAGCTCATCGCCTACCTGCTGGAGACGACCAATGGCGCTGATTGAGCAACCCACGCCAGCACTTGCACTGCGCGGAGAGACCCGGGTCACCGCTGGGACCAGCTACGGGGTGTTCCGCCGACCGGTCGAGACGACCGGCTGGCGATCGTGGCTGTTCACGGTCGACCACAAGAAGCTCGGCATCATGTACGGCGTCGCGGCCCTCTTCTTCTTCATCGTCGGCGGGGTCGAGGCGTTGCTCATCCGGACCCAGTTGGCGGGCCCCGACGGCACGTTGCTGTCGGCCGATCTCTACAACCAGATGTTCACCATGCACGCGACCTCCATGGTGTTCCTCTTCGCCATGCCGATGGCGGCGGCGTTCGGTAACTACCTCGTACCGCTACAGATCGGGGCGCGCGACGTCGCTTTTCCGCGGCTCAACGCCTTTGGCTTCTGGTGCTTCCTGGCGGGCGCGATCGTCGTCAACCTGTCGTGGTTCCTCGGCGGTGCCGCCGACGGCGGCTGGTTCATGTACGCCCCGAACTCGAGCGTGCCGTTCTCGCCGACGCACGGCATCGACTTCTGGGGCCTCGGATTGCAGATCACCGGCATCGCTTCGTTGACCGGCGCGGTCAACCTGATCGTCACCATCCTCAACATGCGCACCAAGGGCATGTCGATGATGCGGATGCCGGTGTTCAGCTGGATGATCCTGGTGATCCAGTTCCTCCTGTTGTTCGCGATCCCGGTGATCACCGTCGCGCTGTTCCTGCTGATGTTCCAGCGGACCTTCGACGCCACCTTCTTCTCCGTCGCCGAGGGCGCCGACCCCTTGCTGTGGCAGCACCTGTTCTGGATCTTTGGGCACCCCGAGGTGTACATCCTCGTGCTGCCCAGCTTCGGCATCGTCTCGGAGGTCCTGCCGGTCTTTTCGAAGAAGCCACTCTTCGGGTACCCGTTCGTGGTCTTCTCCGGTGCCGCCATCGGTTTCGTCGGATTCGGGGTGTGGGCCCACCACATGTTCGCTTCCGGTCTCGGCCCCGTCAGCGTCATGGTGTTCTCGGTGGCCACGATGGCGATCGCCATCCCCACCGGCGTCAAGATCGTCAACTGGACCCTCACCATGTGGGGCGGCAAGCTCAGGTTCACGACGGCGATGCTGTTCGGCATCGGCCTCGTGGTGCAGTTCACCATCGGCGGGCTCTCCGGGGTCACCCACGCGGTGTCGCCGTCGGACACCCAGCAGACCGACACCTACTACATCGTCGCCCACTTCCACTACGTGCTCTTCGGCGGCGCCGTGCTCGGGTTCTTCGCCGGTTTCTACTACTGGTGGCCCAAGATCTTCGGCAAGTGCCTCAACGAGCGGCTCGGCCAATGGAACTTCTGGCTGATGTCGATCGGTATGAACCTCACGTTCGGCCCGATGCACATCATCGGTCTCCAGGGCCAACCGCGCCGGATGTACGTGTGGACCGAGGACCGGGCCGGCGAGGGGTTCTTCAACCTCGGGTTCTGGAACCTCGTCTCTTCGGTCGGCGCCTTCATCCTCGGCATCGGCGTCCTGCTGTTCGTGGTCAACATCTGGTACACGCACCGACGGGCGCCGGTGGCGCCGCTCGACCCATGGGACGCCCGGACGCTGGAGTGGATGACGGCCAACCCGCCCAAGGAGCACAACTTCGATGCGCTCCCCGAGGTGCATCACCTCGACGAGTTCTTCCACCGCAAGTACGAGGACGTCGGCGAGGAGGGCCATCACGACATCCGCCGGGTGGCGACGGCCGAGGAGGTCTTGGCCGCCGAAGAGGCGAGGGCCGACCACCACATCCACATGCCGTCGCCCTCGTACTGGCCGCTCCTGCTCGGCGCCTCGTTGCCGATCATCGCCGTCGGGCTGATCTATGCGCCGCTGATCGCGATGGTCGGCGGGCTGATCGCGATACTGGCGATGTTCGGGTGGGCGCTCGAGCCATCCGTCGCCGAGGACTCGGACTTCGATCCCGATGACGAGGCCGATGGACCGGGCGCCGAGCTGGCGACCGTCGGAGGTGACGCATGAGCGACGACACGACAGCCGCCGCTGACGGCGGTGCGGCCGAGGCCGAGCCGACGGTCCCCGAAGGCGACGTCCTCACCCACGCCGACGACGCCGGCCCTGCCGCTGTCGACGACCACGACGACCACGGCGCCCACGAGACCTCGACCGGGCTCTCCAACAACAAGATGGGGATGTGGCTGTTCCTCGGCTCGGAGTGCCTGCTTTTTGGCGGTCTGATCAGCACCTACATGCTCTACCGAGGGCGGACCGGCGGTTCGGTCGGGCCGGACCAGATCTACGACATCCCGTTCACCTCGGTGTCGAGCTTCGTGCTGCTGATGAGCTCGCTGACGATGGTGCTGGCCGTCTCGTCGATCGCTCGGGGCGACCGGCGCAACACCAGGCTGTGGCTCGTCGTCACGGCGCTCCTCGGGGCGACCTTCCTCGGCGGTCAGGTGTACGAGTTCACCTCGTTCTACCGCGAGGGATTGGGCTTCACGACCAGCCTGTTCTCGTCGAGCTTCTACACCCTCACCGGGTTCCACGGCGCCCACGTTCTGATCGGCATCATCATGTTGCTGTCGCTGACCGGGATGCTCTCACGGCGTCGGGTCCACGGCGACGAGTCCGAGGTCGTCGAGCTCGTCGGCCTCTACTGGCACTTCGTCGACATCGTGTGGATCGTCATCTTCACCCTCGTCTACCTGATCCCGGCCTGAGGCAGAGGGAGATCGAATGAGCATCGACACCGCCCACGCACCGGCCGGCGAGGATCTCTCCGCTGACGAGTTCGGCGACCACCAGCACGGGGCGACCGACAAGCAGTACATCCTGATCGCGCTGCTGTTGGCGGCGATCACGGCGGCCGAGGTCGCCATCAGCTACATCGATGTCGGCCCGCTGTTCTTGCCCGCCCTCCTCATCATGATGGTGGCCAAGTTCTTCATCGTCGTCAGCTTCTTCATGCACCTGAAGTTCGATCACAAGCTGTTCAGCTGGCTCTTCTACATGGGCCTCGTCCTGGCGCTGATCGTCTACATCGGGACGTTGGCGTGCT
>JBKEAH010000032.1:0-6510 GCA_047972065.1 Desertimonas sp.
AGAACGGAGCGCTCAACCCGCGGGCGCAGTTCCGCAAGGAAGTGCCCAAGGAGACCATCGCCTGCAGCCCGCTGGTGGCCGGCCCGCTCGGGATCTTCGACTGCTCGGGGGTCAGCGACGGTTCGGCCGCTGCGATCATCGTGCGGGCCGAGGACGCCCACCGCTACACCGACCACCCGCTGTATGTGAAGGCGCTGTCGTTCATCGCCGGTCCGGCGGCCGGTCCGATCGATCCGTCCTACGACTACACCAGCTTCACCGAGGTCGTCCGCTCCGCCGAGGACGCTTACCAGCAGGCCGGGATCGAGGATCCACGCGCCGAGCTGGCGATGGCCGAGGTGCACGACTGCTTCACCCCGACCGAGCTGGTGCTGATGGAGGACCTCGGCTTCGCCGAGCGTGGCTTTGCCTGGAAGGAGGTGCTGGCCGGTACCTACGACCTCGATGGTGAGCTTCCGGTCAACCCCGATGGCGGCCTCAAGTCGTTCGGCCACCCGATCGGCGCCTCCGGGCTGCGGATGCTGTTCGAGTGCTGGATGCAGTTGCGTGAGGAGGCCGGCGACCGTCAGATCGACTCGATCAAGGCCGGTAAGCGCAAGGCGTTGACCCACAACCTCGGTGGTGCACCGGGCTCGTGCGTCAGCTTCGTCAGCGTCGTCGGCGACCAACCCGACGCCTGAGCTCGTCGCCGAGGGTCGTCGGGTTCACCCGCCGACCGACGGTGTCGAGCAGCCGCCGCAGATCGCGTTCGTGGCGGTCGGCAGCGCTGCGCCCCGATCGGGCCGTCGCGATCCCGGCGCCGACGGTCAGCGGTGTCGCCAGCGCGATGAACGGTGTGAACACCACCGCCAGCGTCACGGCGGCACCGGTCGTGGCCGCCGCGACGGCGGTTCCTCCGGCCAGCCAACCGTTTCGCTCGGCGGCGCGCTCGAGTCGCAGCCGGACGACGGTCCCGGCACCGTCCTCGCGCACGACGGCGCTGAGGTGTCGGACCTCGCCGAGCTCTCCTTCGCCGAGCAGGCCGCGCGCGGCGCGGCTCCCGGCGGCGACCAGGCCGTCCCGACGTCGCCACTCGGCCTGGTGCGTGGTCGCGGTCTCGCGCCGCAGGTGGTGACCGGCCACCAGCCACTCGTCGAGCCGGCTCATCGTCTCGGCGACCGGGAGCGCGAGGCGGGTATCGACGATCACCGAGCGCGGCCCGACCAGGCGGTCGCCAAAGCGGCGCCCGGGACGGTCACCGAGCCGCTCCATCGCGATCGCCCGTTCCACGGCCGACGCCGGGATGCCGACCTCGCCGGCGGCAGCGATGACTGCCGAGCCGGGCAATCCCGGCTCGCCGGACCGGTCGTGGTCGGCGGCGAGCTCGCTGGCGAGTCGCATGACACGGTCGATCTGTGCGGGTGTCAGCTCCGGGTCCACGGCTCCAGTCTTGCCAGACTGGGACCATGTCCAACGCGCCCGACACCGTGACCGCCGCCGTCGAGATCCTCCGCGGCGATGGGTACACCGACGACGTCGAGCTGATCGATGGCCACTTGTGCTGGGCCGGGGACACCTGGCGCTGCACGCTCGACGAGGCGTCGGTGGAGCGCACGTATCGGTTCGAAGGTCCCAGCGACCCCGGTGACGAGATGATCGTCGTCGGCATCACCTCATCGAGCGGTGCCAAGGGCGTGTTGGTCAGCGCGTTCGGCCCCGGCGCCGACCCGGCGCTCCCCGATCTGCTCAGGTTCGGAGGCGAGCGATGACCCCGTCGTGGAGCAGCCCGTTGGTCGAGACCGCGGTGTCGTGGTGGTGGGTCGCCTCGCCGAACCGGTCGGTGAACCGCCCGCCGGCCTCCTCGACGATCACCCGGACCGCGGCCAGGTCGTAGGGGGCGACGCCGACGGCGTCGACGGCGACATCGAGGGCGCCCTCGGCGACCAGGCAGTGTTGCCAGAAGTCGCCGAACCCGCGCACCCGGCGGGCCTGACGGCCGAGGAGGTTGAGCGCCGGGGTCAGCCCGAGGTCGTCCCACCCGTCGTTGGGGGTCAGGCTGATCTGCGCCTCACCGATAGTGCCGACGTCGGAGACCTGGCACACCCGGCCGTTGGCGTGGGCCCCCAGGCCGCGCCCCGCCCACCACCGGCGGCCCAGTGCGGGCGCCGAGACCACGCCGATCACCACCCCCTGAACGTCGTGGGTCAACGCGATCAGGGTGGCCCACACCGGGATCCCGCGCACGAACCCCGAGGTGCCATCGACCGGGTCGACCACCCAGCACCACGGCGAGTCGGGGGCACCGGCGGGTCCGTGCTCCTCGCCGTAGCGGCCGTGGCCGGGGCGTTCGGTCTGGAGGATCGTCGAGATGGTGGCCTCGGCGTCCCGATCGATCTCGGTGACCTCGGTCTGGTTGGCCTTCCAGTCGAGCGTGAAGTCGCGCCGCTCGAACGCCGGGAGCGTGATCGCGTCGGCGGCATCGGCCAGCGCCAGCGCCAGCGCCAGCTCGTCGTCGAGCGTCATGGCCAGTGGTCGGCGACGAGTTCGAGCGTGCGGATCCGCTCGGCCAGACCATGCGTCATCGTCGACACCATGATCTCGTCGGCTGCGGTGCGCTCGACCAGTTCGGCGATCCCGGCGGCGACGGTGCTCGCCGAGCCCATGATCCGGTTCGATGGCATCGACCGGGCGGTCTCGATGTCGGGATGGGTCGCCGCCTCGTCCGGTGGCATCAGCGGCGTGCGCCGGTTCGTCCGGATGCCGAGCATGGCGAGTCGGGCCGGCCCGGCGAGGTGCTCGGCCTCCTCGTCGGTGTCGGCGGCCAGCACCCCGGCGGTCACCATCGTGTACGGCTCGGCCAACCCGGGTGACGGCGAGAACTCTCGCCGGTAGATCGCGATCGCCTCCAACGTGCCGGGGACATCGAAGTGATGGGCGAACCCGAACCCGAGTCCCAACTGCCCGGCGAGGCGAGCCGAGAAGTCGCTGGAACCCAGCAGCATGACGGTCGGGTAGCTGGTGGCTTCGGGGGTCGCCCGAAAGCGGGACCAGGTGCCTGGTTCGACCCGCTCGTCGCCCAGCCATCCCAGCAGCTCGATGAGATCGTGGGTGAACGTGTCGGCGTGGAGGTTCGGGCTGCGGCGCAAGGCGGCGGCCGTCGATGGGTCGGTGCCCGGTGCCCGCCCCAGCCCGAGGTCGATGCGGCCGGGATGGAGCGCCTCGAGCATCGCGAACTGCTCGGCCACGACGAGCGGGGCGTGGTTGGGGAGCATCACGCCGCCCGAGCCGACGTGGATGCGCTCGGTGCTGGCTGCGACATGGGCGATCAGCACCGCCGGTGACGTGCTGGCGACCGTCTCCATGTTGTGGTGCTCGGCGACCCAGAAGCGCCCGTAATCGAGTCGCTCGGCGGCCCGGGCCAGCGCGGTGGTGGCGGCGAGTGCGTCGGTGCTCGACATCCCGGCCGAGACCATCGACAGATCGAGGACCGAACGGGCCGTCATCGGGTGGCGGCGTCGGCGATCGACGCGGCGTCGAGCCCGAACTGAGCCAACAGCCGATCGGGCTGGTGGTGGTGGGGGATGAACACGTTGGGCAAGCCGAGGACGGTCACCGGTGTCGACTCGTCGAGCATCCGAACTCGATCGGCGATCGCCGTGCCGATACCGCCGTCGCGTACACCGTCCTCGATCGTGACGACGCGCCGGTGGCCGGCGGCGTCGGCGAGCATCTCGTCGTCCAGCGGTACGCACGAGCGCACGTCCCACACCGTCGCCGCGACCCCCCGCTCGGCGAGGTGCTCGGCCGCCTTCTCGGCGGCAGCGACCATCCGGCCGATCGCCAGCAGTGCGACGTCTCCGCCGGCGCGCACCCGGCGGGCCTGGAGCCCCACGCCGACCTCGTGTTCGCCGACCTGGCGGGCCTGGCCACGCGGGTAGCGGATGGCCACCGGGCCCTCGTCGGCGAGATGCATCGCGTCGTGGAGCATCGCCTGGAGCTCCTGGGCCGACGAGGGGGCGAGGACACGCATGCCGGGCACCCGGGCCAGCAGCGCCATGTCGAACACGCCGTGGTGGCTGGGGCCGTCGGGCCCGGTGACCCCGGCGCGGTCGAGACAGATCACGACCGGAAGCCGGTGGAGCGCGACGTCGTACACGACTTGGTCCCAGGCCCGGTTGAGGAACGTCGAGTAGAGGGCGACGACCGGCCGCAGCCCACCCATCGCCATCCCGGCAGCGGCGGTGACGGCGTGCTGTTCGGCGATCCCGACGTCGAAGAAGCGTTCGGGAAAGCGGTCGGCGAAGGGGATCAACCCGGTCGGCCCCGGCATCGCCGCGGTGATCGCCACCACGCGGGGGTCGGCTTCGGCCTCCTTGATGATCGCCTCGGCGAAGGCCTGTGTGTAGCCGGTGGGCACCGCCTTGGGAGGCCCGACGACAGGGTCGAACACGGGGGCGTCGTGGAGGTGCTTTTCTTCGTCGTCTTCGGCGGGGGCGTAGCCGCGACCCTTTTGCGTCAGCACGTGCACGACGATCGGTCCCTCGGCCGACAGCTCCTCGGCGTTCCGGAGGGCATGCTCGAGGGCCGGGATGTCGTGGCCGTCGACCGGGCCGACGTAGCGGACGCCGAGCGCTTCGAAGAAGGCCGGCGGTTGGAGGAACTCGCGCACCCCGGCCTTGAACGCCTCCATCGCCCGCTCGGCGGGGGTGCCCACGAGCGGCACGTTCTGGAGGAACTCCTCGAGTCGCCGCTGGCGCCGCACGTAGGTCGGGTTGAGCCGGATCTCGGTGAGCGTGTGCGAGAGCCAGTCGCCGATCCGGCTGATCAACGGCGGCGTCTCGGGCGGTTCGTCGACCCCGGCGGCGGGTCGTTTGGCCGTCAGGTTGGAGATCGTCGGGGCGTAGCTGCGCCCGTTGTCGTTGAGCACGATGATGACGCGGCGCTGGCTGTGGCCGATGTTGTTGAGCGCCTCGTAGGTCATCCCGCCGGTCAGTGAGCCGTCGCCGAGCACGGCGACGATGTGTCGGTGCGGGTCGACGCCGGCGTCGCGGGCCACCGCCATGCCGTAGGCGTAGGAGAGGATGGTCGAGGCGTGGCTGTTCTCGACGTGGTCGTGGCGGCTCTCCTCGCGCGATGGGTACCCCGACAAACCGCCGGCGTGTCGGAGCTGCGCGAACCCGCTCTGACGACCCGTGACCAGCTTGTGCACATACGCCTGGTGGCCGGTGTCCCAGAGCACCGCGTCACGCGGCGAGTCGAACACGCGGTGGAGGGCGAGGGTCAGCTCGACGGCACCGAGGTTGGACCCGAGGTGGCCGCTGTTCTCGGCGACGGCGGCCACGATGAAGTCGCGGATCTCCCCGGCGAGCTCGGTGAGCTCGTCGTCGTTGAGTTCACGGAGGTCGGCCGGCTCGCGAATCCGTTCGAGCCACATCGGACCTCGACGCTACTCGTCACCGGGCCCGATCGGCCGCTCCACCGGCGGAGCGGCCGATCGGGGGACGGTCACTCCTCGATGAGACCCTGCTCGACCAGGTAGTCGCGGGCGACCTGCTCGGGGTCGCCGGTCTCGGCGGCGGCGCCGTTGAGCTCGAGCATCGTCTCCTCGTCCAGATCGGCGAGCAGCGTGGCGGCGATCGACCGGAAGGCGTCGGGGGCCTGCTGGTAGGTCTCGTCGGTCATCGTCAGCGAGACGTTGTAGAGGATCATCACGCCGGGGTCGGCGACCAGGTTCAGCCCGAGCGTGTTGACGCGCTCGTCGGTGGTGAAGATCTCACCGAAGTCGCACTCACCCGACGCCGTCTGCTCGTAGATCACGTCGGTGTCCAAGATGACCTCCTGCTCGACGGGCAGGACATAGCCGGTGTGGTCCTCCCACAGCACGAGCCCGTCGTCGCGGGCCGGGAACTCCGACTCCATGCACACGGTGGCGTCCGGGTTCTCCTCGAGATAGGCGGCCATGCCGTCGAAGTCGAGCGGTTCGCCGTCGTCGTCGACCAGGTCGGGACGCGAGGCGAAGCCATAGGTGTTGTTGAACGGCGAACGCCCGATCCAGCGCATGTCGTTCTCCTCGAGGTCGAGGGCGCAGACCTCGGCGGTCAGGGTCTCGGGGACGAACGACGGGTCGGCCTGGCCGAGGTGCTCGGCCCAGCCGGTGCCGTTGTACTCCCAGGACATGTCGATCTCGCCCGCCAGCAGCGCCTCGCGCACGACGTTGGTGCCGCCGAGATCGATCGCCTCGTCGACGGTCGCGCCGGCCTCTTCCATCGCCAGGTAGCCGAGCCAGCCCAGCACGTACTGCTCGGTGAAGTTCTTCGACCCGATCGTCACCTCGACGCCCGACAGGTCGATGTCGCCGATGGCCTCGACGATGTCGTCGTCGGTTGTCGACGTCTCGCACACGGGGCCCGATGCCGCCGCGGCGTCGTCGGTCGTGGTCTCGGTTGGGGGTTCGGTGGTGTCGCCGGAGGCCATCGCCACGCTCGAGCTGCCGGCGAGGAGCCCCGCGACGAGCGAGCCGAACACCACTTT
>JBKEAH010000041.1:0-7725 GCA_047972065.1 Desertimonas sp.
GGACACCATCGCCGTCCGTACGATGCCTGGCGATGAGGATCGACACCCCAGCGCGGCCGGCGACCGGTCGGTTCCCGGGTTCGCGGGTCGTCGCCGGGTGCTTCCTCATCCTGATGACGACATCGGGGCTGAGCTTCTACGGGCTCGCCGTCTACCTCAACGCGTTCAGCAACGAGCAGGGCTGGTCGCTGGCATCGATCTCGTTGGCGACGACCCTGTTCTTCGTCGTCGGTGGCTTCGCCGGGCTGATGGTCGCTCGCGTGATCGCCAAACGGGACGTCCGGATGGTGATGGTCGGCGGCGGTCTCATCGGCGGGGTGGCGCTCGCGGTGCTCGGCCAGGTCGAAGAGCGATGGCAGCTCTACGCCGTCTACACCGTCTTCGCCATCGGGTTCTCCGCCGCCGGGCTGGTACCGGTCACGACCGTCGTGACCCGCTGGTACGTGACCGGCCGGACCGTCGCCCTGTCGGTGGCCTCGACGGGGCTGTCGGTCGGCGGCATCGCCCTCACCCCGCTGGCCAAGTGGCTGATCGACGAGCGCGGTCTCGCCTCGTCGACGCCGATCCTCGCCGTGGTCTGGGTGCTCGGCACGGTGCCGTTCGCACTGTGGATGGTGTCGGCCGACCCGGGACGGCTCGGCTGGCTCCCCGACGGCGAACGGGTGCCCGACGACCACATCGTCGCCAGGCCGATGGGCGTGCCGTTCGACGATGCCGTGCGCACCCGGTTCTTCCGTGCGCTGACCGTCGGCTACACGCTGATGATGGGCGCCCAGGTCGGGGGCATCCAGCAACTCGTCAAGCTGGCCGAGGACCGCACCACCCCGGGCACCGCGACGTTCGCGACCATCGCCCTGGCCGGGATGTCGGTGCTGGCCCGGCTGGTGGGTGGTCGCGTGATCACGGGCATGCCGATGGCCAAGGTGACCGTCGTGCTCGGCGGGGTCCAGGCGTTGTCGCTGGCCGCGCTCGCCGTGTCGCACACCACGGTGGCGTTGTTCGCCTCGATCCTCGTGTTCGGCGCCACCGTCGGCAACATCCTGATGCTCCAGCCGCTGCTGGTCGCCGAGCGCTTCGGGGTGCTCGACTACCCGCGGCTGTTCAGCCGATCGCAGTTCTTCTCGATGTTCGGCACCGCCGGTGGACCCCTGCTGCTCGGTTGGCTCTACGACCAGGCGGGCAACTACACCATCCCGTACCTCGTGGCGGCGTGTTGCTCGATCGCCGGTGCCGCCGTGCTCGCCAGCGGTGGTCCGGCTACGTTCCGGGACTCGTGAGCGACGAGCAGCAAGTGCACAAGAACGTCCGTCGTCTGGTCGACGCTGCCGCCGGACTCGGCCTGACGATCGACCCGGTGCGCTTTCCCGAGGGGACCAAGACGGCGGCCGACGCGGCGGCGGCCATCGGTGTCGAGGTCGGTCAGATCGTCAAGAGCCTGATCTTCGCCGTCGACGGCGAGGTCGTCCTGGCCTACGTCAGCGGCAAGAACCAGCTCGACGAGCGCAAGCTCGCCGCCGCCGCCGGTGGTGCGAAGTGCTCGCGCGTCGACGCCGACGTGGTGCGCCAGGCCACCGGGTTCCCGATCGGTGGCGTCCCGCCGTTCGGTCACGCCAGCGAGCTGGCGGTGTTCATCGACCCCGATCTCCTCGACTACGACGAGGTGTGGGCGGCGGCGGGTACGTGGACCGACGTGTTCGGGATCGCCCCCGCCGATCTGGTCAGCGCCAGCGGCGGAACCGTGACCGACCTTCGACGGTGAGCGTCGATCGTCAGGCTTCGTCGGGGGGTGCGGGCAGGCGGGCGGTGGGGTGCATCGCCTCGATGTCGACGGCGATGAACAGGCCTTCGCCCCGGGCGACGACGCGGTCCCCGGCGCCGAGGTCGACCAGCTCGCCCTCGATCCAGATCTTGCGGCCGACCCGTTCACGGAGACGCCCTCGACACGCCAGCGGCCGATGCAGCGGGGTCGGCGCTTCGTAGCGGATCTTCAGCTCGCCGGTGAACGCCGACTGCTGGATGATGTCGAGGACGAAGCCGAACACATCGTCGAACATCCCGGCGACGATCCCACCGTGGGAGCGGCCGGGCGCGCCCTCGTGGGCGGCGTCGAGGGTGAAGTCGGCCTCGATCTCCTCGCCCCGGCGGTGGACCGCGAGATCGATGCCCCACGGCGACGAGCGACCCGAGAACGGCCGGTCGTCGTAGCTCAACATGCGTTCGCCGTCGGCCGCGACCTCCCGGAACTCGCGAGCGGCGAACGAGGTCTCCTCGCGGCGGCGCCGTTCGCCCTGCATCAACCGGTCGCGGTAGCCGTCGAGGGTGGCGGCCAACTCGTCGAGCAGCTCGGGCGGAGCCTGGTGCCCGACCACGGCGTGACCGAGTTGTCGAATCGACCGCCCGAGGCGGATGCGTTCAGGGTCCTCGGCGGTCGGCGGCAGGGTGCTCACGGAGGGCGGCTCAGACGGCGGCGGGACGATCGAGGGCATCGAGCAGTGTGTTCCACGCCAACGTCGCACACTTGATCCGCACCGGGAACTTCACCACACCCTGCAGCGCCTCGAGATCGCCCAGCGAGACCGGCTCGGTCTCCGATCCCGAATCCGACTCGTCCTCGATCGACATCATCGACTTGAACCGGCGGACGAGGGCGCGCACCTCACCGATCGACTTCCCCTTGATCGCCTGGGTCATCATCGACGCCGACGACTGGGAGATCGAACAGCCCTGCCCGCCGACCTTGACATCGGCGACGACGTCGCCCTCCAGTTGGACATACACCGTGATCTCGTCGCCACAGAGCGGGTTGTGTCCCTGGGCGAGCTGCGCCGGTGGGATCGGCAACTCCCCGCGGTTGCGGGGTGTCCGATAGTGGTCGAGGATGATCTCCCGGTAGAGGTCTTCGAGGCCGGGCATGGGCGGTTCTCCTGGGCGGCTCGGCGAAATCGATGGATCAGAAGCCGAAGATGTCGGTGGTGCTGTCGAGGCCGTCGGCGAGTGCGTCGACGTCGGACTCATCGTTGTACACGTACAGGCTGGCGCGCGCCGTGGCGGCGACGCCGAGCAGCCGCATCAACGGCTTGGCGCAGTGATGACCGGCACGGACGCAGACGTTGCGTTGGTCGAGCACCTGGCTGACGTCGTGGGGGTGCACGTCGCGGAACGCGAAGCTGAGGACCCCGCCGCGCTCGGTGACGTCGCGGGGGCCGTGGATCGTGATGTCGTCGCCGAACCGCCCGGTCAGTGTGGTGAGCGCGTACTCGGTGAGTGCGGCCTCGTGGGCCCGCACGGCCTCCATGCCGAGACCTTCGAGGAAGTCGACGGCGGCGCCGAACCCGATGGCCTCGGTGATCGGTGGGGTGCCGGCCTCGAACTTGGCCGGGACCGGGGCCGGGGTGAACCCGTCGAGGCGGACATCGGCGATCATGTTGCCGCCGCCGAGGAACGGGGGGGTGGCATCGAGCAGCTCGGCCCGTCCCCACAGCGCGCCGATGCCCGATGGGCCGCACATCTTGTGGCTGGAGAAGGCGACGAAGTCGGCCTCCCATGCCTGCACATCCGTGGGGTTGTGTGGCACGAACTGGCAGGCGTCGACGACCGCCAGCGCGCCGGCGTCGTGGGCGGCGGCGCACAGCTCGGCGACCGGGGTGATGGTCCCGAGCACGTTGCTCATGGCCGAGAACGACAGGACCTTGGCGCCGTCGAGCAGGCGGTCGAGGTCGCTCAGGTCGAGCCGGCCATCGTCGGTCAGAGGGATCCAACGGAGCTCGATGCCGTGCTCGGTGGCGAGCTGGTGCCACGGCACGATGTTGGCGTGGTGCTCCATGTGGGTCAGCACCACGACGTCACCGGCGGAGAGGTTGGCGCCACCCCACGACTTCGCCACGAGGTTGAGCGACTCGGTGGCGTTCTTGGTGAACACCACCTCGTCGGGGTGGCGGGCGTTGATGAACCCGGCGACCTTGCGTCGGCCAGCCTCGTAGGCGTCGGTGGCCTCGGACGCCATCCGGTACGCGCTGCGGTTGATGGGGGCGTAGTGCGTGGCGGTGAACGCCGACATCGCGTCGATCACCGCACGTGGCTTCTGCGACGTGTTGCCGGAGTCGAGGTAGTGGATCGGCATCCCGTCGATCCGCCGATCGAGAAACGGGAACTGGGCGCGGACGATGGCGTTCCCCGGCCACGCAGACCGCTGTTGCATGGGAACGGTCATGGCGTGGTCCCGGCGCCGGCGGGCCGGAAGGACTCGTAGCCGTCGCGTTCGAGGGCGGCGGCGATCTCCATCCCGCCGGATGCGACGATGCGACCCTCCATCAGCACGTGCACGTGGTCGGGGCGCACCTCGTCGAGTAGCCGCTGGTAGTGCGTGATCAGCACCACACCCATCTCGGGTCGGTCGGCGCGGACCTCGTGGATGCCGGTGGCGACGATGCGCAGCGCGTCGATGTCGAGCCCGGAGTCGGTCTCGTCGAGCACGGCGAGGCGCGGCTCGAGGATGGCCATCTGCATGATCTCGTTGCGCTTCTTCTCGCCGCCCGAGAACCCCTCGTTGAGATAGCGGTCCACGAACGACGAGTCCATCCCCAGTCGTTGCATCCACTCCATCGCCGCGACTCGGAGCTCGAGCACCGACAGGTCGAGGCCCTTGCGGGCCGAGAGCGCTTGGCGGAGGAACTGGATCACCGAGACCCCGGGGATCTCCTGGGGGTACTGGAAGGCGAGGAACATGCCCGCCTTGGCCCGCTCGTCGGTCGGCCACTCGGTGACGTCATCACCGTCGAACACGATGGTGCCGTTGGTCACGGCGTACTCGGGCGATCCCAGCAGCGTCGACGCCAGCGTGCTCTTGCCGGACCCGTTGGGTCCCATGATGGCGTGCACCTCGCCGGCCTCGACCGCCAGGTCGACGCCTCGCAGGATCGACTCGCCGGCCGGCTCACCGGAATCCTCGACGGGGGCGGCGCACAGACCCTCGACACGGAACAGCTCGGTCACGGCGCCGATGCTACCTGCGCCAGGAATATGCCCTACCGGCGTAGTGGAAACCCGGCACCGTGGTCCTGCCCGCCTACCAGCCGCGCTCGACCCACTCCTGGAGGTGGGGGCGTTCGGCGCCGATCGTGGTGTCGACCCCGTGGCCGGGCAACACGATCGTCGTGGCGGGGTAGCTGAAGAGGCGGTCGTCGATCGAACGGATGATCGCGTCGAAGTCGGCATCGTCGGAGCTGGTGTTCCCCGGCCCGCCGGGGAACAAGGTGTCGCCGGTGAACAGCAGCGGGGTGTCACGTACGGCGAAGGAGATCGACCCGGGGGTGTGGCCGGGGTTGTGGATCGCGTCGAGGCGAAGCTCGCCGACCTCGATCACCTCGGTGTCGTCGAGGAAGACGTCGTAGCCGACCTCGCTCAGCTTCGGCGCGTCGAGCTTGGTGACGGCCACCTCGTAGCCGGCCTCGCGCATCGCCGGGACGGCTTGGATGTGATCCCAATGTCCGTGGGTCTCGAGTACCCGGCGGACCCCGAGGCGCTGGCACAGCTCCAGCAGCTGTTGGTGCTCGTTGGCCGCGTCGATCAGCACCGCCTCGCCGGTGCGTCGGCACCGGATGACAAACACGTTGTTCTCGTACGGTCCGACGACGACCTTGTGGACCTCGACGTCGCCGTTGACCCAGTGGAGCGTCAAGCCAGGCATCGACCAAGTGTGCCAGCCCGCCGTCGCCGCTTCGTGGCCGCTGCCGATCGGTCAGGCCGACACGACGTCGAACCCGACGCTGAGCGCGACGGCGATCTGGGTGGGGTCGAAGGTGACGAAGCGCACCGGTGCCGGCATCCGCTCGGCCGCCGCCAGATGAAGGCCGTGGGCGACCGGGAGGGGCTGCTGGCGGGCGAGCGTGGCCGCCCGTTCGAGCGCTCGGGTGTCGAGCGGCACGACGTGAAGGTGATCCCACAGCCGGCGGACGCCGTCTTCGAGGTCGGCCCGCAGGACCGTCTCGTCGGTGAGGCGGTCGATCGCGGCGAGCGCTTCGGCCAGCGCGCTCGCGGCGGCGGCCCACACCGGGTCACCGTCGAGTGCGTCGAGGGTGAGGGCGCGCCCCGGTCCGGCGGTCACCACCGCCAGCAGCGCCGTCGTGTCCAACGCGACCGTCATGCCCGACGCCCTCGCGGGACGCCGATGCTCCCCAGATCGTGGTGGTGGCGCATCAGCGGATCTCGGCCGCCGTGCGGTCGAGGCGGGTGCCGGGGGGGATCGGCACCGCGACGGGCGGTCGCCACGGCGTGGTGCGCCGGGGGGCGACGACGGCCCCGCAGGCGATCAGGCCGTCGAGGTCGCCCTCGGCCCCCGACAGCGGGGCCACCCGTGCCATCGGGCGGCCGTGGACGGCGATCACGGTGGTCTCGCCGTGAGCGGCCCGGCGCACGAGCGAGGCAAGGTCGGCCCGGGCGGTGCGGATCGGAATTGTGGACATATGTGTACACAAGCCGATTGGTCGACGCCCGTCAAGCCGCGCCACGATGGTCGGCATGAACTTCGCCTTCACCGAGGAGCAAGAAGAGCTCCGCAAGACCGTCCGTGCCTTCCTCGACTCGAAGAGCCCCGAGACCGCGGTGCGCGAGCAGATGGAAACCGACCAGGGCTACGACGAGGCGGTCTGGAAGCAGGCGGCCGAGCAGCTCGGCCTGCAGGGCCTCGCCATCCCCGAGGAGTTCGGCGGTTCCGGCTACGGCTACGTCGAGCTCGGCATCGTGCTCGAGGAGATGGGCCGCTCGCTGCTGTGTGCCCCGTTCTTCTCCACGGTCGTGCTGGCCGGCAACACCCTGCTCCACGCCGGTGACGACGCCGCCAAGCAGGCCTACCTGCCGGGCATCGCCAGCGGCGAGACGATCGCCACCGTCGCCTTCACCGAGGCCAACGGCAAGTGGGACGACTCCGGCATCGCCACCACCGCGACCAAGGACGGCGACAGCTGGAAGCTCAACGGTGAGAAGATGTTCGTGCTCGACGGTCACGTCGCCAACCTCATCCTCGTCGCCGCCAAGACCGACGCCGGGATCAGCCTGTTCGCCGTCGACGGAGACGCCAGCGGCCTCACCCGCGAGTCGCTGTCGACGATGGACCAGACCCGCAAGCAGGCTCGCCTGACCTTCGCCGACACCCCGGCCACGCTGATCGGCACCGACGGTCAGGGCTGGGAGACGCTGTCCAAGGTGCTCGACCTCGTCGTCGTCGGTCTCGCCGCCGAGCAGGTCGGCGGCGCCCAGAAGGTGCTCGACATGGCCGTGGAGTACGCCAAGGTGCGGGTCCAGTTCGGCCGGCCGATCGGCTCGTTCCAGGCGATCAAGCACAAGTGCGCCGACATGCTGCTCGAGGTCGAGTCGGCCAAGTCGGCCGCCTACTACGGGCTGTGGTGCGCCTCGGAGCTCAACGACGAGCTGCCCTCGGTGGCCTCGCTGGCCAAGGCCTACTGCTCGGAGGCGTACTTCCACGCCGCCGCCGAGAACATCCAGATCCACGGTGGCATCGGCTTCACCTGGGAGCATCCGGCCCACCTGTACTTCAAGCGGGCCAAGAGCAGCGAGCTGCTCTTCGGCGACCCGACCTACCACCGCGAACTGCTCGCCCAGCGGATCGGCATCTGAGCGGAGCGAGGATGCCGGACGACCGAGCGAGCGCTAGCGAGCCGGGTGTCGGTGGGTGTGGGGCCCCGCCCCACGGAGTGATCGGCATCTGAG
>JBKEAH010000061.1:0-4039 GCA_047972065.1 Desertimonas sp.
GATCCTGCGGGCGCCGGTCGACCTGCTGTGGAACGGCGGCATCGGCACCTACGTCAAGTCGGCGACCGAGACCGATGCCGATGTCGGCGACCGGGCCAACGACGCCGTGCGCGTCGAGGGCACCGCGCTGCGCTGCCGGATGGTGGGGGAGGGGGGCAACCTCGGGTTCACCCAGCGGGGGCGGGTCGACTACGCGCTGGCCGGGGGGCTGATCAACACCGACGCCATCGACAACTCCGCCGGGGTGGACTGCAGCGACCACGAGGTCAATCTCAAGATCCTGCTCGACGGGGTGGTCAAGGCCGGCGAACAGACCGTCACGCAGCGCAACGATCTGTTGTCGTCGATGACCGACGACGTCGCCGATCTCGTCCTCGACAACAACAAGGCGCAGACCTTGGCGTTGCTGATCACCCGTCGCCAGGCGGTGCCGATGGCCAATGTCCACGCCCGCTACCTCGACAGTCTCGAGATCGAGGGGTGGCTCGATCGGGGGCTCGAGTTTCTCCCGACCGACAAGCAGATCGCCGAGCGCCAGAGCGGTGGTGCGGGGTTGCAGAGCCCCGAGTTCGCGGTGCTGATGGCCTATACGAAGAACGTCAACACCGCCGAGGTCATCGAGTCCGATGTCCCTGATGTCGCGCTGCTCGACGCCGACTTGCTGACGTACTTCCCCGTCGCCGTGCGGCACCGCTACGCCGAGTTGATCAGACGACATCCGCTACGCCGGGAGTTGGTGGCGACGCTGGTGAGCAATCAGATGGTCAACCTCTCGGGGATCAGCTTCGATCACCGGATGACCGAGGACACCGGCGCCTCGCTGATCGACGTGACCAGGGCATGGATCGCCGGGCGCGAGATCTTCGACTTCGCCCGTTGCTGGGCCGACATCGACCATCTCGACGACGTGCCGCTCGACACGCAGCTCGACCTGTTCCTCGACCTGCGCCAGATGGTCGAGCGCGGCGTGCTGTGGCTGCTGCGCCATCGACGACCACCGCTGGACATCGCCGCCACGATCGAGCAGTTCGGGCCCGGCATCGAGCGGTTGATGGTGGCGATGGAACCGGCGCTCGACGGGCGCATGTTGGCGGTGGTCCACTCCAACGAGGCCTCACGCCTCGCCGCCGGGGTGCCCGAGACGTTGGCCGAGCGGGCCAACGTCTGGCCGCTGCTGCACACCGGGTTCGATCTCGTCGAGGTGGCCGAGCGTCACGCCCGCACCGTCAGCGAGGCGGCCGCGGTCCAGTGGCAGGTGTTCGAACACCTTGACCTGCCGTGGCTGTGGGAGGGGATTGGTGCGCTCCCCCGCTCCGATCGCTGGCAGACCCAGGCTCGTTCGGCGTTGCGCGATGACCTGCTGACGGCGATGGCCGATCTCACCGCGGCGGTGTTTGAGGCCAGCGACGGCTCAGTCGACGGGTGGTTGAGCGCCAACGAGCGGTCGGTCTCGCGCGTCGGTGCCATGTTCACCGAGATTCGCCGCGCCGAGAGCTACGACCTGACCACGCTGTCGGTCGCGCTACGCCAGATCCGCAACCTCGCACTGACGGCCGTGGCCGGCTGACGGCGGCTACGAGTATCCGACCCCGACGTCACTCGTTACCCTCGGCGGGGTCATGAGCGACGCTCCCCGTTTCCGCTTCGCGCCGTCACCGACGGGCTTCTTCCACGTCGGTGGGGCGCGCACCGCGCTGTTCAACTGGGCGCTGGCGCGCCGTCTCGGTGGGCGCTTCGTGTTGCGCATCGAGGACACCGACGAGGCCCGCAACCGACCGGAGTGGACGCAGGGGATCATCGACGCGTTGGCATGGATCGGCATCGCCCCGCCCGACCCGACCTTCGAGGGGCCGTACTTCCAGAGCGCCTACGCCGCCGCCCACGTGGCCGCCGCCGAGCGGCTCCATGCCGAGGGTCACGCCTACTACTGCGACATGACCTCCGAGCAGATCCAGCAGCGGGCCAAGGCCGAAGGGCGCTCCGGCTACGGCGGCTGGTCGCGGGATCGGGGCCTGGAACCCGGGCCCGGTCGGGTGTTGCGCTTCCGTGTGCCCGACGGCGACGCCACGACCGTGCACGACCTGATCCGCGGCGATGTCCGCTTCGAGCACGACGCCATCGAGGACTTCGTGCTGTTGCGTGGCAACGGGTCGCCGGTGTTCATGCTTGCCAACGTGGTCGACGACGTCGAGATGGGCATCACCCATGTCGTGCGGGCCGAGGAGCATCTGCCCAACGCCCCCAAGCAGCAGCTGATCTGGCGGGCGCTCGGTCACCAGCCACCGACATGGGCGCACGTGCCGGTATTGGTCAACGAGCAGCGCAAGAAGCTGTCCAAGCGGCGCGACAAGGTCGCCCTCGAGCAGTACCGCGACGAGGGCTATCTCGCCGACGCGATGGTCAACTACCTGATGACGCTTGGTTGGGCACCCAAGGGCGACACCGAGATCGTCCCGTGGGCCGAGATCGAGCGGTCCTTCCGGCTCGAGGACGTCACCCACTCGCCAGCGTTCTTCGACCTCAAGAAGCTCGCCGCGTTCAACGGCGAGTACATCAGGGCCCTCGACAGCGAGGCGTTTCTCGCCGCCGTCGATCCGTTCCTCCCGGCGGCGTGGGATCGCGCTCGCTTCGCCGCCATCGCCCCGCTGATCCAGACCCGCATCGTCACCCTGGCCGACGCGCCGGCGATGGTCGACTTCCTGTTTGGCGAACCCGAGATCGACGAGGCGTCGTGGGCCAAGGCAACCAAGCAGGACTGGGCCGGGCCGATCCTCGACGACGTCGTCGACGCGTATCAGGTGGTGCCGTGGGAAGCGGATCGGCTGCACGTCGCCTTCGACGAGATCGCCGCCCGCCACGCGCTCAAGCCTGGCAAGGCGGGGGCACCGGTGCGGGTCGCGGTGACCGGTCGCTCGGTGGGCCCTCCGATGTACGAGTCGTTGGAGTTGCTCGGGCGGGACGTGACGCTCGCCCGGTTGCGCGCTGCCCGGCGACGGTTGCCGGCGGACTGACGGGCGGCGATCCGGGGTGCCGCTGAACGACCCGGGGTTGGGGCCCGGTGACGACACGCCGGTCGGCACGATCCGCCCGATCACCGCCGAGCTGCCACGACCCGATCGGCCGACCAAGCTCGGGGTCCGGCCCGACCGCAAGGCTCGCCGGCGCGGGCGGCGGCGACGGGCGCTGCGAGCGCTGCTGGTCCTGGTCGTCGCGCTGGTCGGCTACTACGCGATCTCATTGTTCCAGGTCTGGTCGACCGGCCGCACCGACCAGGTTCGCCAGGTCGACGCGATCGTGGTGATGGGCGCCGCCCAGTACGACGGGACGCCGTCACCGCAGCTGGCGGCACGGCTCGATCACGTGGTCGCGCTGTGGCCGGCCGGCGTCGCTCCGCTGGTGGTGGTCACCGGTGGCAACCAGCCCGGCGATCGCTTCACCGAGGCCGAGGCATCGGCCGCCTACCTGGCCGAGCGCGGCGTCCCTCCGGCGGCGATCATCCAGGAGACGACGGGTACGACCACGTACGAGTCGATGGAGGGCGTCGCGGCGTTGCTCGACGAGCGTGGGCTGGGTTCGGTGCTCATCGTGACGGACCCGTACCACGCGCTGCGCACCCGGCTGATCGCCGAGTCGACGGGTCTCACCGCCTACACGTCGCCGACGACGACCAGCGTGGTGACCGGCGGGCGCAACCTGGTGCGGCATCTGCAGGAGGCGGCGGGGGTGGCCGTCGGCCGCCTCGTCGGCTTCGACCGGCTCTGACGTGACGGCGGCGGGTCGTGCCGCCACGGCCCGCCGCTACACTGCCCGGTCGCTCCTGTGGGGAGTGGTGTAATAGGCAACACAGCAGATTCTGGTTCTGTTATTAGGGGTTCGATTCCTCTCTCCCCAGCTCGGCGGTCCCGCTCGCGGCGGCCTCACCGAAACCCAGCGCTCCACGGCTAACGTGGAGCGTCGCAGCTTGGCCCGTTCGTCTAGAGGCCCAGGACACCACCCTCTCAAGGTGGCGGCACGGGTTCGAATCCCGTACGGGCTGCCA
>JBKEAH010000112.1:0-4251 GCA_047972065.1 Desertimonas sp.
TCCGGGTTCACGGCAAGCTGCCGAGGAAGTCGACGAGTGCCTCATTGACGTCGTCGGGCCGCTCCTGCTGGGTCCAGTGACCGCACCCGGACAGGATCGTCGAGCGGTGAAGGTGGGGGAGGGTCTGGTGGAAGGCGGCGATCGCCGGCGCACCCCACACCGTCGGGCCGTCTCGGTCGCCGCCGATGAACAGCGCCGGCACGCCGATCGCCGCCCCCCGCCACGCCGCCAGGTCCTCCCAGTCGCGCTCGACGTTGCGATAGCGGTTGAGCGGTCCGGCGAAGCCCGAGCGCTCGAGCTCGTCGGTGTACACGTCGACGTCGGCTTCGCTCAGCCACCCAGGCAACACGGCGGGCTGGTGGAAGCGGTCGCGCATCTGCCCGCCGGCGGCCACGGTGGCGACGGTCCCCACGGACGGGTCCGGCGGCGGCGCGTCACCCGACGCGGTGAACATGAACCCTCGCAGCCAGCCCCGTACGTCGGCCTCGATCTCGGCCTCGGCTCGCCCCGGCTGTTGGAAGTACTCGATGTAGAACTCCTCGGCGCCGCCCATCGCCCGCATCGCCGCCAGCGGACGGATCTCGCCCGGCGGCGAGAATGGCACCGACAGCCCGGCGACGGCGCGGAACACGTCGGGGCGCAGCAGCGCCGAGGTCCACGCGATCGGCGCGCCCCAGTCGTGACCGACGATCACCGCCTGCTCCTCGCCGAGTGCCCGGACGACCGCCACGTTGTCGGCGACCAGCCGAACCATGCGGTAGTCCTCGACCGCCGGTGGCTTGGCCGATCGGCCGTAGCCGCGCACATCGATGGCGACGGCGCGGTACCCGGCGTTGGCCAGTGCGGGCAGCTGGTGGCGCCACGAGTACCACGACTCCGGGAACCCATGGACCAGCAGGACCAGCGGGCCCTCGCCGGCCTCGACGTAGTGGATGCGTGTCCCCCCGGCATCGACGGCGTGGGCCCGCAGGCCCGGCAGGTTGGGTGTCATGTCGCGATCTCCGTTGTGGTGTGGACGACGTCGCGCCCGGCGGCGGTGACCACCGGGTGACGTCAGCGGGTGGTGATGACGCCGGCGCGGGCGTCGGTGGCGTAGCCACCGGTCGCGGTCCAGGTGACCTCACCGTTGACCACGACGGTGTCGATGCCCTCCTGGCGGCGGATCCACCGGATGCCATCGCCGGGGAAATCGTCCGACGCGATCTCGGGGCCCCGACCGATGTGGTCGGCGTCGAACACGACGATGTCGGCAGCGTGTCCGTCGGCGAGCCGACCGCGGCCTTCGATGCCCCAGATCGAGGCCGGGTCGAGGGTGATCTTCTTGACCGCCTGCTCGATGCTGAGCGACCGGGTTCCCCGCACGAACTCCGAGAACAGGTAGCCGGTGTCACCGAACGTCGAGAACGAACCGACGTGGGCGCCGCCGTCGGAGGCACCCACGTGCACCAGGGGGTGGGCCAAGAGCTCGCCAACGACGCGTGAGTTGTTGTGACCGATCGATTCGCGGATGAACCACGTGCCGAGATCCTCGTCGAGCGCCAGGTCGACCACCGCGTCGCCGGCGGTGACGCCGCGCTCGGTGGCGATGTCATCGATGTTGCGCCCGACCAGCTCGCGGTTGCGGTCGTTGACCACGTCGCGCACGACGAACCCGCCGGCGCCGAGCCCCCCGTTGGGCCGCTCGGCCAGCGAGTTCATCTCGCCGACGAGGGCCTCGCGCTGCGCGGCGACGGCAGCGACCCGCTCGGCGTGTTCGCCGATCGACGCGACCCGCCACCACGACGGCATCGTCAGCAGCATCAGGCTGCGTTGCTCGAGCGTGAAGCTGATGTCGATCGGGCGGGTCTGGACCTGCGGCCACACCGCCGCACCGCGCGCCCGGGCCGCTTCGACCGCCGCCATCACCTTGTCGACGGCGTCCGGATTGGCGTCGCTGTGGAACAGCGGTGAAAGGGTGGTGGTGATGCCATGGCGCACCGACAGCTCGGCGAGCTGCTCGACGCGGGCGACGGTGAGGTCGGCGTCGAAGAACTCGTGCACGATCTGCAGCAGCTTGCCGCGTTCACCGAGCACGGCGGCGAGCGCATCGAGCTCATCGGGTGTCGCCCACCGCGACGGCACCGGTCGGTAGTGCTCGTCGATGTCGACGAAGCTGGTCGACATCCCGACCGCGCCGGTGTCGAGGCAGCCCCGCAGGGTGTCGGCCATCGCCGCCACCTCGCCGCTGGTTGCCGGGCGGGTCTGGGCGTCGGAGCCCATCACGAACATCCGCAGCACCGAATGGCCGACCAGCGGCGTGACGTTGAGGGCGATGTTCCCGGTGAGGGCATCGAGCCAGCCCCCGAAGCCCTCACCCCAGCGCCAGTCGACGCCGGCGTCGAACGCCGCCTCGGGCATGTCCACGATCATCCGGAACATCCGGCTGAACGCATCGCTTTGGCCGGCTCGAAGCGGCGCCAGCGACAGCGAGCAGTTGCCGGGCACGACGGTGGTCACGCCGTGTTCGATGGCGGGGAAGGCGTAGGGGTCGAAGCACAGCTGGGCGTCGTAGTGGGTGTGTGGGTCGATGAACCCCGGGGCCACGACCCGGCCCCGGGCGTCGACCACCCGGCGGGCCTCACCGCTGCGACCCCCGACCCCGACGATGCGGCCGTCACGGACGGCGACGTCGCCCACTCGAGCGGGTAGACCCGAGCCGTCGACGATCAGGCCGTCACGGATGACGAGGTCGAGCATGGTGGTCTCCTTGTCGTTGGAGGGCGGGGAGCACGGCGCTCCACGGCTGGCCGATCAGCTGGTCGATCGAGCTCACCCCCGCCCGATCGAGCGAGGTGGTGCAGGCCTCCTCGTCGAGCGAGATGGTCGCCGTGCCGCCGTTGTCATAGGTGATCTCGACCTCGATCTCGGCCCGGCCATCGTGTCCGCCGACGACGTGGGCTCGGCTGATCACGGCGGTCATCGCGCCGGCGGCGGCTCGGTGAACACGATGTCGCTGGGGAGCAGCCCGACCCCGCTGGCGGCCCCGAGCCGGGCGGCGAGGTGGAGGTTCCATGACAGCAGCTGCTCTTCGGCGCCGTCGACGCCGGGGAACTGGCGCGCCGCGATCGTGCCGAGGTCATCCCCCGCGAGGGGGAACACGTACGCCCGCGTCCCCATGAACCGTCACACTACATCTGTCCCCCCGCCCGCAGACCCCATCGAGGGTTGAAGCGCAGACGAGGGTTGACCGCACCACGGTGGTGCCGTCCACCCTCGATGTGCTCGACCCGCTCAGCGACTCGTTGGGCGCAGCGTGATCCCGCCCCGTCGGCGGTGGATGCTGAGATAGCTCGCGCCGTGCGCGCCGGCCGTGATCCGCCGGCGGGTACCGGTAGGGATCCACACCACGACCCCTGGCCCCAGCGACAGGACCCGATCGTCCACGATCACCTGCGCCGCTCCGGTCTGACCGACGACGAGGACGTCAACCTCGTCGTTGCGGTGCTCCCCGATCGTGTCCGCCGGGCCGAGGCGAACGAGGTTGGCGTCGAGGTCTCCGCCGTGAGGCAGGCTCCACCCCACACCGGCGGCGCCGTCGGCCCGCAGCGAGGACAGGTCGATCCGCAGTGCCGTGACGTGTGTGTGTTCGGAATCGGGCTCATCGGCCAGATGGGCCCAGCAGGCCGGGTCCCCGCCCTCGTCGTCCATCGCCACCGGGTCTAGCGCATCGAGGGTTGACCGCACCACCGTGGTGCGGTCAACCCTCGTCTGCGCTTCAACCCTCGATGGGGTGGACGGGGCGGTGCAGCAGCAGCCACGTCGTCGCCGCGCCCGTGATCGCGGCGAGCAGCGCGGTCCACCAATGCACGCCGAGCCCGACGAGCGACGCCGTCGCCACCGCGACCCCGCCGACGAGCGCGAGGTCGCTGCGGCGCCAACCACGCAGCGCCAGCGCGCCGAGCGCGACGACCGCCGCGAGCACGGCGACGAGCGCCGTGCTGCGCAACAACGACGATGATCCCGCGTCGACGACCGCGGCGACGATGGCGCGCCCACCGGCGCTCTCGACCGTGTCGGTCAGACGGTCCCCGACATCGGGGACCGTCGAGCGTGTCACGATCATCGTCGCCGCCGCGCCCGCCGAGAGCCCGAGCACGGCCCGGCCTCGCGACGGGGCCAACACGACGGTGCCGACAAGCCCGACCAGCGCCAGCGCGACCAGCAGCCACAGACCGCGCTGGGCGATGACCACGGTGTGCTGGGCGTTGGCGA
>JBKEAH010000064.1:0-14749 GCA_047972065.1 Desertimonas sp.
GGGGTCGGCTGATATCGTCGGGGCGCTCTCAACTGGAGGACGCCTGGCCCCCATCGTCTAGCGGCCAAGGACACCACCCTTTCAAGGTGGCGGCACGGGTTCGAATCCCGTTGGGGGTGCACAACACAAGCAGGGTGAGGAAGGCTCCGCAGGGGCCGACCGAACTCGGCAGGCGAGGCGAGCAGCTTGGCTGCGAACCGAGCCCCAGAAAATGGTCCCGTGGTGAAGTTGGAGTTCACGCCGGCCTGTCACGCCGGAGGTCGCGGGTTCGAGTCCCGTCGGGACCGCCACAACGGGGTGGGGAGTTCGCTCCCCACCCCGATCAAGTTCACGGTCGAGTAGCTCAGTCGGCAGAGCGTCCGCCTGAAAAGCGGAAGGTCCCCGGATCGACGCCGGGCTCGACCACCATCGAACCAGCAGGTCAGGCGTCTCCGGGGCTTGACCTGCTGCTCGTTCCGAGGTCATGCCGAACGCCGCGCCTGCCGTGCGCGACGGTTGTCTGGCCACCGCTCAAGGGGGAAACCATGTCGGGCTGGAAGGCGTCGGTCCACCACACCCACCTGATGGCCAGCGACCTCGACGCGTCGCTCGACTTCTACCGGAAGTGGTTCGATGCGGTCGTCGTGGCCGACTTCTCCTACGCCGGCGCACGAAACGTGTTCGTGGCCGTCGGCTCGGGTCGGCTGCACTTCTACGATCAGCCGCCACGCTCCACCGAGCGCAACGCCGTCAATCACGTCGGACTCGTCGTTCGAGGACTCGACGAGCTCGCCGACGCGATGATCCGCGAGGGCGTCGATCTGCCCAAGGGTGTGCAGCGGTTCCCCGACGGGAACTATCTGATGGTCGAGGCACCCGACCGCGTGCTCCTCGAGCTGTTCGAACCGAACTGGGAGACCAGCTCCCCGAGGATGACCGCGTGGTTCGATGTCGGCGACATCGACCCTCGCCTCCGACAACGCTGATCGGGCCTCACGGCATCACGACGGCGGGCTCGCGCCCAACGGGTGACCCCGCCGGGGCGGCCGGGCACGACCGGTGGGCGTACGGTCGCGGCCATGGGCTGGGAGCAGTTGCAGGTCGGTGTGGAGTTGCCGTTCGATCCGTCGATCACCGTGCCCGAGCTCCACGAGGTTGCGCTCACCGGACCGAGCGCGCCAGCGGTCGATGATCCGGCGGCCGCCGCCGAAGCGTCCGTCGTCGCCATCCTGCGCGACGACGTGACGGCGGGGATGACCGTGGCCGTCGGCGCCGGCAGCCGCGGGCTGCGCGGACGCGTCGAGCTGCTCCAAGGCACGATCGCCGGTCTGCGTACGCTCGGCGCCGATCCGTTCGTCGTGCCGGCGATGGGCAGCCATGGCGGCGCCACCGCCGAGGGGCAGCGGGCGATGCTCGAACATCTCGGCATCACCGAGCGCGCCGTCGGCGCCGAGATCCGCGCCACCATGGCCACCGAGGTCGTCGCCCACACGCCCGACGGCATGCCGCTGCACCTCGACCGCCACGCCGCCGGCGCCGATCGCATCCTGCCGGTCAACCGGGTCAAGCCGCACACGTGCTTCAAGGGCCCGATCGAGAGCGGGTGCACCAAGATGGCGGTCGTCGGGTTCGGCAAGCAGCCCGGCGCGGCGCAGATCCACTCGTGCGGACCGACCGAGATGCGTGACCGCCTGCTCGCCGGCGTCGAAGCGCTGCGCAAGAGCGGGCGGCTGCTGGGCGGCGTGGCATCGGTCGAGTCGATGACCGACGACGTGGTCGCGGTGCAGGCACTGCGGGCGGCCGATGTCGGTGGCCCCGGCGAGTTGGAGCTGACCGAGCTGGCCCGCACCTTCGTGCCGGCGCTCCCCTTTGGCGATATCGACGTCTTGATCGTCGAGCAAGGGGGCAAGGACATCTCCGGCACCACGATGGACCCCAACGTGACGGGCCGGTTCTGGGTCGGCGGACTGGCTGACGCGCCCGAACCACGGGTGAAGGCGATCGTGCTGCTGAACCTCACCGATGTGTCCGAGGGCAACGCCCTCGGACTCGGTTTCGCCGACTTCATCCCGGCCTCGTTGGCCAACGCCGTCGACTGGCACAAGACCTATGTCAACTGCTTCACGGCCGGACCGGCGGGGATGCGGCGGGCACGGATGCCGATGGTGCTCCCCGACGAGGCCTCGTGCGTCCGGGCCGCCCTGCAGACCTGCGGTGTGGGGTTCGACCGCCCGAAGCGGGTGGTCCGCATCCGATCGACGCTCCACCTCACCCGGGCCTGGGTCAGCGATGCCGTGCTGGCGGACCTGCCGGCGTCGGCACGCCCGGTGACCGACTGATCGGCCGGCGAGTCGATCGGGGCGGGGATCGACCGGCCTCGTAGTGTCCGGCTCCGTGACGGACAGCTTCTTCACGATCGACCGCCGCGCCGACGGCACCGAGTGGATCCGGCCGACCGACCACGCCCGCGGTCCGTGGAACGACGACGCCTGCCACGGCGGCCCGCCGACGGCGATGCTGGTACGGGCCCTGGAGCGCACCATCGCCGGTCAGCGCTTGGCGAGGATCAGCGTCGAGCTGAGCTCCCCGGTGCCGATGGCGGGGTTCCGCATCGAGACCGACGTGGCCAAGCGCGGCCGCACCACCTCACAGTCGTCGGCGGCGATCATCGATGCCGACGGTGTCGTGCGGTCGACCGCGATCGGGCTGCACATCCGCACCGCCGAGGTGCCGGTGGTACCGACCAGCTTGGACAACGCCGGCCTCGACCTGCCGCTGAGCGCCACGGCATCGCCCGGTGACTTCCCGCGGGCCAACGTGCGGCCCGACTGGGTCGGGTTTCGCCAGGCGGTCGAGGTGCGCTACCCGCCGGGTTCGTCGGGCGACGGCGGGCGGACCACGGTGTTCATGCGCACGGTGTCCCCCCTCCCCGACGAGGTGCCGACCCCGTTCCAGCGCATCGCCCCGCTCGCCGACTGCGGCAACGCGTTCTCGCGCCACAGCGACGGCGACGCCCTCCAGTTCATCAACGCCGACCTCACCATCGCACTGCATCGTGACCCCGTCGGCGAGTGGCTCGGCAGCCGCTCGAGCTCGCAGTGGCAGCCCGGCGGCGTCGGGCTCGCCGACGCCTTGTTGTTCGACGACCAGGGGCCGGTCGGACGGGCACTGCAAACCTTGCTGCTGCGCCCGGTCCCCGCCCGCTGACCGTGAGCACACCGGACCGCTTGGCCCGCGGGCTCGCCGAGCTGGTCGGCGGCGGCCACGTGCTGACCGACCCCGACGTCACGGCCGGATACGCCCGCGACTGGACGGGGCGATTCCACGGCGCGGCCCGCCTGGTGGTTCGCCCGGCCGACACCGCACAGCTGGCGGCGACGCTGACCCGTTGCGCCGATGCCGGCGCGGCGGTGGTCGCGCAGGGTGGGAACACCGGCCTGGTCGGGGGTTCGGTCCCGCGGGGTGAGCCGATGGTCGTGGTGTCGACCCGTCGGCTCACCGATCGGGGACCGGTGGACGCAGCGGCGGCGCAGGTGACACTGGGCGCCGGCGTGACCCTCGCCGGCTGGCGGGATCACGCCCGCGTCGGCGGGCTCGATGCCCCGGTCGACTTCGCCAGCCGCGACTCGGCCACCGTCGGCGGCGCCGTCGCCACCAACGCCGGCGGCTCGCGGGTCGTGCGCTACGGCACGATGCGCGGCCAGGTCACCGGCGTCGAGGCCGTGCTCGCCGACGGCTCCGTGATCGGCTCACTGGCCGGCCTCCCCAAGGAGACCGTCGGGGTCCATTGGCCCTCGCTGCTGGCCGGGAGCGAGGGCACGCTGGCCGTGCTGGCGGCCGTCCGGTTGCGGTTGGTCCCGTGGCATCGGGCTCGGGCGACGGCGATGGTCACGACGGCGTCGCTGTCCGCGGCGGTCGCGCTGCTGGCCGTGCTCCGCACCGCGCTGGCCCACCTCGACTCGATCGAGCTGGTCCTGCCCGAGGCGATGGCCCTGGTGGGCGCCCATCTCGGCGCGCCACCTCCGGTGGCGGCGCCCCCGGGCGGTGCCTTCGTCCTGGTCGAGTGTGCCGACCACGACGACCCGACCGACGAGCTGACCGATGCACTGGCGGCGCGATCCGAGGTGCTCGACACCGCCGTCACCGCCGAGGGCCCGGGGCGCGACCGTCTGGTCGCCTACCGTGATCGCCTCACCGAAGCGATCAACGCCGCCGGCGTACCGCTCAAGCTGGACGTCGCCGTGCCGGTCGATCGACTCGACCAGCTGATGGCCGCGGTCCGGGCCTCGATCGGTCGCCACGGCGGCCGGGCGGTGCCGTTCGGCCATCTGGCCGAGGGCAACGTGCACGTCAACGTGCTCGAGCCCGGCGACCGCGAGGCAATCACCGCCGAGGTGCTGGCCGCCGCCGCCGAGCTGGGCGGCACCATCTCGGCCGAGCACGGCGTCGGGATCGCCAAGACGCCATGGCTCCACCTGGTTCGCTCACCGGCCGAGCTGACGGCGATGGCCGCCATCAAGCACGCCCTCGACCCGACCGGCATCCTCAACCCAGGGGTGCTCCACAACCCCGGGGTGCTCCATCCCTCACGCTGAGCGACCCGAGTGTCAACGGGCAGCGTCGAGGTCGGCCTTGGTCAGCACGGCCCGCACCTCCAACCCGACATCGGCGAGCGGGTTCTGCTCCGCCGGCGAGCGGTCGATGGCACAGACGACGACCTCGACCGTCGCCCCGGCGGCGCGGAGCGCACCGGTGGCGTCGCGCACGGCGCCACCGGTGGTGATGACGTCCTCGATGAGGGTGACCCGCCGGCCGGCGACGTCGGGACCCTCGGCCAGCTTGCAGGTGCCATAGGTTTTGGCCTGCTTGCGGACGAACAGCGCCGGGAGCCTGGTGCGGGCGCTGAGCGCGGTGACGAGCGGGATACCGCCCATCTCCAGCCCGCCGAGCAGATCGACGTCGTCGGGTAGCAGGGTCGCCATCTGCGCCGCGACGCGCGCCAACAACGACGGGTCGGTCTCGAAGCGGTACTTGTCGAAGTACTCGTGGGACACCTGCCCCGATCGGAGTGTGAACTCGCCGCTGAGCCGGCACGCGGCGTCGATGTCACGGGCAAGGTCGGCGTCGGCGCTCATCGCCCGGCGACGCTACCCAGCCACGCCCTAGCGTGACCGACGTGTTCGAGATCTCCCAGCTCCGCATCTTCACCGAGCCCCAGCAGGGGGCCACCTACGACGATCTGCTCGCCGTCGCCCAGCGAGCCGAGCGCCTCGGGTTCGGTGCGTTCTTTCGCAGCGACCACTACTTGGCGATGGGCCCGGCGCTCGACGACGGCGGACAGCCGGGCCCGACCGACGCATGGATCACCCTGGCCGGACTAGCCCGCGAGACGTCGACGATCCGCCTGGGCACGCTCGTCACCTCGGCGACGTTCCGTCGGCCTGGCCCGTTGGCGATCTCGGTCGCCCAGGTCGACCAGATGTCGGCCGGCCGGGTCGAGCTCGGGCTCGGCGCCGGCTGGTACGAGCAGGAGCATCGCGCCTATGCCATCCCGTTTCCTGGGCTTGGCGAGCGCTTCGATCGGCTGGAGGAACAACTCGCAGTCATCACCGGGCTGTGGGCGACGCCACTCGGGGAGCGGTTCGGCTACGACGGCACGCACTATCGAGTCGCCGACTCGCCGGCGCTCCCCAAGCCGATCCAGCCCGGCGGTGTCCCGATCGTCATCGGCGGCGGCGGCCCCACGCGCACCCCGGCGCTGGCCGCCCGATACGCCACCGAGTTCAACACGCCGTTCGTCCCGATCGAGCGCTTCGTCGGCCAGCGCGACCGGGTGTGCGACGCCTGTCGCTCCATCGGCCGCGATCCCGACGAGCTGACGTTCTCGGCGGCCCTGGTCGCGTGCGTCGGCGCCGATGAACCGGAGGTCGCCCGGCGCGCCGCCGCCATCGGCCGCGACGCCGACGAGTTGCGCGTCAACGGCGTCGCCGGAACCCTCGACGAGGCCCGCGCCACGCTCGGGCGTTGGCACGACGCCGGTGCCGAACGGATCTATCTCCAGGTGCTCGACCTCACCGACCCCGACCACCTCGACCAGCTCGCCGCCCTCGCGACCTGACAAGCACGGTCGGATACCGAATCCCCGTCAGGCGTCACCCGCAACCCGGAGCAGATACTCCTGGGCGAAGGTGGCGACGTGGTCCCCACCGGCGTCGAAGACGCGACCCAACGCCAGCCCGCGGTGGCCGAAGTAGCCGAGGCAACTCACGTCGTGGAGATGCCATCGATCGGCCCGCATCGGTCGGTGGAACCAGATCGTGTGGTCGAGGCTGGCTCCCATCTGGGCGTCGTCGAAGTCTGGTTGGTCGCGCCGGGGGTGCAGCCGTCGCGCCGAGTCGAAGGCCAAGTCGTCGGTCAGGTACGCTAGCCAGCACTGGTGCAACAGCCCGTCGGCCGGCGACGTGGGCTCGCCCAGCTCGGAGGTCACCCGCATCCACGCCGCCACCCGTCCGGCGCCCTCGCGCACCTGCGCGTCGAGCGCGTCGTCGGGCAGGAACCGCCGCTCGAACGTGGACATCCACGAGTCGTCGGCGTGGGCGTCCTCGACGCTCGAGGTGGTGGGCGGGATGGTGACGACCACCGGCGCCGGCTCGGGACGCTGGAACGACGCCTCAAGGTTGAGGATCGCACCGACCGCTTGGCGAGCGACGACCCGGCGGGTGGCGAAGCTGCGTCCGTTGCGGATGCGATCCACCTCGTAGCGCACCGGTTCGTCGTCGGCGCCCCGACGGATGAAGTAGGCACGCAGCGAATGGGCGGCCAGGTCGTCGTCCACCGTCGCCGCCGCCGCTCGCAAACCCTGGGCAACGATCTGGCCGCCGTACAACCCGCTCCAGGGGTAGCGGGGGCCGGTGCCGACGTAGGTGTCGGGTCCGTGGAGCTCCAAATCGAACACGGACACCGATGATATGAAGTCGCGACGGTGAGACCTCGATTCTCGAAAGGACCGGCCATACACTGCCCGTCATGGCAGGCAAACGCGGACCGAAATCACCGATGTCGAAGGAGCACAAGGCGGCACTGGCACAAGGCCGTGCCGAGGGTCGCGCCGTGCGCAGCTATCTCGAAGGGTTGCGCGCCAACAAGCCCAAGCGTGGCCGCAAACGCACACCGGATTCCGTCAAGGAGCGTCTCGACGCGATCGACGCCGAGCTGATGGACGCCGACGCGATCAACGAGCTTCGCCTCGTCCAAGAGCGGCGCGATCTCCAACGCGAGCTCGACTCGATGGGCCAGGGCGTCGACATGAACGGGCTGGAGCAGGACTTCGTCGACGTGGCCCGCGCCTACAGCGAGCGCCAAGGCATCGACTACGCCTCGTGGCGCGAGGTCGGCGTCCCGGCCGCCGTGCTCAAGCGCGCCGGAATCGGTCGGGCCGGCTGACGCCGGACTCGATCACCCCAGCGCATCGAGGGCGACGAGTGTCCGATCGACGTGACGCAGCGCCCGTTGCAGGTCAAACGCATCGTCGAGGGCGGCGGGCGTGAGCTCGACGTCCTCATCGGCTTCGAGCAGCGACCGGAATGAGGTCTTGGTCTCCCATGCCCGCATCGCGTTGCGCTGCACGATGCGGTAGGCGTCGTCGCGCGTCGCCCCGGCGGCCACCAACGCCAGCAGCACCGGCTGGCTGAAGACCAGACCGTGGCTCGACCACAGATTGGCCGCCATCCGGTCGGTGTCGACGTGCAAACCGGCCAGCAGACCACGCAGGCGGTGCACCACGTAATGCACCAGGGTCGTCGAGTCCGGGAGCACGATTCGCTCGACCGAGGAGTGGGAGATGTCGCGCTCGTGCCACAGCGCCACATCTTGCAATCCGGCCAGGAGGTTCGACCGGACGACACGCGCCAATCCGCTGATCGTCTCGGCGGAGATCGGATTGCGCTTGTGGGGCATCGCCGACGACCCCTTCTGACCGGTCTTGAAACCCTCGCGGACCTCGGCCACCTCGGTCCGTTGAAGATGCCGCAGCTCGACGGCGATCATCTCGGCGGTCGCCGCCACGGCCGAGCACGCCCACAACAGTTCGGCATGACGGTCCCGGGCGATCACCTGGGTGGCGGGTACCGGCGTCAGCTCGAGAGCGGCGCCGACATGGGCCTCGACCGCCGGATCGACGTTCGAGAACGTCCCGACGGCCCCGGAGAGCTTGCAGACCGCCACCGTGTCGCGGGCCTGGCGGAGGCGCCGGCGGTCGCGATCGAGCTGCAGGGCCCACAGGGCGACCTTGGCCCCGAAGGTCGTCGGCTCGGCGTGGATGCCGTGGGTTCGCCCGATCATCGCCGTGCCGGCGTGGGTGCGAGCAAGGCCGACGACGGTCTCGATCAGCGAGTCGACGGCGTCGACCAACAGGTCGGCGGCGTCGCGCATCGCCCAACACAGCGCGGTGTCGACGACGTCTGACGAGGTGAGCCCGTAGTGGATCCAGGCCCCCGCCGGGGGGCCGATTCGATCCTGGACGACGTCGACGAAGGCGGCGACGTCGTGATCGGTGGTGCGCTCCCGTTCGATGACGGCGTCGACGAACGCCGTGTCGACGACCGGCGCCCGGTCACGACAGGCCCGGGCGTCTTCGTCCGGCACGACGCCCAGCTTGGCGTGGGCCTCGGTCGCCAACAGCTCGACGTCCAGCCAACGCCCGAAGCGGGTCGTGTCGGCCCACACCGCCGCCATCTCGGGCCGTGTGTAGCGCTCGATCATTGCCAGACCAGGTAGTCGTCTCGCTCGGCACCGACACCGACCACCCGGACGGGGATGCCGACCTCACGCTCGACGAGCTTGATCAGCGCCGAGGCGGAGGCCGGCAGGTTGGCGGCCTCGCGTACACCGCCCAGACCGGTGTGCCAGCCCTCGACCGTCTCGTACACCGGCTCGACCCGGGCCAGCACCTCGGACCGATCCGGATAGCTGCTGAGCACCGCTCCATCGAGTCGATAGTCGGTGCACACCTTGATCGCATCGAACCCGTCGAGGATGTCGAGCTTGGTGAGCGCCAGTTCGGTGAGGCTGTTCAGCCGCACGGCGTGGCGGAGCATCACGCAGTCGAGCCAACCAGCCCGGCGCCGCCGACCGGTCACGGTGCCGAACTCACGCCCGATGTCGACCAACCGGTCGCCGTCGCCATCGCGCAGCTCGGTCGGGAACGGACCGGCGCCGACCCGCGTGGTGTAGGCCTTGGTGATCCCGACCACCCGGTCGATGTCGCGGGGCCCCAGACCGGTCCCGGCGCAGGCGCCACCGGCGGTCGGGTTCGATGACGTGACGTACGGGTAGGTGCCGTGGTCCAGATCGAGGAAGGTGGCCTGTGCCCCTTCCAGCAGGAGGTGCTGGCCGGCAGCCATCGCCTCGTGGAGCACCCCGACGGTGTCGGCGACATAGGGCGCCAACCGGGCCCCGAGCTCGACGAACCGGGCGACCACCGCGGCGACGTCGATCGCCTCGCCGCCCTTGGCGACGATCTCGGCGTTCTCGGCGACGGCCCGGGCGCGGACCTGCTCGGCAAACAGGGCCGGGTCCAACACGTCGCCGGCGCGCAGCCCGACCCGGCGCGCCTTGTCGGCGTAGGCCGGGCCGATGCCCTTGAGCGTCGTGTCGATCTTGTCGTCGCCACGCATCGCCTCGGCGATGGCGTCGTGCGCCTGGTGCCACGGGAAGATCAGGTGGGCCCGGCTCGATACCACCAGCCGCTCGCACGAGGTGCCCCGGGACTCCAAGGCGTCGATCTCGGCGAACAGCGTGGGGAGGTCGACGACCACCCCGTTGGCGATGACCGGCACGACGTGGTCGTAGAGGATGCCGCTCGGGATCAGCTGCAGCGCATACCGCTCGCCACCGACGACTACGGTGTGGCCGGCGTTGTGGCCGCCCTGGTAGCGCACGACGTAGCCGTGCTCCTTGGCGAGCAGGTCGATGACCTTGGCCTTGCCTTCGTCACCCCACTGGGCGCCGACGACGACGGTGACGGGCATGGGCACGCTCCTCGTCCCACGACGGGACGGACGACGGATGGAACGTGCGACGAGGGTACTCGCCAGGGCGGCCGACGCCCCAGATGACCCGATACCGACGCCGCCACCGACGGTTGGTCACCGGTACCGTCGCGGTTCGTGAAGGTGATGCGGCGACTGATCTGGGCCGAGCTGGACGAGGCCGCGCGGGCCGAGCTGTGCGGACGGGGCCTGGGCGACATCTTCGAGCCCGGACTCGTCGACTCGATCGGCGAGCTGATCGACGACGTCGGTCGCCGCGGCGACGACGCCGTGCTCGAGGCGCTGGCCCGGTTCGATGGGGTGCGGATCACGCCGGACCAGCTTCGGGTCGGGCGCGATGAGATCGCCGCCGCCGAGGTCAGCCCCGCCGTCGACGCCGCACTCGACGATGCCATCGAGCACTGCCGCGCCTTCAACGAGCAGGTGATGTCGCGGGCGCTGTCATGGAGCTTCGAGGCCGAGCCGGGACTGCAGGTCGGTGAGAAGGTCACGGCGATCGCCTCGGTCGGTCTGTTCGTGCCATCGGGCAAGGCCAGCTACCCCAGCGTCGCCTACCAGCTCGGGGCACCGGCCGTGGTCGCGGGGGTCCCCCGGATCGCGCTCGTCGTGCCACCGGTGCCCGGCGGCTCGGGCGAGGTCGACCCCGCCGTGCTGGTGGTCTGTCGCAAGCTCGGCATCACCGACGTGTTCCGCGCCAACGGCCCGGCGGGCGTCGCCGCGCTCGGGTTCGGGACGGCGACGTTCCCGACGGTGCGCAAGATCGTCGGGCCGGGATCACCCGCCGTCACGATCGCCCAGGTCGAGATGCAACGTCACGGGGTCGCCACCATGATGCTGCTCGGTCCGACCGAAAGCCTCGTCGTGGCCGACGCCACGGCCGATCCGGTACTGCTCGCCGCCGATCTGTTGATCGAAGCCGAGCACGGGGCCGATTCGTCGGTCGTGTTGGTGACGCCGTCGGCCGAGCTGGCCGACGCCGTCGACGTCGAGTTGGCAGGCCAGCTCGACGATCTGCCGACGGTTCGGTCCGATGCGGCGCGGATCGCGCTCGGCGTCAACGGTGGCTGCGTGCTGGTCGAGGACCTCGACGTCGCCGTCGCCGTCGCCAATCGCTACGCCCCCGAACACCTCCAGGTCGCCGTCGAAGCCGGGGACACCGAGCGGGTCGTCGACGCGCTGATCAACGCCGGGGAGATCCTGATCGGTCAGGACACCCCGTTCAGCGCCGCCAACTTCGTGATCGGGTGCCCGGCGTCGCTGCCGACCTCGGGTTTCGCCGAGGTGTCGGGCGGGATCACCTCCGAGACGTTCCTGAAGCGCACCGCCGTCGCTCGGGCCGACGCCCGGGCCCGCCAGCGCATGTCCGAATCGATCATCGCCCTGGCCGGTCACGAGGGGTTCCCGGCGCACGCCGCCGCCCTGGCGCGGCGGCGCTGAGGGGACGCGGGAGGGGCCCGGACGATGTCCGGGCCCCTCCCATCGATGGCGCTCCGCCGCCTCGATCGGTGGTCACACGGTCAGCGACCAGCTGACTTCCAGCTCGTTGCCGGGCGCGTACTCGCTCCAGCGGACCACCCAAACGGTGTCGTCCTCGAACTGGTAGTAGTAGCGGTCGCTGGCCACGTCCTCGTAGCTCGGCGTGCCGTTTGCGGTGACGATCTGGGCGGCGATCGGCTCGAGATCGGCCTCGGTGCCGGTGCCGGCGGTGAAATCGATGTCGAGCGACTTGATCGGGTTCCCACCGAAGTACTGGTTGAACCCATCCGAGTAGCTCCACGCGGTCGTGGTCCAGCTGTTGGCGGCCGCGTAGTCGGTCGCCACCGCGAACTCGGCCGCGACCGCGGCCGGGAGCGCCGGTGCGGGGCCGTCGAGCGTGGGGAGGTACTGGGTCAACTCGATGGCGACCAACCCGGGGAACTCCTCCGATCGGGACACGATGACCTCGTAGCGGCCGAGCAGGTCGGAACCTTCCCCGCTCACCGGGTCGAGCTCGACTCGATCCGACGTGACACCCTCGGACGACGCGGTGGCGGTGGTGGCCTCGTACGCTCCGAGCGTCTCGATCACCGCCTGGTAGCCGGCGAGGATGTCGGCCGCCGGCATGTCGGACTGGGCGGTGGAGACGATCGTTGACGAGCCGTAGTGGCGCAGGTTGTCGGGGTCGGCCATGTTGGAGCTGTAGGAGATCGAGTACTCGGCGACGGTCGCCCCGACGGCGACGGGCATGTTGGGCAGCTCAAGGTTGGCGACCGCGGTCGCGCCGTCGATCGCCGTCCCCAGCTCGATGCCGGGCCCGGTCGCCGCGATGTCGATCTCGCCCAACGGGGCGACGGCGGCCGCGGGCGCCGCATCGACCGGGGCCGAATCGGTGGGCACGACCGTGGTCGCGGCCGGGGCGGCCTTGCCGGGCACCGTGGTGGGCGTCGTCGCCGGATCGCTCGGCGAGTCGGCGCCGGCCAACGCCGGGGTCGCGATCGCCAGCGCGACCCCGGCCACGAGGGAGAGCCGGAGCGAACGGTGGCGGCGATGGTCGCGGGCGGTAGTGACGGACATGGTGGGTGTGGCCTCCTGCGAGATTCCGAGGGAACGGATGTAGGACACCTCCTACCGCCGCCCGGTTCCATCGCCTACCTCGCGCGGGAATCTCCCGTGCTCAGGCGGTGACGGTCAGCCCGTCGCCCGACGGGCTGACCTCGACGTGGATCGTGCCGCCCTCGAGCACCTTGCCCTCCAGTAACAGCACGGCGGCCGGGTCGCCGATCTCGCGCTGGATGATCCGCTTGAGCGGGCGGGCGCCGAAGGCGGGGTCGAACCCTTCCTTGGCCAGATGGGCCATCGCGGCGTCGCCGACGTCGAGCTCGATCCGCCGGTCGGCAAGCCGGGCCCGCCAGATGTCGAGCTGGATGCCGACGATCTGTTCCAGATCACCCTCGGTCAGCGCCGAGAACCGCACGATCTCGTCGATCCGGTTGACGAACTCGGGTTTGAAGAACTCGAGCGGGTCGCCGGGCAGGTTCGACGTCATGATCAACACCGTGTTGGTGAAGTCGACGGTGCGGCCCTGGCCGTCGGTGAGACGCCCGTCATCGAGCACCTGGAGCAGCGTGTTGAACACGTCGGGGTGGGCCTTTTCGATCTCGTCGAGCAACACGACCGAGTACGGCCGGCGACGCACCGCCTCGGTGAGCTGACCGCCCTCGTCGTAGCCGACATAGCCCGGGGGAGCGCCGATCAGGCGGGACACCGAGAACTTCTCCATGTACTCGCCCATGTCGATGCGCACCATCGCCTGCTCGTCGTCGAACAGAAACTGCGCCAGCGCCCGTGCCAGCTCGGTCTTGCCGACGCCGGTGGGGCCGAGGAACATGAACGAACCGATCGGCCGATGGGGATCGGACAGCCCGGCGCGGCTGCGGCGGATGGCGTTGGCGACGGCCGCGACCGGAGCGTCCTGGCCGATCACGCGCTCGTGGAGATGCGTTTCGAGGTGGATCAGCTTGGCTGCTTCGGACTCCATCAGCCGGCTGACGGGCACGCCGGTCCACTTGGCGACCACCTCGGCGATGTCCTCGGCATCGACCTCCTCCTTGAGCATCCGGTCGTCGTGCTGCAACTCGTCGAGGTGGTCGGTGGCCTCCTCGACCCGCCGCTCGAGCTCGGGGATGCGCCCGTATCGGATCTCGGCGGCGACGTTGAGGTCGGTCTCCCGTTCGACCTGGGTGCGCAGGCCTTCCAGCTCTTCCTTGAGGGTCCGGATGGCGTCGATGGCCTCCCGTTCGGACTCCCAGTGCTGCTTCATCTGCGCCGACTCGGCGTTGAGCGCGGCGAGCTCGTCGTGGAGCGCTTCGAGCCGGGCCTTGGAGGCGTCGTCGGTCTCCTTCTCCAAGGCCACCTGCTCGATCTCGAGCTGCAGGATGCGTCGCTGGACGACGTCGATCTCGGTGGGCATCGAGTCGATCTCGATACGCAGCTTGCTGGCGGCCTCGTCGACGAGGTCGATCGCCTTGTCGGGGAGGAAACGGTTGGTCAGGTAGCGGTTGGAGAGCACGGCGGCGGCGACCAGCGCCGAGTCCTGGATGCGCACCCCGTGGTGGACCTCGTAGCGCTCGGCGAGGCCACGCAGGATGCCGATCGTGTCCTCGACCGAGGGCTCCTTGACGTACACCTGCTGGAAGCGGCGTTCGAGCGCCGGGTCCTTCTCGATGTACTTGCGGTACTCGTCGAGCGTGGTGGCGCCGATCATGCGCAGTTCGCCACGCGCCAGCATCGGATTGATCATGTTGCCGGCGTCCATCGCCCCTTCGCCACCGGCGCCGGCACCGACGATGGTGTGCAACTCGTCGACGAAGGTGATGATCTCGCCGGCGGCGTCGGTGATCTCCTTGAGGACGGCCTTCAGCCGCTCCTCGAACTCGCCGCGGTCCTTGGCGCCGGCGAGCATCGATGCGATGTCGAGGGCGATCAGACGCTTGGTCTTGAGCCCTTCGGGGACGTCACCGTCGGCGATGCGCCGGGCGAGACCCTCGACGATCGCCGTCTTGCCGACGCCGGGCTCACCGATCAGCACCGGGTTGTTCTTGGTGCGCCGCGACAGCACCTGGATGACGCGGCGGATCTCGTCGTCGCGCCCGATGACGGGGTCGATCTTGCCCTCGCGCGCCCGGGCGGTGAGGTCCTGGCCGTACTTCTCGAGCGCTTGGAACTGGTCCTCGGGGTTCTGC
>JBKEAH010000196.1:0-95863 GCA_047972065.1 Desertimonas sp.
GCGATGGATCTCGTGATGGCCTTGGCCGCCGCGACCGGCGCGTTGATCGCCATCGCCAACGACCCCGACGCCGACCGCGCCGGCGCGGCGATCCCGCAGCCCGACGGGTCGTGGCGCCGCCTCGGTGGTGACGAGATCGGGTGGCTGCTGGCCGATCACCTGTTGCGCACCACCGAGGGCGACGACCGGCTGGTCATCACCACCCTGGTGTCGTCGGCGTTGCTGGGACGGATGGCGGCGGCCCACGGCGTCCACTTCGCCGAGACGTTCACCGGCTTCAAATGGATCGGCCGAACGATCCTCGATCGCCCCGACCAGCGGTTCATCTTCGGCTACGAGCAGGCCCTCGGGTACCTGGTCGCGCCCCGTCCCCTGGACAAGGACGGGATCACCGCCGCCGTGCTGCTGGCCGAGGTCGCCGCCGTCGCCGCCGCCGATGGCACGACCTTGCAGGCCCGACTCGACGACATCGCCGCGACGTACGGGCGCCACGTCATCGCCGACCGGTCGATCAAGATGGACCCGGCCGTCGCCGCCGAGAAGGTGGCCGCCCTGCAGGCCGAACCGCCGCCTGAGGTGAACGGCACACCGGTCGCCGAGGTCACCTGGTTCGACGAGGCCGGCCTGCTGCGTCTCGACCTGGAGGGCGGCATCCGTGTCCAGGTCCGTCCCAGTGGCACCGAGCCCAAGGTCAAGCTCTACGGCGAAGCCGTCGACACCGACCCCACCCCCTACCTCGCCGCCCTCGCCGCCCTGCTCTGATCGCCCGGTGCTGGTTCTGACACCGGATCGAGGCCAACGTTGGCGCCAATCCTCACACAGAACCGCCCGCGGGCGGGTCAGGCGCCGCGACGGAGAGTGAGTTCGCGCTGCCGATAGACCGCCGCGATCTCCCGTCCGACCCGCGGCAGATCGGCGCGCGCCGACTCCGAGTACCGCAGGATCCGCCACCCGAGCATGTCGCAGGCGACGTCTCGCGCCTGGTCGCGCTCCATCTGCAGATCACCACCGTGCCACCAGGAATGACCGGGTTCGACCCCGAGCAGCACGTGCGGCCAGGCGAGGTCGACGTGGATCAGCTCGCCGGAGGGCAGCGTGAGCTCGAACTGGCGCTCCGGCTCCGGGAGTCCCGCCCGCCGGGCGGCTCCGATGACCTCGCGCTCGAAGTTGCTCTGAGCGGGCCGGCCCTGGCCGAGCGCCCGCTCCAGCCAGGTCTCGAACTTGATGACCCCACCGCGGCCGGAACGTCGCACTCGGGCGAGGTAACGCGATGCGTCGTCGGGGCGGACCAAACCAAGATGCCACGCGTCTTCGGCCGCCCGTTCCAGCCGGTGCTGGGTGAACTGGCCGGCGAGCCCGAACAACATCCTCATCGGGTGGGCGACGCGCAGCCCGTCAGGGCGTTCGACGACGTCGAGATCGTCGTCGAACCAGCTGGAGCGTACCGACCGAGCCCAGCGGGGCAGTTGGAGTTGGCGCGCCTGTGGCACGGTGATCTCCAGCCGCGTTGTCGGCATGCCACGGATGCCGAGCAGTCGGGCGGCTGTTGGTCCGCTGAGGTACGAGGGGGCGGCGGCGTACAGCTGGAGCCCCATCGCCCGACCTTCGAACGTGAGCGGCGCGCCGGCGAGGTGGACGATGCCGGGCAGCAGGGGCGCGAGGAGCCGTGCTCTTCGTGCCCGGGTGATCGTGCGCGGCGAGACACCACACTCGACCAGCTGCCCGACGTCGGCCACCCAGTGCTGGCGGCTGAGCAGATCCATGATCTGTGGACTGATGACCATGCACGACCAGTGGGTACCAAGCCGCCACGGAAGGAACACGGGGCCCTATCCGGCGGTTCTGTGTGAAGATCGGAGCCAACGTTGGCTCCGATCCGGTGTCAGAACCCGGAGGGGTGCGGCGGGTCAGGCGGGGGAGCCGAACTGGCGGTCGCCGGCGTCGCCGAGGCCGGGGACGATGAACGCCTGGTCGTTGAGGCGGTCGTCGATCGCCGCCGTCACCACGTGGATCGCCAGATCGGTCTGGCGGAGCCGGTCGAGTCCCTCCGGCGCGCACAACGCACAGACCGCGGTGATCGGGGTCGGCGCATCCCGTTCGACGAGCAGTTCGATGGTGTGGACCAGCGACCCGCCGGTGGCCAGCATCGGGTCGATCACGATGACGGGGCGCCCGGCCAGCGATTCGGGCAACTTGTTGACGTAGGGCTTGGGTTGGAACGTCGCCTCGTCGCGGCTGATGCCGATGAACCCGACGTCGGCATCGGGCAACAGCTCCTGGGCGGCGTGGACGAAGCCCAGCCCGGCCCGCAGCACCGGTACCACCACCGGTTGCATGGCGAGCCGACGGGCGGGGGCCGTGGTCAGCGGCGTCTCGACCGTGCCGTCGACGGTCGGCAGCGACTCGGTCGCTTGGGCCAGCAGCAAGGTACCGATCCGCTCCAGGTTCTGGCGGAACAGCGCGTTCGGGGTCGTCCGATCGCGGATGCGGGCGAGCGCGTCGGCGACCAACGGGTGGTCGACGAGTGTGACGGTGACCTGATCGGTGCTCACGAGGCTCCCAATGCCAGTTCGGCCCGCAACAAGGCGTAGCGGGGCTTGACGATGCCGTTGATGATGCGCAGACGTTCGGGAAACGACACGAACGCCGATTTCAGCGTGTTGATCGTCACCCACTCGACGTCGTCGAGCGTCCACCCGAAGGCGCCGACGAGCTGGACGAGCTCATTGGTCATCGACGTGTCGCTCATCAGCCGGTTGTCGGTGTTGACCGTCACCCGGAAGCGCAGCCGGCGGAGCATCCCGATCGGATGCTCGGCGATCGATTCGCACACCCCGGTGTTGACGTTCGACGTCGGGCACAGCTCCAGCGGGATCCGGGTGTCGCGGATGTAGCCGGCCAGGCGGCCGAGCTCCTCGTTGCCGGTGGGGCCACCGATGTCGTCGACGATCCGCACGCCGTGGCCGAGCCGTTCGGCCCCGCACCACTGCACCGCCTCCCAGATGCTGGGCAGACCGAACGCCTCGCCGGCGTGGATCGTGCTGTGGAAGTTCTCGCGCATCACCTACTGGAACGCGTCGAGGTGGCGTGTCGGCGGGTAGCCGGCCTCGGCACCGGCGATGTCGAAGCCGACCACGCCGGCGTCGCGGAAGCGCACGGCCAGCTCGGCGATCTCCTGGCTGCGCGCCGCGGTGCGCATGGCGGTGGCGATGGCCCGGATGGTCAGGTCGCGGCCGGCGGACCCGCGGGCGAAGCCATCGAGAATCGCCTGCTGGACCTCGTCCAGGGTGAGGCCCTGCTCGGTGCACAACTCGGGTGCCATCCGCACCTCGGCGTAGACGACGCCGTCGTCGGCGAGGTCTTCGGCGCACTCGAAGGCGACCCGTTCGATGGCATCGCGGTGCTGCATCACCCCCACGGTGTGGGCGAAGGTCTCGAGGTACAGCACGAGGTCGTTGCGCTTGGCCCCTCGGTTGAACCAGGTGGCCAGCTCGCCGACGTCGGTGGTCGGCAGGCCGCCGTAGCCGTACTCGGCGGCCAGCTCGATGACGGTCGCCGGACGCAGGCCGCCGTCGAGGTGATCGTGCAGCAGCGCCTTCGGCGCCCGGGACAACACGTCGGCGTCGAGGGGGCGGGACATCGGCGACAGGGTAGGCCAGCGCCAGGGTGGTCACGTCGTGGCCGGATCATCCGTAGCGTTGGGCCCGATGGACACCTCACCGCTCACCGTGCTCGGCTCCGAGGCCCGCCAACCGATCGATCACGTCGAGGTGTTCCCGGCCCCGGCCCATCTGACCGTCGTGCGGGCCGTCACCGACGAGGTGGCCTCGATGTGCCCGGTGACCCGCCAGCCCGATCTGTCGCGCGTCGAGATCGAGTACGAGCCGGTGGCGTCGTGTGTCGAGTCCAAGAGCCTGAAGCTCTACCTGTGGCGATTCCGCGAGCGCGCCGTGTTCGCCGAGGCCCTCGCCGCCGAGATCGCCGAGGAGATCTTCACCACCGCCGCCCCCCGCCGCGTCACCGTCACCCTCACCCAGCGGCCCCGCGGCGGCATCACGATCAGTGCGGTGGCGGAGCGTGTGCGAACGTGATCGGGGGCCGACGGCGGCTTCGTCGTCGCCGCCAGCCCCCGACCAGCGCGGCGAGAGTCGACCAGGTGCCGCCGCGCCGGGAGGGAGTCCGACGCGACGGTGGGGGGTTGGCGACCCTCGACCGGCGCGGGTCAGTGGACGGTGCTGACCCTGCGATTCACGTCCCCATCGGGAAGCGCACTGACACCGTGACAGCGGATTGGACGTTCGTCAAGAGATTTCTGGACACTCGTCAAACGTTTCTGCAACACTCGTCCAAGGAGGCGACTCGCGTGCACCGACCCGACGACCGGACATGACCGACACGGACGCTGGCGTGGCTCGTCCGTCGGCACCGGCTCAGTCCCGGGTGGACAAGGTGGCCGCCCGCCGCGCCGAGCTTGCCGCCGCTGCCCTCCGGACGCTGGCCGAGCGGGGCTACGCCAACACATCGCTGCGGGAGATCGCCCAGAACTCCGAGTTCTCCCACGGTGTGCTCCACTACTACTTCGCCGACAAGTCCGAGCTGATCGCCCAGTGCGTGCGTATGTACAAGCAGCGCTGCGTCCGTCGCTACGACGACGTGACGGCCTTGTCGACCACCGCCGAGGAGGTTGCCGAGCGGTTCCTGGCCGCGCTCGTCGTCACGATGACCGACGACGCCCACGAGCAGCGGCTGTGGTACGACATGCGGGCCCAGAGCCTGTTCGATCCGGCCTTCCGCGACGACGTCGCGGCGATCGACGGTGCGCTCCGGGACATGGTGTGGCGGATACTGAGCCGCTACGCCGAGTTGGCCGACGCCGTCCCGATCGTCGACCCGCCCACCGCCTACGCACTGTTCGACGGGGTGTTGTTCCATGCCGTCCAGGCGCATCTGGCCGGCGACGAGACCGCCGCCGACACCCTCGGCGGGCGTCTCCGGGCGCTGCTGCCGCGCGTCGTCACCGACCGCTGACGTCGCCGGCCATCATCAGACCGACCGTCTCGCGTGTGGCCTCGGCGATGGGTATCACGGCCTGGATCTTGCCCTCGTAGATCACCGCCACCCGGTCGGCCAACGACAGCACCTCATCGAGCTCGGCCGACACCAACAGCACGGCCTTGCCGGCGTCGCGCTCGGCCACCAGCTGCCCGTGGATGAACTCGATGGAACCGACGTCGACACCACGCGTCGGCTGGCTGGCGATCACCAGGTCGGCGCCCTGGCTGAGCTCGCGGGCGACGATCACCTTCTGCTTGTTGCCGCCCGACAGTGCCCCCATCCGGTTGTGGGTGCCGCGGGGCCGGACGTCGAACCGCTCGACCAACTCGCTGGCGTGGCGGTCGACCGCAGCGAAGTTGCGGATCGGGCCGTTGGCGAACGGTGGTTCGTCGAACCGCTCGAGCACCAGGTTGTCGGCGACCGTGTAACTGGCGACGAAGCCGTGCTTCTCGCGGTCTTCGGGGATGTGGCAGACGCCGAGACGGTTGATCTCGCGCGGTGTCCGTCCGAGCAGCGGTTGGCCGGCGAAGGTGACCGCACCCGAGCGGGCCTTGCGCATCCCGCACAGCGCCTCGACCAGCTCTCGCTGCCCGTTGCCCTCGACCCCGGCGATACCGACGATCTCGCCGGTACACACCGTCAGGTCGAGACCGTCGACCGCCGAGTGGTCGCGGTCGTCGAGCACGTGCAGATCGTTGATCTCGAGCAGCGGCGCACCGGGTTTGGCGGGTGCCTTGTCGACCTGCAGGGCGACGTCACGCCCCACCATCATCGTTGCCAGCCCGGCGCGGTCGGTGGCCGCGGGCGTGGTCGTACCGACCACCCGGCCGCCGCGCAGCACCGTGATCGTGTCGCAGACCTCGATCGCCTCCCGCAGCTTGTGGGTGATGAAGATGATCGACGTGCCCTCGGCCGCCAGCTCGCCCATCACGCCGAGCAGCTCGTCGGTCTCGGCCGGGGTCAGCACCGCGGTCGGCTCGTCGAGGATCAGGATGTCGGCCTGGCGGTAGAGCGCCTTGAGGATCTCGACGCGTTGCTGGGTGCCGACGGGAAGGTCCTCGACCAGTGCGTCGGGGTCGACCGATAGCCCGAAGCGGTCGGACATCTCGCGGATCCGGCGGGCCGCCGCCCGCGGGTCGAGGAACGGCCCGTGGCTCTCCTCGGCCCCGAGCATGATGTTCTCCGCCACGGTGAACACCGACACCAGCTGGAAGTGCTGGTGGACCATGCCGAGACCATGCCGGATCGCGTCACCGGGCCCGCTCATTCGCATCGGCTCGCCGTGCAGCAGCACCTCACCCTCGTCGGGCTCGTACAGGCCGAACAGCATCTTGACCAGTGTCGATTTGCCGGCGCCGTTCTCGCCGAGCAGACCGAGGATCTCGCCCCGGCGGAGCTGGATCGACACATCGTCGTTGGCGACAACGGTGGAGAACCGCTTGGTCAGATGCCGGGCCTCCAACGCCATCGGTGCGTCGAGGTCGGCCCGCACGTCGGCGGTCGGCACCGTGGCGTCACTCATCGTTGTCGACCTTCCCATGGTCGTCGGAGGTTGGAGGGTTCATTCTTTGACATATGGCTGGCCGGCGGCGGCAGGTGGGCGGACGCGGCCGGCGAAGATCGCCAGGACGGCCAGCACCAGCACGAACGGGAGGATGTTGATGAACTGTGGCGGGACGTCGATGACCTGCTTGAACTGGAGCTGGGAGGCCAATGCCGAGGTCAGCGCGAAGAAGAGCGCGCCGGCCCACGCCAGCAGCGGCTTCCACCGGCCAAAGATCATGATCGCCAACGCCGTGAACCCACGGTTGGCGCTCATCCCACGCTCGAACGTGCCCACCGACTCCAGACTGAGGAACGCACCGCCCAGACCGGCGAGCCCGCCGGCCAGGGCCGTGTTGACGTAGCGGTAGCCGGGTACGGAGATGCCGACGGTGTCGGCCGCGCTGGGATGCTCACCGACCGATCGGCTGCGCAGGCCCCAACGGGTGTGGAACAAGGCGACGTGCAGGACCAGCACGAGGATGATCGACAGGTACGCGATCGGGGTGCTCCGGAAGATCGCCGGACCGACGAGCGGTAGGTCCGACAGCCAGGGGACGCGGATCGCGTCGAGCCCCCCGGGGCTCCGCTTGCCCTGGGTGTACAGGAACGACGTGATCCCCGCGACGAAGATGTTGATCACGGTGCCGGCGATGATCTGGTCGATTCGCCACGTCACGGCGCACACCGCGAGGAAGAGCCCGAGCAGCGCGCCCGAGGCGACCCCGGCGGCGACGCCGACCCAGATGTTGCCCGTCGATGCGGCGACGTAGAAGCCGGTGAACGCCGACATCAACAACTGGCCCTCGATGCCGATGTTGACGATGCCGGTGCGTTCGCCGACCAGGCCGCACAGCGCGGCGAGCACCAGCACCGGGGCATCCCGGAACACTCGGTTGACGACCGGGGTCGTGTCGCTGGGGTTGATGTTGTAGGCGACGATCGCGATCGCCAGCACCACCGCGACGCTGATCAGACCCGGGAGTGCACCCTTGAACCTCACGACGCGCCCCAGCCGCTGGTCAGCTGAACGCTCTCGCCGTCGCCGGTCTGGCGTACCCGCAGCAGCCAGCGCACGACGATCGGCGCACAGACCAGCAAAAGGATGATGGCCAGGATCACATCGATGATCTCGGGTGCGACCTTCGACTCGAACGACATCTGGGTCTGACCGGCACGCATCAAGCCGAGCAGCAGCGCCGACGGGATCGCCATCAACGGGTTGATACGGGCGAGCAGCGCGACGGTGATGCCATCGAAGCCGAGCCCGACGTTGCGGCCCGATTCGAAGCGACCGAACACGCCGAGCGTCTCGATCGAGCCGCCGACGCCGGCGAGGAAGCCGCTGAGCGCCATCGCGGCGACGGTGAGCCGGGCGGCGGACATGCCGGCGTACTGGGCGGCGAACTTGTTCTGGCCGACGGTCGTGAGCTTGAACCCCGTGGTGGTCCGGCCGAAAAGGAACCAGATCGCGACCGCCACCACCACACCGAGGACGAAGCCCATCGGGTAGCCATCGACACGTGGGATGTCGGCCGACTCATGTACCAGCGGGGTGCGGGAGATCGCTCCGGCGCCGGGGTCGTGGAACGGGCCGCGAGCGCCGACGATCCACTCGGTCAGGCTGACGAGGATGGCGTTGAGCATGATCGTGGTGATCACCTCGTGGGCCCCGCGATAGGCCTTGAGCACACCCGACAGGGCCGCCGGCAGCATGCCGCACAGCCCGCCGACGACGATCGCCAACGGCACGTGGATGATGGCCGGCATCTCGAAGCGGTATCCGACCCAGGCGGCGAAGACGGCACCGGTGAGCAGCTGGCCCTGGGCGCCGATGTTGAAGAGGCCGGCCTTCATGCCGACGATGACGGCCAGCCCGGTGAAGATCAGCGGTGTCGCCCGCTCCAACGTCCGGGCGATCGCCGTCGAGTCGCCCAGGCTGCCGTCGAGCAGCGCCGTGTACGCGGTCCAGGGGCTGGCGCCATCGAGCGCGATCAGCACGGCACCGATGGCCAGCGCGATGACGATGGCGGCGAGGGGGAGAACGACGTTCTCGGCGCGGGTGCTCAGACGGATGACGCCCTCCTCATGTCGTGGCGATGCTCGGCCTGGTCGGCCACGAAGTTCCCCCGATCGGTCGCCCGAATTGGCTGCGAACGGTACTCGGGGGTGCGGCCGCCGTGGCGTCCACACCCCCGAGCACGAATGTCAGATGTCGGTTGACCGACCGGTCAGGTGTCGGTCACCCGGCGGCGGGTCAGGGCGTGTAGCCGGTGGGGACCTCGCCGGACAGCACCTGTGGGGTCAGCTCCTCGATCGCCGCGGCGACGTCCTCGGGAACCGAGTCGGCCAGGTCGTGGTAATCGGCCAGGCCGACCTCACCGAAGTAGTTGCCGCTCGGCATGCCACCGTCGGCGGCCATCTCGACGAGCGAGACGACGCCGTCGTCGATCAGCTTCATGGCGCTGGTCACGAGACACGGGTGGGCTTCGGGAACCGTCTCCCACTGATCGGTGTCGACACCGATGCACAGCACGTCGCCGCCATCGCTGGCAACCTCGATGAGGGCACCGTTGCCGGTGTTGCCACCGGCGCCGAACACGATGTCGGCACCGTTGTCGATGGCCTGGCGGGCGGTGGTGCCGCCCCACTCCGGATCGGAGAAGGCCGTGTCGAGACCACCCGGGTGGTACGTCTTGATGACCTCGATGTCCGGGTTGATGTACTCGGCGCCGTTGGCGTATCCCTCACCGAAGGCGACCACCGGCGGCACCTGATCGGTACCCAGCACGGCGGCGATGGTGCCGCTCTCACTGAGCGACGCGGCGAGGGCGCCGGCCAGGAACCCGGCCTGATCCTCGGGGAAGACGAGCCCGGTCACGTTGGGCAACGTCTCGGCCTGGAACTGATCGACACCGATGAAGCAGATGTCGGGGTTGTCGGCGGCGGCGATCACCGTGGCCTCGGCCATCCCGAAGCCGACGGTGATGATGATGTTCGCCCCACTGTCGACGAACTGGGCGATGTTGTTGGCGTAGTCGGCGCTGTTGACCGTCTCGATGTAGTCGGCGGTGCCGTCCACGGCTTCGGCCGCCGCCTCGGCGCCTTCCCAGGCCGATTGGTTGAACGACTTGTCGTCCACCTTGCCGGTGTCGGTGACGAGCCCGATCGAGATCTCCTCGAAGGATTCGGTCGGGCACGGCGTGGTCTCGACGGCGGTGCCCTCGGTGGCGGTGCCCTCGGTGGTGGTGTCGGTCGCCTCGGTGGTGTCGGTGCTGGCTGATGTCGTCGCCCCGGCCGTCGCGACGGCAAGCCCTGCCGTCGCCAAGCCGACCGCCCATCTCTTCATCTTCATGCTCCCCCGGTCTCCTCTCGTTGGGATTGAAGTGCCCGGATCCTACGGGGTTCGCGATGGCCCCGCGGTCCGATCGCCGCTTCGTACGCTGCGGGTCATGCGGACCCTCGAATGGCGCGACGATCGCGTCGTCCTGATCGATCAGACCCGCCTCCCCGCCGAGACGTTGTGGCTGGAGGTGACCGACGTCGATGGCATGATCGACGCCATCGCGCGTTTGGCCGTGCGCGGGGCACCGGCGATCGGGGTGGCGGGGGCCTACGCGGTGGCGATGGCGGCCCAGCAGGCCGAGCGCGAGGGGCGCGACGCGGCCTGGCTTGGTGGCGAGTTGGAGCGGATCGCCCGAGCTCGGCCCACCGCGGTCAACCTGGCGTGGGCCGTCGACCGCGTGCGAGCCCACCTTGATCGGGGGGCCGCGGCGGTGGTCGCCGCCGCCGAAGCGCTCGCCGACGACGACATCGTCACCAACCGGGCCCTCGCCGAACTCGGCGCCGACCTCGTCGCCGAGTTGGTGGGCACGCCGGTGCGGGTGCACACGCACTGCAACGCCGGCGGGTTGGCCTGCGTCGAGTGGGGCACGGCGCTGGGCATCGTGCGGGCGCTCCACGAGCGCGGCGAACTGCGATCGGTCACCGCCGACGAGACCCGACCGCTCCTTCAAGGCAGCCGGCTGACGGCGTTCGAACTGGCCGAGCAGGGGATCGAGCACCGCATCGTCGCCGATGGTGCCGGCCCGTCGGTGATCGCCCGCGGGCTCACCGACGTCGTGATCGTCGGCGCCGACCGAATCGCCGCCAACGGCGACGTCGCCAACAAGATCGGCACCTACCCCTTGGCGTTGGCCGCGGCGCGCGCCGGCGTGCCCTTCATCGTCGCCGCACCCACCTCGACGCTCGATCCGGCCACCGCCACCGGCGACGACATCGAGATCGAAGAGCGTGACCCCGACGAGGTCCTCTACGTCGCCGGGCGGCGGACCGCACCGGCGATGTCCGGTGCGCTCAATCCGGCGTTCGACGTCACCCCGGCCGACCTCGTGACCGCCATCGTGACCGAGGCCCGGGTGATCCGCCCGGCGGCCGGCGAACGACTCTGACGAGGCTGGCACCGGCTCCTCTCCGGCCGTGTTCCTAGGATGTCCTCGCCCGTGAGCCACCCCACCCGACGTCCACGCCCTCGCGCCACCCGGCAGCAGTACCTGGTCCGCCGGGTCGTCGTCGCCGGTGCCGCCGTCGTGCTCGTCGGGGCATTGGTCTGGGCGTTGACCACCGTGATCGGCGGCGGCGACCAGCGCGCCGAGGGCGAGACCACGACCTCCATCACCGTGGCGGACTCCTCGGCGCGCTCGACGATCGTTCCGATCGCCACGCCGGTGCCGGCGTCCGAGGCGCCGGCGGTCCCCACGGCCGCCGACCCGGCCCGGGTCCTGGTGGTCGGCGACAGCGACGCCGGCACCTTCGGTCCCTACCTCAAGGTCCTCCTCGATCAGACCGGGGTCGCCGAGACCACCGTCGACTACAAGTCGTCGTCGGGCCTGTCACGGCCCGACTTCTTCGATTGGCCGGCGCGCTTGCGTGACTCGATCGCCGAGACCGCCCCCGACATCATCGTCGTCACCTTTGGCGGCAACGACGCCCAGGACATCCGCGACGCCAACGGTGACATCGTCGCCGCCGGCCCGACCGGCAACGAGGCCGAGTGGACGACCGAGTACGTGAGGCGGGCCAACGAGGTGCTCGACATCATGCAAGGCGAAGGCCGAACCGTGATCTGGGTCGGCATCCCCAACGACGACAATCCCGATGTCACCGCCCGCATGGCCGTGCAGGACCAGGCCGCTCGTCAGGCGGTCGAGGGGCATCCGGGTGTCACCTTCGTCGACACGTGGGCGCGGTTCTCGGGCCGGTCGGGCGGTTGGGCCGAGTACGTGATCGACCCGCGCGACGGCCAGGGCAAGGACGTCCGTGCCGATGACGGGTTCCATCTCAACGAGGTCGGTGCCGAGATCCTGGCCCTTGACATCGCCCGTCTCGTCGAGGCCGATCTGCGGGCGCGCGGCGCCAGCTGGTAGGTGTGCCCCTCAGCCGTCGCGCCGGGTGCGTCGAAGGATCGACGTCTCGTCGGGATAGGGGAGCGTGGGCGTCAGACCGCGATGGCGTTCGACCGTCACCGGCGCCGCCGCGATCGCCTGGCGATAGCGCGCCCGTCGGGTGTTGTCGAAGACGATGATCCCGTCGGCGGCGACCCGATCCACGGCGCGTGCCAGGCACGCCTCACGGGCCCGGCCGTCGATGACGATGAGGTCGAACACGCCCTCGGTCTTGTCGATGCCGGCGACGTAGTCGGAGAAATCGAGTCCCTGCTGGCCCTCCTTGGCCGAGGGCACCACCGGGTCCGTTGCCGGTACCGGCTCGACGATGTCGAACTCGACGTTGGGGTAATCCGACAGGGCTTCGGCCAGGTGTTCCCCGAAGCCGCGGTGGTGCTCGACGGAGTGCACCTCGCCGGCGCGGCGGGCGAGCCAGATCGTGCTCGCCCCCGACCCCCACTCGAACACCCGCACCGGGGTGTCGCGGGTCCCCAACCATCCCTCGACCTCGTCGATGGCGGCGTAGGTCCACCACGGGACGTCGAGCTCGGCGATCGCCAGGCTGTCGTGGGCCCGGGTCAGGCTGTAGGCCCAGTGGCGCCACCGCTTCGATCGGGGTGGCGGTGTCTCGCCCTGGAGGTGCAGCCTCTGCAGCCCGCGTCCCGTCACCCGGGCCGCCGAGGCGTACGTGCGTTTGGCGGCCCCGATCACGTTCACGGCCGGGGAGGGTAACCGCCACTCAGCCGGCGGGGTGGAGGTCCCAGATGACCCAGTTGTCGTCCTCCCAGACCTTCACCCACCCCCGGGCGATCGCCACGGTGTCGTCGATCTTGGGTTCGTAGAAGTCCGACCGCCGGTTGAGCGCGACGAAGTCGGCCATCTGCTCGCCGCGTTCGATGTTGCTGGTCTGGATCGCCCGCCGGTCGGTGAGCAGGGTCATCGTGCGGGCCCGGAAGTACCAGATCACGTCGTCGGGTCCGGTCGTGGCGGCCACCGCGGCGTAGACCGGGGCGTAGTCCTCGTGGGTCGGCCCGACCTGTTGGCGGCCCGCCGTGTTGAAGTCCTGGGCGGCACCGACCCGGCTCGGGAGCTTGTTGGCGTGCACCCCGATCACGATCAGCAGCGGGACCATGCCCCCGGCGACGACGAGCCGTCGTTGCCAGGGCGAGTGCCACCAGCCGACCAGCAGCCGGACCGCCTCCATCACCGCGACCGTCCCGAAGTACAGCACCCAGGGAACGACCTGGAAGTAGTAGCGCCCGACGAACCGGAAGTGGGTGCTGACCGCCAGCACCGAGCACACCGCGATCGCCGCCAGCGGCCCGTCGAGACCCGGTCGACGACGGATGCCGACGCCGATGCCGACCAGCGCGAGGCCGAGCGCGAACATGCCGATGCCGTGATGGGGGTACAGGCCCAGTTGGTCGGCCAGCTGGGCGGGCCACTCCCGCAGGCGGTCGTCGATGTGCTTGGGGCCCGAGTCGGCGTTGTCGGGCAGCAGCATCGTCGGCAGCAGCAACTGGAACCCGGCGACGATCCCGGCGAAGGCGAGATGCGGGACCAACAGCGCACGCCAGGGCCATCGCGGGGTCGTCGTCCAGCCGTCGCGCCGCCAGCGGCCGATCAGCTCGCCGACCTGCACCAGGGCGATCGCCACGACCAGCACCAGCGATTCGCGTCGGATGTTGAAGGCGACGGCGATCAACCCGCCGACGATCGCAAGATCGCGCGTCGACGCGCCGATCAGGTCGGAGCGGGTGCGGACCCGGTCCAACCACCAGATCAGCGCCGCGACCGCCGCGGCCTGGGGGAACTCCGACAGCAACGAGTCGGCGTGGCTCAACAGCACCGGCACGGTGCCCACCGCCAGCGCGATCGCCACGGCCGGGACCCGCCCGATGCGGCGCCGGACCACTCCGTGGACCAACAGCACCCATAGGCAAAAGCAGGCGACGATGACGATCTTCAGCCGGTCGTAGTCGAGCCCCCAGAAGCGCACGAACGGCGACAGCAGCAGGGGCAGCCCCCACGGGTAGGCGATCGGGCTGAACGATCCCCCCGAGAACGTGACGCTGAACCGGTTGTCGGCGACGACCTGGGCGGTGTCGCCATCGAAGATGCTGCGGGCCTGGCGCAGATAGAGCGCGAAGTCGTCGCCTTGGGTGTGGCCGTTGCGCTGGAGCGCGACGGCCAGCGCGGCGCTCAGCGCGACGACGACGCCGATCGCGACGCCACCGACGAAACGGCGGTCGCGCCATCGCTGCTCCCGGGTGCTGTCACCCGTCATGCGGTCCGCCACCACCCGGGAGCGTCGGTCACTGAGTTCGACCGCGCTCTTGGATCGCGGCCCGTCGGGCCGCCACCTTCTCGGGGCTGAACTGGGCGCGTTGCCACGCCCGCGAGTCGCGTGCCTCGCGCTCCCAGCCGTCGTCGTCGTGGGCGATGGCGCCATAGGTGGCGCGGATCTGGCGGACGCCGTCTTGTTCGTTGCCGATGATGTCGGTGGCCAGTTGACGGGTGAAGGCGAGCAGTTCGGCGTGCGGGACGACGTGGTTCACCAGCCCCCACTGCAACGCTTCTTCGGCCGACAAGAAGTTGCCGGTGAAGCTCATCTCGCGGGCCCGTCGCACGCCGATCGCCTGCGGGAGCAGCACGGTCAGACCCCACCCGGGCATCACGCCCACCCGGCTGTGGGTGTCGCCAAACTTGGCGTGCTCCGAGGCGACGAGGAAGTCGCAGTTCAGCGCCAGCTCGAACCCGCCGGTCACGGCCACGCCGTTGATCGCCCCGATGAATGGCTTGGCCAGCTTGGGAAACGGCCCCCGAACGCCGTGGGCGTTGGTGCCCCCATCGGCCCCGCTGCCGCCGAGATTGCCGGCCGACGACCCGAGCTCTTTGAGGTCGAGCCCGGCGCAGAAGGCCGGGTCGGCCCCGGTGAGGATGATGACGTCGACGGCCGGGTCCTGGTCGGCCTGAACGAGCAGGTCCGGCAGCAGACGCAGCACCTCGCTGGACAGTGCGTTGCGGGCGTCGGGTCGGTTGAGGGTGACGGTCGCGATGCGCTCGCTGACGTCGAGGAGGACGGGATCGCTCATGGCTGCATTGTGCTCGCGTCGTCAGTCGGCGCTGCGATCCTCCGCCGGCAAGAAGGTGAACTGCAGGTCGCCGAGCCGCACGAGCGTCGATGCCACCCACCCGCCGAGGGCGCCGAAGTGCTCGTCGAGCAGCGCGCTGGTCCCGTCGGCGAGGGCTTCTTCGACGAGCTCGTAGAGACCCTCGTAGGTGATCTCGACGGCGTACTCGAGGACGCCGTCGGGGTCCTCGGGAGGCAGCTGATCGGCCGGGTCGGGGTGGGCGACCTCCACGGTGAGCCCGGCGCGTTCGAGGCGGCCGTCACCGATCAGCGGACTGAGCTCGGGGAGCGCGGCGTAGAGGCTCTCGGGGGCCGGCGACTCGGCGAGCCGTTGGACCCGCAGCACGATCTCCATCTCGATCGCCGGAGCCGACTCGAGCTCCTCGTCGATGTACCAGCGGCGGTAGGCGGTCTGGCTCCATGTCGGCCAGTCGAAGGTGACGTGGGCGACGACGCGCGGTGGCGACCCCTCGCCGGGTAGGCCGTAGCTGGTCTCCCAGGTCACGTCGCCAAGCAGGACGTCCACCTGGAAGTGTTCCTCGAACGCCTGACGTTCGAGGAACGCTGCCTCGAACGCCTCGCGCAGCGCGCTGATCGCATCCGTGAACACGTGGTCCAGCACCGCAGCGGAGGTTACAAGCGCCGCGCCGGACGCGTCCGTCGCGGTCGCGTACGACTAGAACGAGGCGATGGCATTGGTGCTCACCGAGATCGCCGACGGCGTCGGCACGCTCACCCTCAACAACCCCGACGAGCGCAACACGATGACCGCGCCGATGGTCGCCGAGATCGTCGCCGCGATGGACGTCTTCGAGGGCGACGCCGGTGTCGGCGCCGTCGTCGTGACGGGGACGCCGCCGGCGTTCTGCGCGGGAGCGAACCTGGGCAACCTGCAGGAGGCCGATGGTGACAGCCTCGGACAGATCTACGAGGGGTTCTTGCGCATCGCCCGCAGCCCGCTCCCGACCATCGCCGCCGTCAACGGGGCTGCGGTCGGAGCCGGGATGAACCTGGCGCTCGGTTGTGACGTGCGCATCGCCGCCCGACGGGCCAAGTTCGACACCCGTTTCCTCCAGATCGGCATCCACCCCGGCGGTGGCCACACGTGGATGTTCCGTCGCATCGCCGGCCCGCAGGCGACGATGGCGGCGGTCGTGTTCGGCGAGGTGCTCGACGGCGCCGAGGCCGAGCGCGTCGGGCTGGCCTATCGCTGCGTCGACGACGACGCCCTGCTCGACGCCGCCCACGAGATGGCGGCACGCGCCGGCTCGGCGCCGCGCGAGCTGGTCGAGGTGACCAAGAAGACAATCCAGGAGATGGCCGACATCGACGACCACCCCGCCGCCGTCCAGCGCGAGCTGGAGCCGCAGGTGTGGAGCACCCGCCAGCCCTGGTTCGCCGAGAAGATCGCCGCCCTGCAAGCCAGGATCTCCAAGAAGCGCTAGCGGCAACTCCCTTCGGCGGGAACGTCGCACCGCCGCGTCACACCGCGACCCAGACCGGACTCCGGCGAGTCGTGGACAGCTCGGGGCGGATCATCGACGTCGGACACCGCCGACGCCTCTGCACCGGCGCCGCCCGCGACGCCGCCGTCCTCCACGATGGCACCCAACTCGGACTCCCACTCGCCGCCTGAACCCCGTCGTGCGGGTCGGACGGGTCGTGCGATGCTCCGGGGATGAGTTCGCTCGATGACATCGCGCCGGCCCTGATCGGGATCGCTCACAGGATCGTCTGGGCGACGGTTGCCACCGTCGACGGCGCTGGGCAGCCGCGCTCGCGCATCCTCCATCCGATCTGGGAGTACGACGGTGACGCGCTGCGGGGATGGATCCTCACCTCACCCGGCTCACCCAAGGCGGCCGACCTCGCTGCCAATCCCCGGGTGTCGGTCACGTACTGGGACGCCACCCAGGACACGGTCACGGCCGACTGCGACGTGGCGTGGGAGGACAGCCCGGAGGAGCGTCAGGCGGGATGGGATCGATTCGCCAACGGTCCGGAGCCGGTTGGCTACGACCCGAGCATCATCCCCTTCTGGCCCGACCCGTCGGTGCCCGAGTTCGGGTTGCTGCGTCTCGACCCGTACCGCCTGCGGGTGATGCCCGGCGAGGTGATGCTCCAGGGCCGCGGCGATCTGCTGCAGACCTGGCGGCGCTGACGGCACCCCCGAGCGTGATGGTCAAGCCGGGGTGACGGTGACCGGGACGCCGTTGATGGCGGTGGTGCCGGTGATCGCGTCGAGGTGCTCGTCGTCGGTCAGCGCGTTGGCGTTGACGCCGGCGTGCTCGGCCGCGGTGCGCAGCTGCGTCCCCGGCACGCCGTGGCCCCACCCGTGGGGGATGCTGACGACCCCGGGGATGATCGCATCGGTCACCTCGACCGGCACGGTGACCCGACCGACCCGGCTCTCGACGACGGCCGACCCGCCGTCGTGCAGCGACAGGGCGGCGGCGTCGTCGGGGTGCACGTGCATCGTGCAACGCGGCTTGCCCTTCACGAGGACCGGGATGTTGTGCATCCACGAGTTGTTCGAGCGCAGATGGCGTCGCCCGATCAGCAGGAATGGGCGCTCCTCGGTGCGGTCGAGCGCACCGTGCAACCGCTCGACGTCGGCGAGCAGTTCCTCGGGCGCCAGCTCGACCTTGCCCGACGGTGTGCGCAGGGCATCGGGCAGGCGCGGCTGCAGCGCCCCAAAGTCGATGCCGTGCGGGTTGTCGAGCAGATCGTCCAACGTGACGTCGTAGGGGCCGGAACGGAGCTGGGCGTCGATGATCCGCGCCGGGCCGCGCCGCCCGGTCGCCTCCACCGCCTCGCGCACCTCCGAAGGCAGCTTCTCGGCCAGCTTGGCCCACACCTCGTCGTCGACGACCGCCGGGTCGGTCTCGTCACGGCCGGCGGCGATCAAACCCAGCCGGGCCAGCACCTCCCACTCGTCGGGCTGTCCGTCGTCGAGCGGGAGCACTGGCTCGGACCAGTTGGCGACGTTGCGCAGCGCCAGCTGCAGCAGCGACAGGTCGTAGTGGGGCTTCTGCAGCGCGCTGGGGACCGGCAGGATGACATCGGCGTGGCGCGTCGTCTCGTTGCGGTAGATGTCGACGCAGACCATGAACTCGAGCTGGTCGAGGGCGGCGTCGAGCCGTTCGCTGTTGGGCACCGAGCGCACCGGGTTGCCGGCGATCGTCACCAGCGCCTTGAGCTGACCGTCGCCGGGCGTGTCGATCTCCTCGGCCAGCGCGGCGACGGGGAGCTCGCCGAGCGACTCCGGCAGGCCGCGCACGCGGGTGGCGCGCCGGGCGATGCGCACGCCGCGCCCGACGCCCGGCTTGCCACGGGCGTTGGCGGCCCCGGCGGCGGCGAGCGTGAACATCGCGCCGCCGGGGCGGTCGAGGTTGCCGGTCAGCGTGTTGAGGACGTCGATCAGCCAGCTGGCCAGCGTGCCGAACTCCTGGGTCGTGGTGCCGATGCGGCCGTATACGACCGCGCTCGGCGCGGCGGCGAGCCGATGGGTGAGCGAGATGATGTCGGCGGCGGCGATCCCGGTGGCGGCGCTCACCGACTCGGGCGTGAACGGCGCCAGCGCTGCTCGCAGCTCGTCGAGACCGACGACGTGGCCGTCGACGTCGCCGCAGGTCACCAGCCCGTCGCGAAACAGCGTCGTCACCATCGCCGCCAGCAGGAAGGCGTCGGTGCCCGGGCGGATGGGTTGCCACTCCCCGGCCTCGGCGGTGCGCGAGCGGCGCGGGTCGACCACCACGACGGCCCCGCCTCGCTCGAGGATCGCCTCCAGGCGGCCCGGCCAGTCGGGCGCCGTCGCCAGGGATCCGTTGGACGCGTACGGGTTGGCGCCGAGACACAGCAGGAAGTCGGTGTGGTCGATGTCGGGGACCGGGATCGTGAGGGCACCACCGAACATCAGCCCGGCGGCGACCTCCTTGGGGCGCTGGTCGATCGTGCTGGCGCTGAAGGTGTTCGGTGTGCCGAAGGCGCGCAGCGTCGGGCCGAGAAAGGTCTGCGCCCCCACGTTGTGGGCGGTCGGGTTGCCGACGTAGAGCGCGATCGACTCGCGGCCGTGGCGATCGATGACACCGGCGAGCCCCTCGGCGAGGGCGGCCCAGGCCTCCTCCCAGGTGGCGTCTACCAGCTCGCCATCCCGACGCACGAGGGGGCGCCGCAACCGGTCGGGATCGGCATGAAGATGGCCCAGCGTCGAGCCCTTCGGGCAGATGAACCCGTGTGAGAAGACGTCGTCGCGGTCGCCACGAATCCGTGTGACGCGGGTGTCGCCCGTGGTGTCGTCGGTCGTCAAGGTCAGTTCGAGGCCGCAACCGGCCTCGCACAACGGGCACGTTCGGTAGGCCATCGTCGCGGTCATGCCCGCACGCTACGGCCGGCGCGTGTCGCGCCCTGAACCGGGCGGCGAGGTGAGCTATGGTCTCGTTGGCAAGGGGAGGAGCTCCACACATCGATCCGCACCCCAGCGGTGCAGGAGGAGGTCCGGGACATGAGCCAGCGACATCGCACCGGAGAGGTGACGTTGCCGCCCAAGACCGAGCTGCGCAACCAGGCGCATCGAGAACGACAGCGGATCCGCGAGGAGCTGTCCGATGTGACCAAGAAGGTTGCCGCCGGTTTCGATCCCGCCGACGTGCACGAACCGGGCGCCGCCTGGAAACCGGTTCACCATCACGATCCCGACGTGGCCAAGGAGAAGCTGTCGGCACGTCGCCGACGTCTGCGCCACTGGAAGACCAAGATGTGGAAGCGGCGCTCGCTGCAGCGCCAGGCGAAGGCGCGGGCGTTCCGCGTCGCCGGCCAGTAGTCCCTCACAGCCACCGCTGACGCAGTTCGTCGCGTCGCATCTTCCATTCCTCGACGGTGAACCCGTAGCGGACGTGGTCCTCCCACGTCCCGTTGATCTCGAGGTAGCGCAGGGCGATGCCCTCCTCGCGCAGCTCGAGCTTTTGCATCACCCGCCGACTGTTGTGGTTGCGCGGCACGATGCAGATCTCGAGCCGATGGAGGTCGAGCTGCTCGAAGGCGAACTGGGCCAGCACCACGACACCCTCGGCGACGAGACTCTGACCCGCCCACGCTTGGTCGATCCAGTAGCCGATCGTGCCGGTCTGGAGCGCCCCCCGTAACACGTGGTTGAGGTTGACCTCGCCCGCCAGCTGGTCGCGAACGAAGAGCCCGAACCCGAACGCCGATCCGTGGGAGGCGTCGCGATCGCGGATCGCGCAGCGGGTCGCGAACACGTCGCGCTGGTGGGTGGGATCGTTGACCAGGGGCGGCCGCCGGGGTTCCCAAGGCCGGAGCCAGGCGTCGTTGGCGGTGCGGGTGTGGCGCCAGGCATCGAAGTCGGCAGCCACCAGCGGGCGCAGCATGACCCGCTTGCCAAACAGCCGCGGTGCCGCGGCGACACCGCGAGGACCCGATGGGTGGCGCATCCTCACGGACCGACCCCTGCGGTGAGGGTGACCTGATCGAGCTGCAGTTTGCGGGTGACGCCGACGACGATGCAGGCGGTGGCCACGATCCGATCGACCTGGGCGGGGTCGAGGCCGGGGTTGTGCAGCCGGTCACCGCGGCGCTCGGTGGCGAGGGCCCGGAACACCTCCTCGGCCTCGTCGCGGGCCAACGTCACCGTGGCCTCGGGGGGCTCCGATCCCCGTTCGACCACCGCGAGGTGCCACGGGTCGGCACCGGCCACGGTGACGACGGGGGCGTCTTCGACCGCCGGGTGGGCGCGCACGACGTCGTCGAGATGGTCGGCGACGGCGCCGATCGCGTTGGTCAGCTGTGCCGCCGGGGGCGGGTCGAGGTCGGTCAGCTGATCGGCGAGCAGGGCGTCGGGCCCGACCGGCAGGGCGATGTCGAACCCGGCATGACTGACCGTCACGGTGTGCCTCCCGACCACGACCTCGACCCGCCGGCGCAGCTGCTCGTCGACCCACCGGCCAACGGGGTCATCGCCGCCGGTGAGGTACCAGGCGTAGTGGGCATGCAGGCACTTGACGCCGGCCCGGGTCCCGCCGACCCCGCCGCTCGGGCGGGGTCCGACATGGCCGTCGGGGATCGTGGCATCGCGCGCCGCGGCGTAGCGGTCGTGTGCGGCACGCAATGCCGCCGGGTCGACCGCGGCGTCGGCGGCGCGGACCCCACCGGCGGCCTCGAGCCGGCTGACGGCCAGTACCTGACGCGGGCCGAGCAGCCAGAATCGGGTGGGCATCGGCGTCCCGTCGTCGAGCAACGGCGCGTTCTCGATGACGACGGGGCCGTCGTCGTCGCGACGGACGACTCGAAACGCGCCTAGCGGGTCGCGGCCCAGCCGAGCCCGCACGGTCTCGATGTCGAGTTCGTCGCGCTCGGTGGTCATCGGCGCGCGCGCTGGTGGGGTGGCCGGCGGGTCAGGAGCGTTGACGGCGGACCAGCAACAACAGCAGGGCGAGGATCACCGCGACCGGCGCGACCCGCTTGAGGATCGCCGGTCCGGCCATGCCGGCGAGATCGACCGGCTCGCTGGCCGGGCTGTCGATCTTGCGGACGCGGGGCGCGTCGCTGTCGCCGACGGCGCCGTTGCTGGCCGCCGTCGTGGTCCCGGGTACCGGTGCGACGTCGGACGCCGGCTCGGGCGACGACGCCGCATCCGGCGCACCGGCGGTCGCCGCCGGGGCAGCCGGCTCCTTGTCGAGCATCGTGTTGAGGTTGCCGGCGAACTGTGCCATCAGCTTCTTCGAAACATCGCCGATGATGCCGCGGCCGAACTGGGCGACCTTGCCGGTGATCGACAGATCGGTGGTGACGACGACCTTCGTGCTGGTGGGCGACAGGCTCTCGGCGGTGGCCGTGATGCTCGCCGACGCGTTGCCGCGACCACCGGTGTCACGACCCTCGGCCTTCAAGACGGCGCGATGGGCGGCGTCGTCACGCTCGAGGAACTCGGCCTGCCCCTTGAACTGGGGGGTGATCGAGCCGAGCTTGATCTTGACCACCCCGCGGTAGACCTCGCCCTCGATCTCCTGTAGCTGAGCGCCGGGCAGGCACGGGGCGATGCGCTCGACGTCGGTGATCACCGCCCAGGCCTCGTCGATGGGGCGGTTCACGGTGAACTCGTTGACGAGTTGCTCTGCCATGTGCGCAGATCCTCCACGGTGTCGATGTCGAACGGCGAACCATCGCACGGTACAGCAGTCACGAGTTCGCGGTGGCCTCGCAGAACGTCGCGCGCTCCGCTGTCGCCGGTCGCCGGCAGGAGCGGCCACGTGTCGGCGCGCAGGCGCACCGGGTGCCCGTGCCGACCGCCATAGGTGGCGACGACGATCGGCTCGTCGACGGCGGCGACGGCGCGCCAGGCCGTCGGTTCGATGCCGGGTTGATCGCCCAGCCCGATGACCACCGCCGACGCTCCGAGGTCATGGGCCCGAGCGATCCCGGCGAGCAACGACGTGGCCTGACCCTCGGGCCAGCGATCGTTGACGACCTCGATGACGCCCGCCGGCAGCCGGTGGGCACCGGGTGCGCCGACCACCGCGACGACGGGTCCGATGCCGGCCTCGAGGGCGTGTCCGAGGGCACGGTCGAGGATGGTGCGACCCCCGACGTCGGCGTCGAGCTTGTGGCCGGCGCCGACGAACCGACGACCGGCGCCCGCCGCCAGGACGAGCGCGACCACCGGCGGAGAAGACGGTGTCATGACGACAGTGTGGCGCTTCGGTGACGGGGGATACGGGTTTGTGTGTCAGTCTCGTGACGATATGGTTGCGGACGCACTTCCACAGCCTCGGTCGTGACGCTCGCCTGACGTTGGGTGACAGACGGCCCCGAACCTGGGACTGAGACATGCACCAGATCCGCTCCACCGCTCGCCGACGCCGACGACTCGTCGGTCTGATCGCCGCCGTCGCCAGCATCGGTCTCGGCGCCGGTCTCTCCGATGGGTCCGCGTCGGCTGCACCGGTGCCGCGCGCCGTGCCCGGTGATCGCTACTCGCCGGCGGTCGTCGCGCTGGCCAGCGAGGCGTTGCTGGCCCGTGCCGCCTACGTGACCAACGGCGACGCCGAGTCGTTCCACACCTTCGAACGCAGTCTGCGCGAGGCCGCCGCCGGCGTGGCCGTCGAGTTCGCCGCCGACCCCGCGGTCGTGACCGCGGCGTGGAGCCGAGCCGGGCTCGACAACCAGACCGCCGTCCTGAGCGCGCTGACCCAGCTCGGCAACGACTACCAGTACGCGTCGTCGGACCCGGCGGTGGGCTTCGACTGCTCGGGCCTCACCTCGTTCGCCTGGCGTCAAGCCGGTGTCGAGCTGCCGCCCCAGTCGGGCTCGCAGATCGATGTGTCGGTCCCGGTCGATGCCGGCAGCGCCGCCGCCGGTGACCTGGTGCAGTACCCCGGTCACGTGATGATGTACCTCGGGTTCGATCGGGCGATGGTGCACGCCGCCAACGAGGCCTCGAACGTCGAGTTGAGCCAGTTGCCCGACCGCAACCTGAGCTGGGCTGACCCCAGCGCCTGAACTCGCGCCCGCGCCCGCCGGTTGGAGAGCTAGGTGTGGATGCGGCCGTCGCCGTCGCGCAGGCTCGGCGCCTCCTTGCCGGTGCGTCGGGCGATGATCTCCGCACAGATCGAGATCGCCGTCTCCTCCGGGGTGCGGGCACCGATGTCGAGCCCGATCGGCGACATCAACCGGCCGAGCTGCGCGGTGTCGAGGCCGGCGTCGCGCAGCCGCTCGAGCCGTCGTTGATGGGTCGTCCGGCTGCCCATCACCCCGATGTAGCCGACGTCGGTGGCGACGGCGCCCCGAACGGCGGGGACGTCGAACTTGGGGTCGTGGGTGAGGATGCAGACGGCGTCGCGTGGCCCCAGCGAGCCGCCCCGCTCCTCGAAGACGGCTCCTGGCCACGACACCCGGACCTCGTCGGCCATCGGGAAGCGCCGTCGGGTGGCGAAGATCTCGCGAGCGTCGACGACGGTGACGCGGTAGCCGAGCACCTTGGCCACCCGGGCCAGGGCGGCGGTGAAGTCGACGGCACCGAAGATCCACATCTGCGGCGGTGGGGCGTGCGTCTCGATGTACACCCGCACCAGCGGGGAGTCCTCGAGATCTTCGGGGGTCGTCTGGCCCTCGGGTCCGTAGTTGCGGACACCGCTGCGCGCCGCCTCCAACTCGGCCAGCACGTCGCGAGCGACCACTCGGTCGAGCTCAGGATCGCCGAGGCTCCCTTCGACAGCGCCGCCCGGCGTCACCAGTAGCTTGGCTCCGCGGGCCGGTCCCTCGATCACGGTGGCGACGGCCACCGGTTGCTCGGCACGGATGCGGTCGCGCAGACCCTCGTAGATCGACATCGCGCCTACCAGTCGAGTGGCTCGACGAACAGCCGGATCGTGCCGCCACAGGTCAGGCCGACGGCGAAGGCCTCGTCGTCGCTGTACCCGAAGGTCACGACGCGTGGCTCGGCGTCGCCGGCCAGGACCGCCAACGCCTCGGTGACGACGGCACCCTCGACGCAGCCGCCGCTGACGCTGCCGGCGACCTCGCCGACCTCGCTCACCGCCATCGCCGCGCCGGGGCCGCGCGGTCCGGACCCCTCGACGTCGACCACGCGGGCGAGCGCCACTCGCTTCCCATCGGCACGCCACCGATCGATGTCATCGAGGATCTCGCGCACGGACTCAGGTGTAGCGGATTTCCGCGGTCGTGCCTCACGCCACCCGGCGACGGCCGAGCTCGGTACCGTCGTCGCATGCGTCCCCGGACCGCGCTCATCGCCCTGCTCGCCGCGCTCACCGCCCCGGCGACCGCCGTCGCCACCGCGACGCCCCCCACCCCTCCGCCGCCGTCGGCGGAACCCGCCGGCCCGACGACGGAGTCCTCGCCCCCCACCACGGCCATCGAATGGACCGGTGTCGCCGGGATGGCGACCGATGCCGTGCAGGTCGTCGAGTTCGGTCGCTCGGTCGAGGATCGACCGCTGGTGGCGGTCGAACGGGGGACCCCCGGCGGTGCCGTCGTGTTGGTGATCGGCGTCATCCACGGCGACGAGAGCGATGGTGTGGCGATCCTCGAACGTTTGGCCACCGCTCCGGTGCCCGAGGGTGTCGACCTCTGGTTGATCGAGTCGATCAACCCCGACGGCCAGGCCGTGCCCCAGCGCGGCAATGCCAACGGAGTCGATCTCAACCGCAACTTCCCCCACGAGTGGGGTCCGATCGGCGGGCCCGGTGACGGCCAGTACGCCGGCACCGGGCCGGCCAGCGAACCCGAGACGCAGGCGCTGGTCGGCATGGTCACCCTGCTCCAACCCGAGTTGACGCTGTGGTACCACCAGGATCTGTTCCGGTTGTCGCCGGGGTCCGGTTTCGAGGGCGAGCTCAAGGCCCGCTACGCCGAGCTGACCGGGTTGCCGATCCTCGACATCACCGGTGGCACCTACACCGGGGTGGCGGCCACGTGGGTGCGCCGCACGATCGACGCGCCATCGTTCATCGTCGAGCTCGGTGAGGACCTGCCACCCGGCGACGCCGACCGCCACGCCGCCGCCGTCGTCGACCTCGCCGAGATCGTCGCCGCCCAGCGCTAGCACGGTCTACTCGTCGAGGATCTCGGCGAGGTGCTCGAGGGCGGCGATCGAGTGGCCCTCGACGAAGCGGTCGACATGGGGGAGCGCGGCGGCCATCCCCCGTGCCAACGGGGCGTACCCGGGTGTCACCTTCAGCGGGTTGACCCACACGATGCGGTGCGCCACCCGGTGGAGGCGGGCGAGCTGCTCGTCGAGCACGGCCGGGTCGCCGCGGTCCCAGCCGTCGCTGAGGATCACCACCACGGCGCCCCGCGCCATGCCGCGCACCCCCCACTGGTCGTTGAAGCGGCCGAGCCCGTCGCCGAGGCGGGTCCCACCCGACCAGTCGACGACCCGCGAGGTCGCCTGCCGGACCGCCAGGTCGGGGTCGCGTGAGCCCAGCTCGCGGGTGATCCTGGTCAGCCGGGTGCCCAGCGCGAACGCCTCGACCCGACGTCGTCCGGCGACGGCGGCTTGGACGAAGCGCAGCAGACTGCGCGCATACGGCTCCATCGACCCGCTGACGTCGACCAGCAGCACCAGCCGGCGGTGCTTGGTGGCCGGGGCGCGGTGGAGCCGGCGCAGCGCCTCGCCATCGGTGCGCAGCGCGGCCCGCACCGTGCGCCGCAGGTCCGGGCGTCCCCGCCTCGCCGTCTTCATCCGCAGCGATCGGCGTGGTGACCCCGTCACGCGCATCCGGGCCATCAGCCGGTGGGCCTCGGCCCGCTCGGCGTCGTCGTAGTCGGCGAAGTCCTTGTGCCGCAGGACCTCGGTGGCGCTGAAGCGCAGCTCGATCGTCGGGTCGTCGCTGGGTGGCGCAGCCGGTGGGCCGTCATCGGCATCGGCATCGTCATCGTCGACGGCCAGCGTGATGGCCGTCGGTTCCGGCTCGTCGAGTTCCTCGGCGCTCGGGCGGGCGTCGTCCCAGAAGACCTGGAAGGCGCGGTCGTACAGCTCGTTGTCCTCGGGCCGCCGGATGAGTGCCGTACGTCCGGCCCAGTAGACCGCGTCGCGTCGCTCGATCCCGGTCGCGCCGAGTGCCTCGGCGAAGGTGACGACGGAGCTGGTCGGCACGGCGACACCCGACCCGCGCAGCACCCGGGCGAAGGCGACCGCGATCTCGTCGGCCGACGAGGTCAGCGTCGTCGCCGGCACCGCGTCAACCGGGCGTGGCGTCACGCGCCGTGGCGTGACGGAGGATCTCGTCGTACCCGTGTTGCTCGACGCGTTCGTGGTCCTCGCGGTACTTCACGACCGTGCCGATGGTCGACGCCAGCGCTCGCTCGTCGAGCTCGGTCGTGCCCAACCGGCCGAGTGCCTGCGCCCAGTCGATGGTCTCGGCGACCCCGGGCGGTTTGTAGAGCGACAACGTGCGCAACGCCTCGACCGCCGCCGCGACCTGCCGGGCCAGGGTGCTGTCGACATCGGGTGCACGCAGCCGGACGATGGCGACCTCGCGCTCGAAGTCGGGGTGCTCCACCCAGTGGTACAGACAACGGCGCTTGAGGGCGTCGTGGACGTCGCGGGTGCGGTTGCTGGTGAGGATGACGACCGGCGGCTGCTCGGCGCGGAAGACGCCGAGCTCGGGCACGGTCACCTGCCAGTCCGACAGGATCTCCAACAGGTAGGCCTCGAACTCGTCATCGGCGCGATCGATCTCGTCGATCAGCAGCACCGGCGGGGGGCCCTCGCGTCGCTCGATGGCCCGCAACAGCGCCCGCTTGATGAGAAAGCGCTCCTGGTACAGCTCGGCTTCGAGCGCATCGGTGCTGCGCCCGGCCGACTCGCCGCTGGCCTCGGCGGCGCGCAGGTGCAGGAGCTGGCGACCGTAGTCCCAGTCGTACACGGCCTGCGCGGCGTCGATGCCCTCGTAGCACTGCAACCGGATCATCTCGCCGCCGGTCCACGCCGACAGCACCTTGGCGACCTCGGTCTTGCCGACGCCGGCCTCGCCTTCCAACAAGAGTGGTCGGCGCAGCGACAGGGCGAGGAAGACGGCGGTGGCGAGCCCGTCGTCGGGAAGGTAGCCGTGCCGGGTGAGCGCCCCGCTGACGGTGGCGACGTCGGCGACATCAGCAGGCTCGTTCACCCCGGCGAGGCTACTGCTCGTGGTTCTGACACCGGATCGGAGCCAACGATGGCCGGGATCTTCACACAGAACCTCGGGTCCGCGGCGTGTCGCCCACGCAGCGGTGGTCGCCTGGTCGCTACGGTGAGCGGTGATGTCCGAAGGAGTGGCACGAGCCATCGTCGGCGATGCCACCCGCGATGCCCTGGTGCGCGCAGCACGGGCGATCCTCGCCGCCGACGGCCCGACCGCCCTGACCGTCCGGCGGATCGCCACCGACGCCGGGATGAGCACGATGAACGTGTACTCACGGTTCGGCGGCAAGGACGGGGTGCTCGACGAGCTGTTCATCGACGGCTTCACCCAACTCGGGACGGCGATGGCCCAGGTCCCCGACACCGACGATCCGGCCGCGGACCTCGTCGCCTGCGGGCTGGCCTACGTCGAGTTCGCCCACACGGCGGCGGCGTCGTACTCGTTGATGTTCGATCGGATCGTTCCCGACTACAACCCGTCGGCGACGGCACGTGCCGTCGGGCGCGGCGTGTTCGACGGGCTCGTGGAGCGCGTCCAGCGGGCCCTCGACGCCGGGAGCTTCGCCGGCGGCGACGCCACGACGATCGCCGGCGGGCTCTGGGCGCAGGTCCACGGTCTGGCCAGCCTCGGGACGATTCTCGCCGCCGACCCCGAGCCCTTCGCCGACCTCGACTGGGCGGCGGTGATGCGCGTGGCACTCGCCGCACAGCTCCGCGGTCTGAGCGCGGCACCGGCCACCGGTTCGTGATCACCATCCGCGTGCCCGCGCCGGCGGCGTCGCAGGTCGAGCTGGTCCTCGTCGACGGCGATCGACCGCTCGACGTCCAACCGATGCGGCGCGACGGCGACGACTGGACGGCGTCGGTCGAGCCGGGCACGGTCTACGGTCTGCGGGCACACGGCGACGGCCCGGGCTTCGACCCGACAAAGGTGCTGCTCGACCCGATGGCGACCCGTGTGACGTTCCCGCCCGGCCACGACCGCCGTGCTGCCGCACGTCGGGGCGCCGACAACGCCGGCCGTGGGCCGCTGGCGGTGGCGACCGACCTGGGCGAGGTACACCGACCCAGCCGGACGACGCGGCCGCTGGCGGTGTGTGAGATCCACGTCGATGGCTACACCCGTCGGCGCGATCGTTCCGACGCCGGCACGTTCGGCGCGCTCGCCGACGAGGTGCCGCGGCTGGCCGCGCTGGGTGTGTCGGTGATCGAACTGCTGCCGGTCCATCAGAACGACCCCGCCGAGCACAGCTACTGGGGCTACATGCCCTTGGCGTTCGGGGCCGTCGAACAGCGCTTCGCGCTCGGTGGCGACGCCGCCACCGAGCTCGCCGATCTGGTCACCGTCGCCCACGACCACGATGTCGAGGTCTGGCTCGACGTGGTGTTCAACCACACCACCGAGGTCGACCGGTCGGGGCCGACGTACTCGTTGCGAGGGCTCGACGATCGGACCTACTACCGCCACGACGAGCGCGGCGAGTACATCGACTCCAGCGGATGCGGCAACGACCTCGACCTCACCTCACCTGCCGCCCAGCGGCTCGTGCGCTGGGCGCTCGACCGTCTGGCCGACACCGGTGTCGACGGCTTCCGCTTCGATCTCGCCCCGGTGCTGAGCCACGCTCCTGACTTCATCGCAGGCCTCGACGAGTGGGCGACCGCCCGCCGCGTGCGGCTGATCGCCGAACCGTGGGATGCCGCCGGTCGCTACCAGCTCGGTACGGCGTGGCCCGGTCGGCGGTGGGGCCAGTGGAACGACCGGTTCCGTGACGACATGCGCAGCTACCTGCGCGGTGACGAGGGCATGGTCCCGGCCGTGCAGTGTCGGCTCCAGGGGAGCCCCGACCTGTTCGAACGATCGGCCGAGAGCGTCAACTTCCTCGCCTGCCACGACGGGTTCACACTCCACGACCTCGTGGCCTACGACCACAAGCACAACGAGGCCAACGGCGAGGACAATCGTGACGGCACGAACGACAACCGGTCGTGGAACTGCGGTTGGGAGGGTGAGGACGGCGCACCACCCGAGGTACGGGCGCGGCGCGCCCGTCAACTCCGCAACGCGTGGTGTCTGCTGCTGCTCAGCCAGGGCACACCGATGTGGGCGGGCGGCGACGAGTTCGGACGCACGCAGCGCGGGAACAACAACGCCTACAACCAGGACAACGAGATCTCGTGGGTCGACTGGTCCCGCCGTGAGCACTACCTCGATCTGGAGCGCTTCGTCGCCCAACTCCTCGCTCTGCGAGCCGGGGAGCCGATGCTGTGGGATCCGCAGCCGTGGGGCGACGCCGTGTCGTGGTACGGCGTCGACGGCCCGGTCGACACATCGCACCACTCACGGTCGCTGGCGTGGCAGGTCGGCAACCTCTACGTGCTGACCAACATGTGGCACGACCGGCTGCGCTTCGGGCTGTTCGCCCCCGGTCGGTGGCATCGAGTCGCCGACACGAATCTGCCATCGCCCGACGACATCATCGACGGCGGCGCCGGCGCGGTCGGGCCCGAAATCCACGACCACTACGTGGTCGCACCGCACAGCATCGTGATCCTGCGCCGCGGATGAGGGCACGACACGCGAACCTGGCGCCATGCCCGACGACGTCTACACCCACGGCCATCACGAGTCGGTGCTACGGAGCCACACCTGGCGCACGGCGGAGAACTCGGCGGCCTACCTGCTGGCCGCGCTGTGCCCCGGGATGGATCTGCTCGACATCGGGTGCGGTCCCGGCACGATCACGATCGACTTCGCCCAGCTGGTGGCGCCCGGCGTGGTGGTCGGCCTCGACCGTGACGAGGCCGTCATCGCAGCGGCCGCGGCGACGGCCGCCGAGGCCGCTGTCGACGCCGAGTTCGTGACCGGCGACGTGTATGGCCTCGACCTGCCGGACGCGTCCTTCGACGTCGTCCATGCCCACCAGGTGCTGCAGCACCTCACCGACCCGGTCGCCGCGCTGGTCGAGATGAAGCGAGTGCTGCGCCCCGGTGGGGTGTTGGCCGTGCGCGACGCCGACTACGGCGGCTTCTTCTGGTCGCCGGCCGATCCACGGCTCGATCGCTGGCTGGCGCTCTATCACGCCGTCACCGAGCGCAACGGAGCATGCGCCGACGCCGGACGGGTGCTTCCGGGCTGGGTCCGAGCCGCCGGCTTCACCGACGTGACCGTGACGACATCGGCCTGGACCTTCGCCACCGCCGCCGAACGCGAGTGGTGGGGTGGCCTCTGGGCCGATCGTGTCACGAGGTCATCGTTCGCCACCCAGGCCGTCGACTACGGACTCGCCGACGAGGCCGACCTGGCGGACCTCTCCGGTGCGTTCCGCCGGTGGGCCGCTGACTCCGACGGCATCTTCGTCATCCCCAACGTCGAGGTCCTCGCCGGCGGTTCGTCGCGATCGCCGGGGTAGGCGACCGGAGCGCGCGGCGGGAGCGGGCGTGCCGGCCTGGGTGGCCGGGGAACGCCGTGTCACGAGTCGAAGCCGAGGCCGAGTCGGTCGAGGGTGCGCAGCCACATGTTGCGCTTGCCGGTGCGGTCCTCGCGTTGCATCGACCAGCGGGTGGCCTGGATGCCGGCGAAGCGGAAGGGTTCGGGTGGAAACGGGAGCGGCTTGGCCCGGACGAACTCGGTCGCGGTGGCCACGCTGCGGCGACCGTCGAGCAGGTCGACCATCACCTCGGCCCCGAAGCGGGTCGAGGCCACGCCCAAGCCGGTGTAGCCGACGGCGTATGCCACCCGTCCCGCCAACGCCGTCCCCCAGAACACGCAGAACCGGCTGCAGGTGTCGATCGCGCCACCCCAGATGTGGGTGAAGCGGATGCCCCCGAGCTGCGGGAAGGTGCGGAAAAAGTGCTTGGACAGGGTGGCCCACGTCTCGGGTCGGCTCTCCCGCTCCTGGGCGACCTTGCCCCGCCAGTAGTAGACCGCGTCGTAGCCGCCCCACACGATCCGGTTGTCCTCGGTCAGCCGGTAGTAGTGGAACTGGTTGGGGATGTCCGACAACCCCTGACGGTTGGCCCAGCCGATGCTGGCCAGCTGCTCCTCGCTCAACGGCTCGGTCGCCATGCAGTAGTCGTACACCGGCACCATGAACTGGCCGATGCGACGCAGCAACGGCTTGTAGGCGTTGGTGCCGAGGGCGACGCGAGCGGCGCGGATGTTGGCCAGCGGTGTCTCGACCAACACCCCGACGCCGTCCCGGCGCAGGTTCGTCGCCTTGGTGTCCTCGTAGATCTTGACGCCGAGTTGCTCGGCGGCGGCCTTGAGCCCCCATGCCAGCCGGGCCGGGTCCACCAACGCCGCCCGCCCGATCCGCCACAGTCCGCCGAGGTAGGTGGGCGAGTTCACCTGCGCCCGCATCGCCTCGGCGTCGAGGAGCTTGACCCGCTGTCCCAACCGTTCGAGGTGGTCGGCGTCCTCGGCCAGCTCGGCCAGGTAGCTCGGGGAGTGGTGGGTGGTGGCGACATCGATGACCCCGGTGCGCTCGTAGTCGCAGTCGATCTGGTAGCGCCCAATGGCGTCTTCGATGGCGTTGAGGTTCTGGAGGCCGAGCTGTTCGAGGAGCTCGATCTCGTCGGGGAAGCGGGCCTGCCCGTTGGCGATGCCGTGGGTCAGGCTCGACTCCATGAACCCGCCGTTGCGCCCGCTGGCGGCGCCACCGACCTCGCCGGCGTCGATCAGGATGACGTCGCGCTCGGGGTCGCGCTCCTTGGCGATGATCGCCGTCCACAGGCCCGTGTACCCGCCGCCGATGACGCACAGGTCGCAGCTCTCGTTGCGCACCAGCGTGGGGTTGGAGTCGGGTGCGTCGGCGTCCTCGTACCAATACGGACGCAGGTCGGCATCGGCGATGGCGTCGAGGTGGCGACGGTCCTCGCCCCCGAGGTCGGTGGACATCAGCCGTCGGTGGTCGGCACGGTCGTCGCGACCCCACCGGAGCCGCCGCCGAGATCGATGCCGCACTCGTCCAGCACGAACGACGAGACGGCGACGGTGGCGGCCTGGTACTCGTCGCTGGCCGCCTGTTCGGTCAGCTCGCTGAACTCCTCGGTGGTGGTCATCGCTGCCGGGTCGTACCCGGACTTCGCGAGCTCGTCGAGGAAATCCTCGGTCCAACCGATGATCAGGTCGAACTGGTCGTCGATCGCATCGGGCAACGTGTCGTCGAGCACGTCGAGCTGTTCGCGCAGCTGCGTGGTCGCCGATTCGAGCTCCTCGGGAGTCGGGTTGTCGGCGTCGAAGATCTCGCCGTCGAGGGTGGTGGCGTAGCGCTCCGTCGCCACGCAGAACGCTGCCTCGTCGCTATCGGCGTCGCCGGTCGTTGTCGACGCGGTCACATCCTCGGCGTCGTCCTGCGCGGTCTCGCCGTCGCCTTCGTCGTCGGAGCACGCCGTGGCCAACAGGGCGCTGGCCATGGCAACGGAGAGGATCGATCGGCGCATGTCGGCGAACCTACCCCTGGCGTGGCGGGCGTCGGACGAACCCGCCCGACGGGTCGCAGCTCAGGCGCTGGCGGCCTCGAGCGCCCGGCGGGTGAGCACCTTGGCGAGATGCGTGCGGTACTCGACGCTGGCGTTGAGGTCGGCCTGCGGGTCCGCTTCGACGGCGGCCTGCTCGGCGGCATCGGCGATCGAGGCACCACCGGCGAGAGCGGAGGAGACACTGCTGGCGAGGATCGGCGTCGACCCCATGTTGACCAGACCGACCCCGGACCGGTCGCCGTCGCGCCATGCGGCGACGCCGACGATGGCCCAATCCTGGGCGCGGCGGTTGAACTTCTGGAAGCTCCATCCGGCGCCGTTCATCTTGGGGATGCGGATCTCGGTGAGCATCTCGTCGTCGGCCAACGCCGAGGTCAGGAAGCTCTCGTAGAACTCGAGGGCCGCGATCTCGCGGGTGCCGCCCGGACCCTGCGCGACGTAGGTGGCTCCGAGGGCCAGCGTCGTGGCCGGCAGGTCCGACGCCGGGTCGGCGTGGGCCAGTGATCCGCCGATGGTCCCGCGGTGCCGCACCTGCGGGTCGCCGACGTGGCTGGTGGCGTGGGCGAGCAACGGCACGTGCTGTTGCAACACGGGCGAGGACTCCACGTCGGCGTGGCGGGTGAGCGCACCGATGGCGATGTGGTCGCCGGCATCGCGGATGTAGGAGAGGTCGTCGATCCGGCCGATGTCGATCAGCACACTGGGCTGGGCCAGGCGCAGCTTCATCAGCGGCAGCAGGCTGTGCCCGCCGGCGAGGAACTTGGCCTCGTCGCCGTGCTCGCCGATCAGGCCGATGGCCTCGTCGGCCGAACCGGCCCGGACGTAGTCGAACGCGGCGGGGATCATGAGTCGGCTCCGGCGGCGGCGGCGAGCACCGCCTGGACGATGTTGTGGTAGCCGGTGCAGCGGCAGAGGTTGCCTTCCAAACCCTCACGCACCTCGGTCTCGGTGGGGGAGGGGTTCTCCTCGATCAGCGACGTGGCGGCCATCACCATGCCCGGCGTGCAGTACCCGCACTGGAGGCCGTGGTGTTCCATGAATGCCTGTTGCATCGGATGCAGCTCGCCGTCGGTGGCCAAGCCCTCGATCGTGGTGACCTCGCCGCCGTCGGCCTGGGCGGCCAGCACGGTGCAGCTCTTGGCCGAGCGCCCGTCGATGTGGACGGTGCACGCCCCGCACGACGACGTGTCGCACCCGATGTTGGTGCCCGTCAGGCCGACCTGCTCGCGCAGGAAGTGCACGAGCAGTGTGCGCGGCTCGACATCGTGCGTGTGCGACGTGCCGTTGACCGTGATGGTGATCTCCACGGAGAGCTCCCCTTCCTCGTTCAAGAATCCCCCGAACGGCCGTCATCATGGCACGCGCGCCACGGTGGCGGGCCAGCGAGCCCCGGGGTGCCCGCGGCCGGCGGTCAGCGAGCGGTCCGGCCGGTCTCGTGGTCGGTGAAGACCTCGGCGTAGGTGTCGCCGGTGACGTGGGGGAAGTCGTCGAGGATCGCCTCGTCGAACTCGATGCCGAGGCCCGGTCCGGCCGGGATCCGGGTGACCCCGTCGGTGATCGCCGACAGGGCGAGCTCGGGCGCGAGCTGATCGACGAGCGGCTGGTGGGGGTCGATGTCCCATTCGATCATCGGCACACCGGCGGCGGCGGCCCACTGGAGGTTGGCGGCCAGACCGATCGCCGTCGGGCCGCCGACGTGGGGGATGACCTCCAACCCGGCGGCGTTGGCGATGGTCATGATGTCGAGGCAGGCGAGGATGCCGCCGCACAACGTGGCATCGGGTTGGAAGACGTGGATCGCCCCCCGTTCGGCCAGCATCCGGTACTGGGCGGGGGAGTAGATCCGCTCGCCGCCGGCGATGCGCACGGGCAACGAGCGGGCGGCGAGGCGGGTGAGTCCGTCGACGTCATATTGCGGGCAGGGCTCCTCGAAGAAGTACAGCCCCAAGGGCTTGAGCCGCTCGGTGAGCGCGATCGCGTCCTCGGGCGAATACCCCCAGTAGGCATCGGCCATGATCCGCTTCCCGGGCCCGATGTGATCGCGCACGACGCGCACGAGCTCGACATCGTGATCGGGGTCCTTGCCCAGGCGGACCTTGACGTTGCGGAAGCCGTGGGCCAGCGCTTCGTCGAAGTAGTGGGCGTGCCACTCCGCCGACTCCTCGAACATCGTGGTGCCGGTGCCATAGAGCGGGATCTCGTCGACCCCGCCACCGAGGAGCTGGTGGATCGGTGCGCCGTAGTGCTTGCCGGCGATGTCCCACAGGGCGATCTCGACGGCGCCGATCACCTGGCTGGTCAGGCCTTCCCAGCCGAGATAGCCGTCGAGCAGCACGTGGAGCTGGCCGAGCCGGCCGCGTCGATCGAGCGCGTCGGTGCCTTCGAGGTTGGGGGCGATGACGTCGCGCACCACGGTCTCCACCACCGTCGGGTAGCTATGGCCCCAGTTCGACGAGGCCTCCCCCCAGCCCACGAGGCCGGTTTCGGTCTCGACCCGCACGATGACGAACGCCCGCGCCATCGGCGGATCGGTCTTCCGGTAGCCCAGACAACGAGCGTCGATCCTCGAGATGCGCATGCAAGAACTTTGGTAGAAACAAAGTCATGCGTCAATCGGACCCCGGTTGGTTCGGCAACGACCACCCTGCGCTGCGCCGGGCGTGGCACCCGGTGGCGCGGGCCGACGAGGCGATGGGGAGCGAACCGGTTCCCATCGAGTTGCTCGGCGAGCGCCTCGTGTTGGTGCGCCTCGACGGCGAGGTGGTGGTGCTCCCGGACCGTTGCCCCCACCGCCTGGCTCCGCTGTCGGCGGGCGTCGTGGTCGGCGGCGGTGCCGGTGGCGGCGAGGAGCTGCGATGCGCCTACCACGGCTACCGGTTCGATGGCACCGGGCATTGCACCGCGATCCCGGCGCTCGGCGACGGCGCCACCATCCCGCCGCGGGCCCATCTCACCCCGGTGCGCTCGCGGATCCATCAGGGGATGGTCTGGGTCGCCCTCGACGAGCCGCTGACCGACCTGCTCGACGTCGACGAGCACGATGACGCTTCGTTCGTGCGGGTGACGCTGGATCCGGCGGACTGGACCGCCGGTGCGGCGCAGATGGTCGACAACTTTCTCGACGTGGCCCACTTCCCGTTCACCCATCTCGGCACCTTTGGCGACCCCGATGACACGGTTGTCGAGGACTACCAGGTGCGCCGCACCGCCGAGGGGTGGGGTTTCGAGGTCGAGCATCGGCATCTGGCCAAGGCCTTGTCGGGCAGTGGCGAGCTCATCCACCGCATTCAGGCCTTCACCTACCGGGCGCCGCTGACGGTGCTCTTGCGCATCACCTACGTCGAAGAGGAGGTCACCTTGACCATCGCCTTCCACCACCAGCCGTTGGGGCCGGGCCGCACGCGGCTGTGGGTCACCGACTACCGCAATGACATCGACGAGTCGGCCATCCCTGACGCCCGGGCGTTCCAGCAGGCCGTCGGCAACGAGGACCGGGCGCTGCTCGAGCGGTTCCACCTCAAGGCCATCCCGCTGGCGCCGACCGGTGAGGTGCACACCCGCGCCGATCGCATCACCCTCGAGCTGCGTCGCGTGCTCGGCGCATTCGTGGCGAACGCCGACGAGGTGACGGCCTGATGGATCCGCTGAAGCGACGCCCGCTGGGCGACACCGGCGTTGCGTTGCCGCCGCTGGTGTTGGGTACGGCGCCGATGTCGACGTTCTTCTGGGAGACACCGGCCGCGCGCGGCGTGGCCACGGCGGTGGCCGCGATCGACGCCGGGATGCGGGCCTTCGACACGGCGCCGCTCTACGGGTTGGGCGAGGCCGAGACCCGCTTGGGGATCGCGCTCTCGCAGCGTCCGGACGCTGCCGCCGACGCGGTCGTGGCCACCAAGGTGGGTCGGACACTGGTCGACACGCCCGACGGCCCCGACGTCGAGTTCGACTTCAGCGCCGACGCGGTCCACCGTCAGCTCGAGGCGAGCCTGGCGCGACTCGGCCGGGCGCGTGTCGACATCGTCCACGTGCACGACCCCGACGACCATCTCGACGAGGCGGTCAGCGGCGCCTTCCCGGCGCTGGCCCGATGGCGCGACGAGGGCGTGATCGGGGCGGTGTCGGTCGGCTCGAACGTGGTCGGCACCGTGTTGTCGGTGCTCGATCGCGCCGCCCCCGATGTGGTGATGGTGGCCGGTCGTCTGACCCTGCTCGACCGCTCCGCCATCGGTCAGTTGACGTCGCGATGTCTCGAGCGTGGGGTGCCGCTGCTGGCGGCGGCGGTGTTCAACAGCGGGGTCCTCGCCCGACCGGTCGAGGGTGCGTGGCTCGACTATGCCCCGGTACCGCCTGCGGTCCTCGATCGCGTCCGCCGGATGGGGGCGGCGTGCGAGCGCGCCGGCACGACGTTGCGGGCCGCCGCACTGCAGTTCCCGTTGCGGGATCCGGCCGTCGCCGCCGTGGTGGTCGGGATGTCGTCGCCCGAGGAGGTGGACACCAACCTTGCCGACATCGCGGCGCCGATCCCCGACGATCTGTGGGCGGAGCTCGATGAACTGGCGCTGGATGCGCCGGCCGCTCCGACGGAGTAGTTTGATCTGATCAAAGCGCATGTCTCTTCTCGTCGGACGGACCCGCGTCGGACGGACCCGCGCTCGGACCCGCCGGGGCCTGGGCGGGCCGCCACCGAGGCGCGCTACGACGAGTTGGCGGCGCTGGTGGCGGGAATGGTCGACCGGCCGGTGGCCGATCCGGACCTCAGCGCCCGGGCCGCCGCCTCGATCGGCCGCGAGGCGCGATGGCTCGATCTCGGAGCGTACGAGCGCTGGCAGGAGTGGTTCGCCGACGACGCCGTCCTGTGGGTCCCGCTCGACCCGACCTCGCATCCCGGACGCGACCAGTCGCTGTACCTCGATGACCGCCGCCGGCTCGGCGAGCGGGTCGGCTGGCTGGCGACACCTTCGGCGTGGGGACAACACCCTCCATCGACGTGCGTTCGTGTCGTCGGCGGGGTCGAGGCGTGGTCGGAGCGTGGCGCCGTCATCGTGCGTTCGACCTTCACGCTGGTCGAGCAGCGACAAGGCCGACATCAGATGCTGGCCGGACATCAGATCCATGAGCTCGTCGGCAGCCCGACGCGCTGTCGTACCAAGATCATCCTCGTGCCCCGCCTGACGGTGGGTGTCCGCAACCCGAGCTTCCTGCTGTGAGCACGTCCCCAGCCTTCGACGTCGATCACCTTGTCCAGCGTCACCGCGTCCACCGGCGGATCTACACCGATCCCGCGGTGTTCGAGCGAGAGCTCACCAACATCTTCGCGGCGTCGTGGTGCTTCCTCGCTCACGAGAGCCAACTCCCCGACGTCGGCGACTGGCTGACCAGTTCGATCGGCGGGCGATCGGTCATCGTCAGCCGGGGCGACGATGGCGCGATCACCGCGCTGTTGAACCGGTGCACGCACCGTGGGGCCGAGCTGGTGACCGAGCCGAGCGGGTGCTCCAAGCGCTTCACCTGCCCGTATCACGGCTGGACGTTCGCCGGTGATGGACGCCTGGTCGGGCTGCCGTTCCCGGCCAATCACCGGGTGGCGGATCGCTCCGCGCTCGGCCTCGGGCGCCTCGCGGTGGCGTCGTATCGAGGCTTCGTCTTTGGCACGCTGCATCCTGAACCCGAGCCGCTCGAACGCTGGCTCGGCCCGGCGAGCCAACCTTTCGACGAGCTGATCGACCGCCACCCCGATGGCCGAATCCAGTTCGCTCGGACACCGCAACGCCTGGAGTTCGCGGGGAACTGGAAGCTCTCCTGGGACAACGCGGCCGACGGTCTGCACGCCAACTTCGCCCACCACAGCTACAACCGCCTCGGCCGGGCGAGCGATGTCGACACCGTCTTGGAGCGTGACCCGGCCTCGACCCCGATGACGGCGCGGGCACTCGGGCACGGGCACATGGTCGTCGACCAGCGGCCCGGCATCCCTCAGGGTCCGTGGGCCACGATGCGACCGCTGCCGTTCTCGGAGCCGTTGGTCGCCGATCTCGAGTCGCGCGGGCTCGACCCGACCCGTCTCGACCTGGCGACCGGGAGCATGCTCAACCTCTCGCTGTTCCCCACGTTGCTGTTCGTCGGCAACCAGATGATGGTCGTCGAGCCGCTCGCCGTCGACCGCACCCGACTGACGATCCATCTCGCGCTCGCCCCGGGCGCCGAGCCCGAGATCGATCTCCTCCGACTGCGCGCCGACGAGGACTTCGTCAGCTTCGGGACGCCCGATGACCTCGACATGTTCGAGCGGGTTCAGCGCGGACTGGGGATCCCGGAGATGGAGTGGATCGACGTCAGCCGTGGCCTCGACGACAGCAACGACGTCGAGCTCGACGATGGCACCATCGTCGGACCGATCACGTCAGAGGCCCCTCAGCGGGGGTACCTCCGGCACTATGCCGCGCTGCTGCGCGAGGAGGTTGTGACCCGTGCCCGCTGATCTCGACGACGCGCGCCGCCAACTTCTCGACGACGGTGCCGTGCGCATCGAGGGACTGCTCGGCGCGACCTGGTGCCAACGGCTCCGCGACGCCATCGATCGGTGCCGGGCGACGCCCAGCGTGCACTATGGGCGTCTGTCGCCCGATGACTCGCCACGCGTCGACAGCGACCTGTTCCGCTGGTTCGACGACCCCGATCTGCGCGACGTGACCCACGACTCGCCGCTGGTCGAGGCGGCGTGTGGGCTCCTCGGGACCGACGCCGCCGTGCTGGTGGAGGATCAGTGGTTCGCCTCGGCGCCGGGAGCGACCACGCCCAGCCCGTGGCATCAAGATGAGCCGTACTACCGGCTGGATCGGCCGTTCCTCACGGTGTGGATCACCCTCGACGACATCGACGCCGAGTGCTCGTTGCGGGTCGTGCCCGGTTCCCACACCGCCGGGGCGTTGTTCGGGATGGTCGAGTTCTCGGCCGGGGCGTCGACCATCGAGCGAGGCGGCGGGCTGGCCGAGGTGCCCGACATCGACATCGACCCGGCGGCGTTCGGTGTTCGCTGCTGGCCGATGCGCGCCGGCGACGCCATCGCTCTCGACTCGCGCACGTTGCACGCCACCGGGCGCGGCGCGCTCGGATCGAGCTTTCGGCGCCTGTCGACGCGTTGGGCCGATCCCGCCACCCGCTACCAGCCCCGCACGACGGGCGCGGCCGCCTTCTGGGACCTGCTGCCCCACGGTCTGCGGGCCGGCGACCCGTTGGCCGGCGAGGTCTTCCCGCTGATCCGAGGACCTCGTTCATCGGCCTGAAACACGCGGGACGCAGCAGGGTCGCGAGCCGAATTAGTGTGACGTGATCAAAGCTTGGCTGGGGGGAGACGGATCCGCCGCCCGCCGCGAGCGCGACCCTGGGAGGACGAGATGACCATCACCCCACGACCGGCTACCGATCTGACCCGCCGGGTGCTGCTGCGCCGGGCACTCGCCGGCGCCGGCGCCTTCGCCGCTGGCAACGCATTGCTGTCGGGCTATCGCTTCGCCGAGACCACTCCGACCGACGGGTCCAGCGACGCCACGGTGCCCGCCGACTTGCTGGCGACCACGCTCCAACTCAGCTGGACGGCCAGCGTGCAGTTCGGTGGCAGCTTCCTCGGTCTCGACCGTGGCTACTACGCCGAGGAGGGGCTCGACATCACTTTTGGTCTTGGCGGCCCCAACGTCGCCGGCGACGCCCAGACCGTGAGCGGTGCGGCGCTGATGAACATCTCCGGCGGTGACGGCGTCGCCCGCTCGAACATGGAGGGGGCGGGCCTCACGATCGTCGGGATGCAGTATCAGAAGAGCCCGGGCACGCTGCTGTCGCTCGCCGAGAAGGACATCACCACCCCCGAGCAGCTGATCGGTACCCGCATCGCGGTCGCCGGCACCGACACCCCGGCGCTCGACGCCTTCCTCGCCCACAACGACATCGACAAGTCCGATGTCGAGCTGATCCCCAGCCAGTACGACCCCGCCGTGCTGACCGCCGACCAGGCCGACTCGATCTTCTGCTTCTACATCGACCTCCCGGTTGCCCTGCGGGTGCAGGAGATCCCGTACTCGACCATGCTGCTCGCCGACTTTGGCTTCAACCCGGCGTCGCAGGTGTACACGGTGCTGACCGAGGCCCTCCAGGATGATCGTCGTGATCAGATCAAGAGCCTGCTGCGCGCCGAGATCCGGGGCTGGCAGGACTATCAGACCGACTACGAGGAGGCCGCGCAGCTCGCCGTCGACATGTACCCCGACGCCGGGCTCGATCTCGAGACACAGCAGGCGCAGGCCGAGGTGCAACTCGACATCATGTACAGCGAGGTGACCGAAGAGAGCGGGTTCGCCTGGTTCACCGACGAGGTCATCGAGACCAACGTCGCCTTGTTCGAGGAGCTCGAGATCACGGACGTGACACCGGAGCTCTTCGACCGCTCGCTGTTGGAGGAGATCTTCGCCGACGGGCCGACGATCTGATGCGGTCGCCGTTCGCGGCGGGCCATCCGGGCGCGCCGTGACGATCGAGACGGCCGCGCCCGTCGACGCGCCGACGGTGTCGTGTGTCGGGGTGACCAAGGTGTTCGGCCGCGGCGACCGCGCCGTGTGCGCGCTCGAGGCCGCCGACGTCACCTTGACCCCCGGCAGCGTGACCGCGCTCGTCGGCCCGTCGGGCTGCGGGAAGTCGACCCTGCTGCGCATCATCGCCGGTCTCGAGACCCCGACGAAGGGGGCGGTGTCGATCGACGGTCGTGCGCCGCGCGAGATCCGTCGCACCGGACAGGTCGCGGTGGCGTTCCAGGACGCGTCGCTGTTGCCGTGGCGATCGGTGCGCTCGAACATCGCCCTCGCCCGTCGGTTGGCGCACCAGCGACCCGACCCCGTCCGGGTGCAGGAGCTGATCGACCTCGTGGGTCTGACGGGCTTCGAGCGAGCCAAGCCGGCCGAGCTCTCCGGTGGCATGCGTCAGCGTGCCGCCATCGCCCGTTGCCTGGTGACCCAGCCCAGCCTGTTGCTGCTCGACGAGCCCTTTGGAGCGGTCGACGAGCTGACCCGCCGACGGCTCAACCTCGAACTGCCACCCATCTGGCAGGACGCCGGTTCCACGTCGCTGCTGGTCACGCACTCGATCCCCGAAGCGGTGCTGCTGGCCGACGAGGTGCTGGTGATGTCAGCGCGGCCGGGTCGGATCGCGGCGCGAGTCGCCATCCCGATCGAGCGGCCCCGTCGGGCCCGTCACCTGCACCTCGACGTGTTCCACCAACTCGTCGACGAGGTTGGCGTGCTCCTCGGTGTCGACGTCGACGCGACGACGGAGCCGTGAGCTCGTCGACGGCGCTGGCCACCGCCGGCGGCCCCGCGGCGCGGGCGATGCGCTGGCGTCCGTCGGCCGACGCGCTGCACACGCTGGTCGGCGTCGGCATGCTGCTGGTCGTCTGGGAGGTCATCGCCCGCACCGTGCTCGGTGGGACCAACCTGATCGCCCCGCCCAGTGCGATCGCTCGGGCCACCGTCGACAACTGGGATCTCTATCAGCGGGCGACGCGGGCGACCCTGTGGGAGGCGGCCCGCGGGTTCCTGTGGGGAAACCTGGCGGCGATGGGGCTCGCCGGGCTGGTGGCGGTGCTGCCGATCGCCGAGCGCACGGTGCTGCGGGTGTCGCTGGTCATCTTCTGCCTGCCACTGGTCGCGATGGGACCGCTGCTGCGGGTGGTGTACGGCCCCGGCGACGGCCCCCAGGTCACGCTCGCCGCGCTGGCCGTGTTCTACACGACACTGGTCCCGCTGATCGTCGGGCTGCGGGCGGTCCCCCAGACGTGGTCCGACCTGATCAGCAGCTACGGCCGGGGACGGCTCGTCACCTTGGTGACCGTCCGGGCCCGAGCCTCGGTGCCCTACCTGTTCAGCGGGCTCCAGGTCGCCGCTCCGGCGTCGTTCCTCGGGGCGTTGGTCGGTGAGTTCACCGGCGCCGAACGCGGTGTCGGGTTGCTGATCATCAACGCCATGCGGGGGTTGCGCACCGCGGAGCTGTGGGCGGTCTCGACGATCTCGGCGTTGGTCTCGATGGCCGGCTACGTCATCGTCGGAGCGATCGGTCGGTGGCTCTCGGTCGGTCACACCACGTTGCTGCTGGCGCCCCCCGGTGGTGGCAGCCGTCGGTCGCTGAGCCAACGGCTGGTCCGGTTCGCCATCGAGATGGTCGTCACGCTCGGCGTCATCTGGGCGATGTGGGTCGGCCTGATGGCGCTGTTCGACCTCAACCCGTACTTCGCCAAGCGTCCGGGTGACGTGTGGGCGTACCTGTTCTCGCTCCCGGCGTCGGGCGACAACCGCGCCGAACTGCGCGATGCGCTCGGCTCCACCGCCCAGATCGCGATCCCCGGGTACCTGCTGGGGCTGGCGTTCGGGGCCGGGTTCGCCGTGATCTTCGAGCTGTCGGCACCGGTACGGCGCACCATCACACCCGTCGCCGTCGCGTTGCGTTGTGTGCCGATCGTGGCGATCGCGCCGCTGCTGGTCGAGGCGTTCGGGCGCGGCGTCGCCGGCACGATGACGACGGTGGCGATCATGACGTTCTTCCCGACCCTGGTGGCGTGCTCCTACGGCCTCCGCCAGACCCCCGGCCAGGTGCTCGATCTCTACGCCGTGTTCGACACCTCGCGGCTGCGCACGATCCTGTCGGCCCAGGTGCCGGCGATGGTCCCGGCGTTCTTCTCGGCGGCCCGGATCGCGGTGCCCGCGACGGTGTTGGCGGCGACGGTGGCCGAGTGGTTGGCCACCGGCACCGGGATGGGCAACCTCATGGCGCTGGCTGCGGTCAACAGCCGCTACGCCACGTTGTGGGCGTGTGTCGTGATCGTCACGCTGATCGCGGCGGTCGCCTACGGGGTGGTCGCGATCCTCGAGCGCCTCGTGCTCGCCCGGGTCGCGCCCGAGCAGTTGCGCTGGTGAGCGCTCAGCGGTGGCCGACGGGGGGCAGGTGACGGTCGGGGTCGAAGACGGGCGGGGTGCGGTACTCGTTCACCCCCGGGTCGCCGCGCAGCAGGAAGGCGCTGGGCCACGGCGGCGTGTCGGTGACGATGCGGGTCGAGGTGGGGATGTAGCGGATCGTGAGACCGCAGCGGCGCATCGAGGAGCGGTTGGCGCCGCTCCCGTGGATCAGGGCGGCGTGGTGGATCTCGACATCGCCGGGTGCGAGCTCGACGTCGACGGCGGCCGTCTCGTCGACCGTGACGTCGCTCTCGTCGCCGAAGACGCTGTCGACGTCGTCGCGGGTTCGCCGTGCGTAGACCGGTTCGCGATGCGAGCCGGGGATGACGCGCAGACAGCCGTTCTCGGTCGTCGACGGGTCGATCGCCAACCAGAGCGTGACGACGCTCATCGGCTCCAGCGGCCAGTACCCGGCGTCTTGATGCCAGAGCACCGGGCGGCCCGAGCCGGCCGGTTTGCAGATGTAGTGCGTGGCGAACAGCGCGATGTCGGGGCCGACGAACTCGGCGGCCAGGCTGACCAGTCGATCGTCGCTGACGATCGACAGCCAGCACGGGTCGTCGGCCAACAACGACTCGCCGAGGTCCTCGCCGCGCGCCTCGGGCCAGCGCTCCTGGAGCCAGTCGACGTGGTGGCGGGCGTGGGCGAGGAAGTCGTCGTCGACGACGCCGCGGGCGATCACGAAGCCGTCGCGCTCGTAGCTCGTCAGGTGATCCGCCGCCGGGGCGGTCATCGAAGGAGGCGGCGATGATGGGAGCTGATCACGACCGCGATCCTCTCACGGTTCATCTCATCCCGCATTTCCATGTCGACCCGGTGTGGTGGAACACACAACCGGCCTCGATCGACCAGCTCGACGCCTCGGACTGGTCGGCGTCGCCCCGCCTGCGCTTCCAGCGCTCGGCGCTCGACGTGCTGCGACTGCACCTGGTGCGGGCCGAACGGGATCCGCTCTATCGAACCTGTGTCGCCGAGGTCGACTATCTCGAACCGTTCTGGTACCACCACCCGCACGAACGGGCCCGGTTGCGGCGCCTGATCGAATGCGGCCGTGTCGAGGTCGTCGGCGGGACCTACAACGAGCCGAACAGCAACCTCACCACCCTCGAGCTCACCCGCCGCAATCTCGAGCACGGGTTGCGCTTCCAACGCGACGTGCTCGGCGCGACCGTTCGCACGGCCTGGCAGCTCGATGTGTTCGGTCATGACCCGATGTTCCCCAGCGTGCTCGCCGACGCCGGCCTCGACGGGGTCGTGTTCGCCCGGGGCCCGTTCCGGCCGTGGGGCCCGATGCTCGAGGGCGGGTTCGATAGCCCATCGGCGGCGAGACCGGTGCAGTTCCCCGCCGAGTTCGAGTGGGTCGCGCCCGACGGACGCGGGGTGCTTGCCGCCTACCTGCCGACGCACTACTCCTCGGGCTACGCGATCGATGCCTGTGACACCCTGGAGGACGCCGTCGCGTTCATCGGGCGGCTGGCGGCAGCGGTGGCACCGATGGCGGCGACCAGCAACGTGCTGCTCCCGATCGGCACCGATCTTGGTCCACCCGCCCGATGGATCACCGAGGTGGTGCGTTGGTCGGCGAACGAGACCGACGGGCCTCGCATCGTGTGCTCGACGCCGACCGAGGCCCTCGATGCGGTGCGGTCCGAGTCGGTCGCCACCGGGCGTCGGCTGTCGACGCAGACGCGTGACATGAACCCGATCTACACCGGCAAGGACGTGTCGGCGATCGATCTCAAGCAGGCCCAACGGGCGACCGAGGACCTCGTGGCCCAGGCCGAGCGGTGGTTCGTCGGTCGGTCCGGCCACGATCCATCGACACGGGCGTTGCTCGATGACGTGTGGCGTCTCCTGGTGTATGGCGCGCACCATGACGCGCTCACCGGCACCCACTCCGATCAGGTCTATCTCGACCTGCTGGCCAGCGCCCGCGAGGCCTGGTCGCGAGCACGAACGGCGGTGCGCGCCGTGCTGCCGGCGGTGGCCCCCGCCAGCGGTTCGCCACCCGGGCTGGGGGTGCAGGTGTTCCAGACGGCGATCGGCGAACGCACCGATGCGACGCTCGTCGAACTGGACGCCGGGTTGCTCGAGGCGTGGCCGACCGCCGGGCTGGACGTCGTCGACGCCCAAGGACGACCGGTGCCCTTCGTCGCCGACGTGGTGGAGCGGGCGCCGGACGGGGCGCTGCGAGCCGCCGTGATCACGGTGCTCGTCACGATGCACGGTCCGGGACCGTCGCAGCTGTGGGTCCGGCCGTCCGACGTCCCACCGCCGACGTGGACGCCGGTCACCGCCGGCGATGACATCGACATCGCCAACGAGCGCTACCGACTGCGCCTCGATCCCCGGCGGGGTGGTGCGGTGACGAGCTGGCTCGATCGACGCGACGGGATCGAGCTCGTCGCCGCCGGTGGCGCGGGCGGGGAGATCGTTCGGTTGGCGGAGTACCGCGAGGTGCCCGGGATCGGTGAGGGACCGTGGCATCTGGTGCCGACCGGGCAACGGCATGCGAGCGCTGACCGCCCCGCCGACGTCAGCCTGTTCACCAGCCCGATCGGCCAACGGGCCGTCGCCCGTGGACATCTCGAAAGCGGCGAGGAGTGGTCGAGCGAGTACACGCTGTGGACCGACGTCGAGCGGGTCGAGGTCAACGTCGCCCTCTCCGGCGTCGCCGGGACCGATCAGCTCTATCGCGTTCGGTGGCCGTGCCCGGTCAGGGGTGCCCGGCCGGTGATGGAGACCGGCGACGCGGTGATCGGAAGGGGCTGGGCTTTCACCGACACCGATGCCGCCGTCCATCCCTGGACCCTGGACACGCCGGCGACGGGCTGGGCGGCGTGGTCGAGCACCCTCGTGATCGGCGTCGTCGCGCCGTCCGGTCCGATCACCCGGGCGGTGGCGGTGGCCGAGGTCGTCGTTGACCACCGCGTGAGCGCGCTCGCACCGGCGCTGGTCGTCGCCCTGGCCCGCAGCGGGGTGACGGCCACGGCGAGCGAATCCGCCGCGCCGCGCTACGGGGCACTCTCGGTCGACTCGAACGCGCCCGACACCCGGTTCGTCGTCGGCCTGGCCGATGATCCCGTGGTCGCCGCCGTCACCGCGCGACTGGGGCGGGCCGAGCGCGAACGGCTCGCCGCACTCGGCGCGGTGGGGCAGACGGCGACGGCGTTCGTCCCTGCGGCCGGTCCCTTGCGTGCCGCGTGGCAGCCCGATCTGGACGTGCGAGACCTCGACGCGCTCCCCGTGGTGCTCGTGATCGTCGCCGACGCGACGGCGTCGGACTCGTTGGGGGGACTGGTCCGGGCGATCGAAGATGAGCACCGGATCGAGCTCGTCAGCGCCGATCGGTTGCCGAGATGGGTGCTCGACGAGTCGCTCGACGATCGGACCGTCGCGCTCTTCAACCGCGGGATCCCGGGGGTGGCGCTCGATTCCCACGGTGTGATCCACCTGTCCTTGATGCGCTCGCCATCGGGCTGGCCGGTTGGGCAGTGGATCGACCCGCCGCGCCGGTCGGCGCCGGACGGCTCCGCCTTCGGACACGGTCACTGGACCCACCACTTCGAGGCGGCGCTGGCGGCGTCAGCGGGGGACTGGCGGGCCAGCGGCCTGGTCCGCACGGCGCGGGAACTGGACGACCGTCGTTGGACGATCGTGTCCGGGGTGGGAGCGTCGGCGACGTCGACCGGCTCGATCGAGGATCCGGGAGCGCCGCGGTTCTCGCGTTGGTGGGTGCAGGGTCGGGGCCCGAGGCTCAGCACACACGGTCCCGTCGCCGTGCACCTGCACCCGCCCGCCAACGGGCCGGACCGTCGCTGGGTCGTCACGCTCGCCCGTGTCGACACCGGTCAGGCCGCTCGGCCCGTGGCCCGCGACATCGACGTCGAACTGTCGGTAACGGTGCCGGCCGGTTGGGATGTCGATCAGCCCAGCAGGGTGGTTCGTCTCGGTCCGGCCGGGTGGACAGCCGTCGAGCTGGGGGTGGTCGAGGCCCCATCGGCTCCGGGACACCATCTGGTCCGGGTCGTCGCCCGGGTGCACGGCGACGCTGGCGGCTCGACCGATGTGGTCATCGTCGACGAGCACGTGGTGTCGGTGCGGTCCGGTCATCCGGTGTTGGCCGTCGGCCCGCCACCCGCCATCGTGGCGGTGCCCGGCGAGCGCTTGACGATCCCGATCGAGGTGTCCAACGGTGCCACCAGCTCCCGGGTGGTCGATCTCGACGTGCTGTCGCCATGGGGGACCTGGAACGTGTTCCCACGTCATCGTCTGACCGACGACCTCGCACCGGGTACGACGGTCATCGAGGTGCCCGTCGAGGTGCCGTGGTCGGCACGTCCGGGCACGTGGTGGTGGTCGCTGCGGGCGGTGGCCGGGGCGACGATCGTCTATTCGGGCGCCGCCACGTTGGTGGTCATGGCGCGCTGACGACGTGGAGAAACCGGCTCGTCGAGCGTCCGATGCGTCGCCACCGGTGCCGCACGTGGGTGGGGTAGGCGATGCTGTCGCCGGGTCCGAGCTCGTGGGTGGTGACCTGCCCGTCGTCGTCGATGTCCACGGCGAGCCGTCCGGCGGTGACGTGGATCAGCTCACGCCCTTGCGAGGCGTGAAAGCCGCTGAGGTCCGAACCGGGGCCGGCGACGTACTCGGCCACGCTGAACGGCTCGTCGACGCCGGTGAGCTGGCGTCGCATCGCCGGCCGATCGGTTTCGGTCACGGGGTACCGCTCGCCCTCGTCGGTTCTGGTGACCACGACCTCGGCCGGCTCGGGGCCGGTCAGCAGGCGCTCGGGTGAGGTGGCCAGCACTTCGGCGACCGCGAACAGCGAGGTGAGGCTGGGCGTTGCGAAGTCCGTCTCGATCTGGCTCAGGAACGGAACCGACAGACCCGTTCGTTCGGCGACGTCGCCGAGGGTCAGACCGAGCTGACGACGTCGGCTGCGAACCGCCGCACCCAGCTCGCGCCGATGGTTGCCGGGGGTCTCGGCGGCGGGGTCGGGCGATCGCCGGGGGGCGCGAGCCATCGACGATCAGCCGTGGAGCTGCTGGGCGAGGTAGTTCTCCAACCCGACCTGTCGGATGGTCTCCTGCTGGGTCTCCAGCCAGTCGATGTGCTCCTCCTCGGCCACGAGGATGCCCGCGAGCAGCTCGCGGGTGCCCTGGTCGTTGCGCTCGACACACAGGGCGATGCCGCGATTGAGCCGCTCGACGGCGGCGTACTCGACCTGCAGATCGGACTCGAACTGCTCGGCGACGGTCTCGCCGACGCGCAGCGGGAACAGACGCTGCATGTTGGGGACGCCGTCGAAGTACAGGATGCGGTCGATCAGCACCTCGGCGTGCTTCATCTCGTCGATCGATTCGTCGCGGATGTGGTCGGCGAGGCGGTCGTAGCCCCAGTTGGCGCACATCTTGGCGTGCACGAAGTACTGATTGATCGCCGTCAGCTCGGCGGTGAGCACCTCGTTGAGCAGCTCGATGATCTCGTCGTCACCACGCATGGCGCCGATGGTAGGCGGCGCGGGAATCACCCGTGCATGATGACGCCCCGGATGTTCTCGCCGTCGCGCATCGCCTGATAGCCGTCGTTGATCTGATCCAGCGGGTAGCGCTTGGTGATCAGCTCGTCGAGCATCAGCTGGCCGTCGCGGTACAACCCGAGCAGTTTCGGAATGTCGACGCGCGGGTTGAGCGAACCGAAGATCGTGCCCTTGATCTCCTTGTTCCACATCGCCAGCTGGAACAGGTTGACCGCCGCCTGGTCCTGGGTCATCGGGGCGACGCTGGTGACGACGCAGGTGCCGCCCTTGCCGGTGAGCGTCATTCCCAGCTCCATCAGGTCCCCGTACATCACGCCGGGGGTCATGATCACCTTGTCGGCCATCTGGCCGGCGGTCAGCTCGGTGATGGGTTCGAGCGCCTCGGCCATCGACGGGTACGTCTCGGTGGCGCCGAACTCCATCGCCTTCTCACGCTTGAACTCGAGCGGGTCGATGGCGATCACATGGCGGGCGCCGGCCATCTTGGCGCCCTGGACGGCGTTGATGCCGATCCCGCCGACGCCCACGACCACGACGAAGTCGCCGGGCCGCACATCGGCCCGGTTCGTGGCCGATCCCCACCCGGTGGCGACCCCGCACGACACCAGTGCCACGGCCTCCAAGGGCAGATCGGGATCGACCTTGATCAGCGACTGTGCCGAGACGCAGGCGTGGTTGGAGAACGTGCCGAGCTTGGCCATCAGGGTGAGCGCCTGGTCGCCGACGAAGTGGCGGTCGGTGCCGTCGGTGATCATCCCCCCGAGCAGTGTCCCGGCACCCTGGTCACACAGGTTCTGGCGGCCGCTCGAGCAGTACCGGCAGGTGCCGCACGACGGCACGAAGCTGGCCGACACGTGATCGCCTGGCGCCAACGAGGTGACGCCCTCGCCGACCTCGACCACCACACCGGCGCCCTCGTGTCCGCCGACGATCGGGAAGAAGTGGTCGACACCGACCATCTCCAAGACGTCGTCGCCCGGGACCATGTCACCGGTGACGAAGTGCTCGTCGCTGTGGCAGAGCCCGGCGACCTTCCACTCGACGAGCACCTCACCGATGCGGGGCGGGTCGATGCGGAGCGTCTCGATCTCCCACTGGCGGTCGGTTCCCCGCAGCACGGCAGCACGTGTCTCCATGCCGCGGTTGTACTACCCCGGCCACCCCGATCGAGGGTTGAAGCGCAGACGAGGGTCGGGCGCGCCCCGGTGGTGCGCTCAACCCTCCGTTGGGTGTGCGCTCAGCCCAAGCGCAGCAGCCGTCGCCCGCGACGGACACCGGCCAGTTCGGTGGCGGCGTGCTCGTCGAGCAGCGCCTCGATGCTCGGGTGGCACGACTGGCAGCAACCCCCGGCGGCGCACGCCGCGGTCACCTCGGCAAGCGTGTGCGCGCCGTGTTCGATCTCGGCGCGCACTCGACGCTCGTTGACCCCGTGGCACAGGCATACCATCGCCATGCGGTTCGTAAGGTACCCCTTATCTGTGGGGCTCGGCAACCTGTCGGTGATCTCGGTGTGGTCTCAGCCAAAGAGGTCGGAGAGGTCGCGCACCGCCATCACCACCAGCAGCACGAAGACCGCGGCCGCCAGCCCGGCGTACCACCAGCGCTTGGGGTGCTCGGCCCGCCAGAAGCGACGCATCGAGAAGTACATCGACACCACGGCGAGCGCGCCCACGGCCAGCCCGATCGCTGGTCCGACCCCGCTGGCGATCCCCACGGCCGGCAGGACGAACGGGAACACCAGGTACATCAGCGTGCAGCGGATGGCCGAGATCGCGATCGAGGTCTGGAACGCCTTCTGTGCCTCGACCCGTGTGGCACGCGGCGCCTCCTCGGGGAGCAGGAGGAACCTCCGCATCGCCCGATCGCCACGCGACCGGGCGGGCCGGCTGCGCGGTCGCCGGGGGGCGACATCGAGGGGGACCGAAGCAGCCATGCTCACCCCACGCTACTGACCAAGCCCCGCCGGCGGGAACTTTCGTCGATCAGCGACGAGCCCCGATGATCAGGTCGACGACATCGGCGGGCGTGTCGGCCACCGCGATCGCCCCGGCCGCTTCGAGCTCGCCCGCGGGGGCGTAGCCCCAGCCGACGCCGATGCAGTCGATGCCGTGGGCGAGCGCTCCGCGCACGTCGTGCTCGCGGTCGCCCACCATCACGACGTGGTCGCCGGCGGTCGTGTCGAGCGCGGCGAGCGCGTGCTCGATGACGGCCGCCTTCGTCCGCCGGTCGGCGTCGAAGGTGGCGCCGGCGACGACGTCGAAACGGTCCGACCAGCCGAAGTGCTCGACGATTCGCACGGCCGTCGCCTCGGGCTTGGACGTCGCCACCGCCAGCGCGATCTCGGCGGCGCGCAGGGCGTCGAGCATCCCGGTGATCCCGTCGTACTCGGACGTCTCGAAGAGCCCGATCCGGTCATAGCGATCGCGGTAGCGGTCGATCACGGCCCACACCCGGTCGGACGGGACGCCGAGGCTCGGGAGCACCTGCTCGAACGGTGGCCCGACGAACGCCAGCAGCTCCTCCTCGTTTGGTGCGTCGAAGCCCTCGGTGATCAGCGCCTCGCGCAGCGTGCGCGTGATCCCGGGCGCCGACGCGCTGAGGGTGCCGTCGAGATCGAGCAATACGTGCGTCCGCGCCATGCGCGCCAACCTACGCGGGCGCGTGGGGTCGGATGCCGAATCGATCGCGCATCTCGGCGAGCCGAAACCCCGCACTCGCCGCGGTCAGGACTGGGCGGCGTGGATGGCTTGCCAGACGCGCTCGGCGGTGGTCGGCATGTCGATGTGACGGACGCCGAGGTGACTGACGGCGTCGACGACGGCGGACTGGATCGCCGGGGTGGAGCCGATCGTGCCCGACTCGCCGATGCCCTTGGCGCCGAGCGGGTTGACCGGTGTCGGCGTCTCCATGTCGACCAGCTCGAAGCTGGGCAGCTCGGTCGCCGAGATCATCCCGTAGTCGGCGAGGTTCGACGTGACCGGGTTGCCGTCGGCGTCGTAGGCGACCTCCTCCAGCAGTGCCTGGGCGGCCCCCTGGGCGATGCCCCCGTGGCGCTGCCCGTCGAGGATCAACGGGTTGATGATCGTCCCGGCGTCGTCGCAGGCGACGTGACGCACCAGACGCACCTGGCCGGTCTCGGTGTCGACGTCGACGACGGCGACGTGAGCCCCGAACGGGAACGTCGGGCCCGGTGCCTCGAAGCGGGTGTCGATCACCAGCGGCCCGCCCTGTTGGCGGGCGAAGACGGCGATGTCGGCCCAGGTTTTGGCGACCGCGGGGGTGCCTGCCACGTGGAAGGTGCCGGTGCCGAGATCCAGCTCGATGTCGGCCTCGGCGGCCTCCAACGCCTGCGCGGCGAGTGGCTTGGCCGCCTCGACGAGCTCGATGGCCGCCTTGTCGACCGCCGCGCCGCCCTGCTGGAGCGAACGTGAACCCATCGTGCCGTCGCCCTTGGGTACGGCGTCGGTGTCGCCCCACACCAACGAGAAGTTCTCGATCGGGATGCCGGTCTGGGCGCTGGCGATCATCGACCACGACGTGTCGTGGCCCTGGCCGTGCGGTGACGTACCGGTGTAGATGGTCGCGGTTCCGTCGTCGTGCATCTCGATCTTGGCGTGCTCGCCGGTGCCGACACCTCCGGTGATCTCGACGTAGATCGACACGCCGATGCCCATCTGCACCGTCTCCCCGGCGGCGCGCCGACGGGCCTGCTCGGCCCGCAACTCGTCGTAGCCGGCCGCCGCGAGCACCCGGTCCAGCGAACCGACGTAGTCACCGACGTCGTAGGTCTGGCCGATCGTGGTGGTGTGGGGCTGGTCGAACGGCGGGATCAGGTTGATCCGGCGTACCTCGGCGGGATCCTTGCCGACCTCGAGGGCGAAGAGATCCATCGCCCGCTCGATCGCCGCCGTCGCCTCGGGTCGGCCGGCGCCCCGGTAGGCGACCGTCGGGGTGGTGTTGGTGACGACCGACGTCGTCCGACACTCGATGTTGGGGATCGCGTACACACCCGAGCTCATCGGTCGCGTCATGAACGGGGCGAGGATCGTGCCCATGTCGGCGAACGCACCCGAGTCCTGGATCGCGAACAGCCGGTAGTGGGTGACGGTGCCGTCGCGCGTGCCGCCGATCTGGACGTGTTGGACCTGGGCTCGACCGTGGCCGAGCCCGACCATCGACTCGCTGCGGGTCTCGACCCAGCGGACCGGCCGACCGGCTTCCTGGGCGAGACGGCCGAGCATCAGCTCTTCGGGATAGACGCCGATCTTGGCGCCGAAGCCACCCCCGACGTCGGGGGTGATGATCCGCACCGCGTCTTCCTCGACGCCGTTGGCTCCCGAGATCGCCGTGCGGATGCCCTGGGCGTGCTGGGTCGACACCCATTGCAGCAGCCGGCCATCGACCCATGCCGCCGCCGAGGTGCGGACCTCGAGCGGGCAGGGGGCCACACGTTGGTTCACGAATCGACCCGACGTCACCGCCTCGCACCCGGCGAAGAACTCGTCGCCGGTGTTCTCGGGCATCCCGAGCGCGGTGGTGTCGAACACGACGTTGCCGCCGGCGGCGTCGTACAGCGGGGTGCCGCCGGCGAGTGCCACCTCGGGGTCGATGATCGTCTCCAACACGTCGTAGTCGGCAAAGACGGTCTCGGCGGCGTCGGCCGCCTGCTCGCGGGTTTCGGCGACCACCGCGGCGATCGGTTCGCCGACATAGCGGACCCGGTCGCGCGCCAGGAGGGTCCGGGCGACCGCCGGGTTGTACGCCGATGGCGCCGGCTGCAGATCGAGCCCGTCGCCCGTGTAGACGCCGACGACGCCCGGCATCTGCGTGGCCTCGCTGGTGTCGATCGAGTTGATCGTGCCGTGAGCGACGCTGGAGCGAACGAACACGACCCACCCGGCGCCGGTGAGCTCCGGGATGTCGCGGAGGTCATCGAGGTACTCACCCCCGGTGGTGAGGAACTTGGGATCTTCCTTGCGAACGACGCGGTTGCCGAGGATGCTGCCGGACACGAATACCCCCTGGACGGCTGGCTGGTGAACGCACTGTAGGTGACAGGCGGCCGCCGGTTCGCAGCAGCCCGCCGACCCGGCGACCGGAGATGGCGAAACGCGTGCCATGCTGCACGGCGATGCCCTGGCTGGTGAGCGACGCCCGTGTCCTGGCCGCGGCCGAGGTGGCCGGGGACCGGCGGGCCCGGCGCCGGGGTCTGCTCGGCCGCGACGGCCTCGAGGGGGCGATCGTGCTCCGGCCGGCCCGCTGGGTGCACACCGTCGGGATGCGCTTCGCCATCGACGTCGCCTACCTCGACGACGACGGGCTGGTCGTCAAGACCGTGCAGATGGCCCGTCATCGCATCGGGGCGCCGGTGCTTCGCGCCACCTGGGTGATCGAGGCCGCCGCCGGTGCGTTCGAGCGTTGGCGTTTGGAGGTGGGCGACGTCGTCGAACTGCGGACCGCTGACGATGATCCGGGCTCGCCGCCGCACGCCGGAACCGACCGGGCCGGCGAGTGACCGCCCCGGCTGGCGGCGGGGCCCTCGCCGGGCGTCTCGTGCTCGTGGCCACGCCGATCGGGAACCTCGGCGATCTGTCCCCGCGGGCGGTCGCCGCGCTTGCCGACGCGGCCGTGATCTGCGCCGAAGACACCCGTCGGACCGGTCGGCTACTCCAGCACGCCGGCGTCACCGGTTCCCGGTTGGTCGTGCTCAACGAGCACACCGAGACCAGCCGCGTCGGCGACGTGCTCGACGTGCTGGCGTCCGGCGGGGACGTCGCCGTCGTGACCGACGCCGGGACGCCCGGCATCAGCGACCCCGGTACCCGGCTCGTCACCGCCGTCGTTGACGCCGGCCACGAGGTCACGACCGTGCCCGGTCCGGTGGCGGGGGTCGCCGCTCTCACGGTCAGCGGCCTGTCGACGTCACGGTTTGTGTTCGAGGGGTTTCTGCCCCGCACCGGCGCCGATCGCCGTCGGCGGCTCGACGCGCTGGCCGGGGAGGAACGCACGATCGTGTTGTACGAGGCGCCCCACCGGGTGCTCCGCACGATCGCCGATCTCGGTGCGGCGCTGGGGCCCGACCGCCCGGTGGCGGTGGTCCGGGAGCTGACCAAGCTCCACGAGACGGTCGTTCGTGGCTCGCTGGGCAGCGTCGATCTCGGTGCCCCGCGCGGTGAATACGTGTTGGTGATCGCCGGTGCGCCGGCCACGCCGCCCGACGTCGCTGACGCCGACATCGTCGCCGCCCTCGACGCCGCCCGCGCCGGCGGGTCATCGACGCGCGACGCCGTCGCCACGGTCGCGGCAGCGTTCGGGGTCGCCCGCCGCCGCGCCTACGACCTGGCCATCGGCGCCGGTTTGCGCCCGCAGCCCGCCGGGTCGGGCGATACGGTGGCGTCGCCGGACCCCGAGGCCCGGTGATCCCATGCACGACCAACCGTCGTCACGACTCCCCGTCGCCGGTCACGGACCGAGCGCTGCGTTCTTCGATCTCGATCGAACGCTGATCTCGGGGTCCTCGGCGTTCGTGCTGGGGCTGTCGGCGTACCGCGCCGGGTTCGTGCCGCGTCGCCAACTGGTCAAGGACGCCACCGCAGCCCTGGCTTTCACGCTGCGCGGATCGACCGATCGGACCACCGATGCCGTGCGCGAACGGATCCTCGGCGCGGTGCAGGGCATGCGGGTCGAGGACCTCGTCGGGCTCAACGGTGACGTCCTGCCCAAGCTGCTGGCCAAGATCCGCCCCGAGGCCCGGCGGCTGCTCGACCTGCATCGCCGCTCGGGCCGACCGACCTACATCGTCTCGGCGGCGCCGGTGGAGATCGTCGAGCCGCTGGCGACGTCGTTGGGCATGACGGCCGGCATCGGGACCCGCAGCAAGATCGTCGACGGCGTCTACGACGGCGAGTTGGCGGGACCGTTCGTCTACGGAGTCGGCAAGGTCACCGCGATGGAGGAGATCGCCCGCTGGGACGGCCTCGACCTGAGCCAGTGTTACGCCTACTCCGACAGCCACAGCGACCTGCCGATGCTCGAGGCGGTCGGTCACCCGGTGGCGGTGAACCCCGACGGCCCGCTCGAACGACACGCGACGACCAACGGCTGGCCGGTCGTGCACTTCAGCCAGCAGACCAAGTCGCGCATCCGGCGCTCGCTGATGGCGGCCGGCGCGGTGGCGGTGGCGACCGGCGGCTTCGCGGCCGGCACCCGCTACGGCCGCGCCACCGCGTGAGCGTCACCGCTACCGTCGGCACCACGTTCGGGTACCCCCCCACGACCGAAGGAGCGCCCCACCCATGAGCAACGACCCCGCCGAGACCGTCGATGTCGTGATCGTTGGCGGCGGACCGGCCGGTGCCAGTGCCGCCGTGTTCACCGCCCGCGCCGGGCTGCGCACCCTCGTCGTCGACGGGGACAAGGGCATCACTCGCCGGGCGATGCTCAACAACCACTTCGGGTTTCCCGATGGCATCACCGGGCCCGAGCTGGTCGATCGCGGACGGGCGCACGCCGAGGCAGCCGGTGCCACCTGGGTCGTCGGCGATGTCACCGCCGTCGATGGCAGCGACGGCTCCTTCACGGTCACGACCGCCGACGGGCGGGCCGTCGCGGGTGCTCGGATCATCCTCGCCACCGGGATGAGCGTGGCGGTCGCCGAGGCCGCGGGCGCGACCATCGCCGAGGCCACGGAGCCCCGGATCAAGGCGATCGTCAAGGTCGATGGGCAGGGCCGCACCACGGTGCCGGGGATCTGGGCGGCGGGCACCGTCGCCGGGGCCAGCGTCCACACCGTGGTCACCGCGGGGGACGGTGCCCGCGTCGCCATCAACCTGATCAGCGAGGTGCGCGGCGAACGACACGTCGACCACGACGTGCTCCCGGCGGGCTGACCGCTCCGGCGATCAGCTCCCGCGCGGCAACAGTCCGAGCTGGCGCGATTGGGCCACGAGGTGCCCGTCGCTGTCCCAGATCGTGCCGTCCTCGTTGAGGAAGCCCCCCGTCACCACGTCGCTGCGCATCGCGCACCGCAGCGGCCCGGGTGAGGGCGTGGCGCGCAGGTGGACCGTCAGCTCGATCGTCGGGACCCAGCTGGGCTCGCCGAGCATGTTGAACACCGCCGGGGCGAAGGCGTCGACGGCCAACAGCACGGCGAGCTCGTCGATCGGCCGGCCGTCGGCGAAGGCGAACCAGCCGGCAAGATCGTCGCGCCCGGTCGGCCGGCCGACCCGGAAGTCGGCGTCGCCGTGTCGCATGCGGACCGCCAGCCGGTCGGTCAGGCCGGGTCGTTGCATCATCGCGCCGGTCTCGTCGGCGGGGACGGTGGAGTCGGGGAGCTCGTCGTAGGCGGCGAGCATCGGCGGCATCAGCCCGACGTGGTGGAACGAGCTGCCCGGTCGGGCGCCACAGGCCGCCATGCCGCGGATGACGGCGTCGCCGTCGCGGCGCAGCTCGAAGTCGACGGCGGTGAACTGGCGCCCGGACTTGACGGTCGTCACGATGGCTTCCAGCGGACCGGGGCGCCCGGGTCGCAGGTAGTGGGCGGTGATCGTCAGCGGTGACGCCCCGGTCGCCTCGCTGACGGCCCGGCCGGCGAGCGCCAGCAGATAGCCGCCGTTGGCGACGCCGCCGATGTCCCAGCCGTCGAGCAGCTCCCCGGTGAAGCGCGTCTCGCCGGCGGTGTCGGTCTCGACCGCGGTCAGTGCGGTCGCCGTGTCGAACTCGTAGGCCACGCCGGGCGACGGTACTCAGCTCGCGCCGACGGTGAGTATCCGACACTCGCCGTCGGCATGCTGGACCCCGTGAGCCGGTTCTACGCGACGACTCCCATCTACTACGTGACCGCCGAGCCACATCTCGGTCACGCCTACACGACCATCGTCGGCGACGCGCTCACCCGGTGGCACCGGCTGCTGGGCGACGACGTGAAGTTCCTCACCGGCACCGACGAGCACGGTCTCAAGGTCCAGCAGGCGGCCGAGGCGGCGGGTATGGCTCCGCGCCAATTCGTCGACGGTGTCGCCCCGAAGTACGCCGAGGCATGGGACGGTCTGGGCATCGCCCACGACGACTTCATCCGCACGACCGAGGATCGTCACCGCGACGCGGTGGTCGAGCTGTTGCAGCGCTGCTACGACGCCGGTGACATCGAACTCGACTGGTACCGCGGCAAGTACTGCGTGCGCTGCGAGGAGTACTACACCGACGACGAGCTGCTGGCCGGGGACTGCTGCCCGATCCACAAGCTCCCGGTCGATCAGGTGGAGGAGGAGAACTATTTCTTCCGCCTCTCGCGCTTCCAGGACCGGCTGCTCGAGTGGTACGGCGCGCACCCCGGTGCCATCGTCCCGGACTTCCGGGGCAACGAGGCGATCGGGCTGATCCGATCGGGGTTGCGTGACTTCTCGGTCAGCCGCACGTCGCTCGACTGGGGCATCCGGCTGCCGTGGGACGACCGTCACGTCGCCTACGTCTGGTTCGACGCCTTGACCAACTACCTGGCCGCCGTCGGATTCGGCCGCGACGCCGAGCGGTTCGCTCGCTGGTGGCCGGTCGACTACCACCTGATCGGCAAGGACATCATCCGGCACCACTGCGTCTACTGGCCGGCGATGCTGATGTCGGCCGGGGTCGAGCTGCCGCGCGGTTGGGCCGTGGGCGGCTGGTTGCTCGTCGGCGGCGAGAAGATGAGCAAGACGACCGGCAACGTCGTCAAGCCGCTCGAGTTGGTCGACACCGTCGGCGTCGACGGGTTCCGCTATTACGTGCTGGCCGACACGCCCTACGGCCAGGACGGCGACTTCTCCTACGAGGGACTGATCGGGCGCTACAACGCCGACCTGGCCAACAACCTGGGCAACCTCGCCTCGCGCGTGACCACCGTCGTCACCTCCAAGTGTGACGGTGTCGGCCCCGCCCCGGGCGCCGACAGCCCGCTGGCCGAGGCGGCGGCGGCGGCGGTCGAGGCCACCCGTACGGCGTGGGACGTCGTCGCGCCCAGCCGAGCGCTCGAGGCGACATGGCGGCTGATCCGCGAGACGAACGCGTTTCTCGAGGCCCGCGAGCCATGGAAGATGGAGCCCGGCGGCGAGGTCGACGTGGTGCTCGGCGACGCGCTCGAAGCGCTGCGGATCGTGTCGATTCTCGCCTCCCCGGCGCTCCCCGCGACCACCCAGGCGATCTGGGAGCGCATCGGCCTGGCCGGCACCGTCGTCGACCAGCGGGTCCCCGCCGACGTCGCCTGGGGCGGCTACCCCGGTGGGCTCCCCGTCACCAAGGGCGCCCCCCTGTTCCCCCGCATCAAGGCGTGAGCGGCGTGCGTGGTCGGGGGACGCCATGACCGGCTGGATCGACTCGCACTGCCATCTTCCCGCCGATGATGCCGAGGCGCGGGGCGTCGTCGACGCCGCGCACGCGGCGGGGGTCGCAACGCTCATCACGGTGGGGTGCGACCGCGCGTCGTCGGTGCGCAACCTGTGTCACGCGGCGGCGTTGCCCGGCGTCTACGCGACCGTCGGCTTGCACCCCCACGAGGCCCGTCATGGCGTCGACACGATCGCCGATCTGTTCGACGCACCGGACCTCCCGGCGCCGATCGCCGTCGGCGAGTGCGGGTTCGACTTCCACTATGACCACTCGCCGCGTGCCGCCCAGCGGGAGGCGTTCGCCGCCCAGGTGGCGATCGCCAACGAGCGCGACCTGCCGTTGGTGATCCACACCCGCGACGCGTGGAGCGAGACGTTCGAGTTGCTCGACCGTGAGGGCGTGCCGTCGCACACGGTGTTCCACTGCTTCACCGGCGGTCCCGGAGAGGCCGCCGCATGTGTCGAGCGCGGTGCCTACGTCAGCTTCTCGGGGATCGTCACCTTCAAGGGTGCGCCGGACGTGGCGGCGGCGGCCGCCGCCGTGCCGATGGCGTCGATCCTGGTGGAGACCGACAGCCCCTATCTGGCGCCGGTGCCCCACCGGGGCCGCCCCAACCAACCGGCGTGGGTGGTCGACGTCGGTCGTCACATCGCGGCGCGGCGCGGACTCAGCGAGCACGAGGTGCGCGAGACGACGGCGGCCAACACCGCGCGGGCGTTCCCGGCGCTTGCGGTTGCAACCTGAATGAAATGTTCAGGTAGCGTGGCTCGACCGATCGCCGTGGGGCTCCCGCCCTCGCGGCGCTGACTTCCATCCGCCGTGAACCTCGACGCCAACGACCGCTCCCGACTGGTCTTCGCCAGCCTGTTGACCGCGGTCGCGCTCCCGACGATCTGGTGGGCCAACGAGGATGACGCCACGACCACTCGGCCCAACGTGGCCGCGGCCGGTCTCGCCGCCGAGGCGGCGGTGCCGGTGACGCCGACCGACGCGACGCCGGTGCGGGTCGAGCCGGCGTTCCTCACGCCGGCTTCCACCATCGTCACCGCCGGGGAGCCGCCGACCCGCCGCGTCCAGGTCGGTCCGGTCGATGACGCGGTCATCGGTGTCGCCGCCGGCACCTATCGAAGCGGCGTCGGCGCGGGCCGCTGCGAGATCTCGGGGGTCGGGGCCAGCGGGACGATCACCGTGTACAACGCGGCGAACGGACAGTCGGTCCGGTGCAGCCCGGTGCGCGGCGACGCCGAGGGCCCGACGGTGGTGCTGTCACCCGGCGACTTCGACACCATCGCCGATTTCACCGAGGCGCCGATCCGCGTCGAGGTCCGCGAGTAGACGGCGGCGGTGACGCACTCTCGTCCCGCGATCCGAGAGCTGTTGACGACCCGCGGGCTGGCGCCGCGGCGCGACCGCGGTCAGAACTTCGTCGCCGATCCGAACACGGTGCGGCGCATCGCTCGTGCGGCACGGGTAGGTCCGGGGGATCGGGTGGTCGAGATCGGGGCGGGACTCGGGTCGCTGACCCTGGCGTTGACCGAGACCGGGGCCGAGGTCACCGCCATCGAGGTCGACCCGGGTGTCGCCAGGGTGCTGCGCGAGGTGGTGGCCGACGTCGGCGGGGTGACGGTGGTCGAGGCGGACGCGCTGACCCTCGACTGGCCGACGCTGTTGGGGGGGCACGACGCCTGGGTGCTGGTCGCCAACCTGCCCTACAACGTGGCCACTCCGTTGATCGCCGATCTGCTCGACGCCGTGCCCGCCATCGTCCGGATGCTGGTGATGGTGCAGAAGGAGGTCGCCGCGCGCCTGGCGGCGCCGCCGGGCACCGGCACCTACGGGGCCGTCAGCGTCAAGGTGGCGTATTGGGCGACGGCGCGGCTGGTCGGCGACGTCCCGGCGTCGGTGTTCGTGCCACGGCCGAAGGTCGAGTCGGCGCTGGTCGAGATCGTTCGTCGACCGCCTCCGGCGGTGCCGAGCGAGGCCCTGTTCGACCTCGTCCGGGCCGGGTTCGGTCAGCGCCGCAAGATGCTCCGGCGTTCGCTGGCGGGGCGGGTCACCAGCGAGCAGTTCGCCGCCGCCGGCATCGAGCCGACGGCGCGCCCCGAGCAGCTCGGCCTCGACGACTGGGTCCGGTTGACCCGCGCCGCTGATGGCTGAGGCGGTGCGGGTGTTGGCACCCGCCAAGCTGACGTGGTCGCTGCGAATCCGCGGCGTCCGCGCCGACGGCTACCACGAGTTGGACGCCGAGTTCGTCAGCCTCGATCTTGCCGACGAGTTGCACATCGACCCGGCCGGTGACGGTCTGAGCGTCTCGGGTCCGTACGCCGACGGGGTGCCGACCGACGGCTCCAACCTGGTGGCGCGGGCGCTCGTGGCGGCCGGCCGTCGGGCCGGTGTGCACATCGTCAAGCGGATTCCCCACGGCGGCGGGCTTGGCGGCGGGTCGGCCGACGCCGGGGCGATCCTACGGTGGGCCGGTGTCGACGACCCGGTGGTCGCCACACGGCTCGGTGCCGACGTGCCGTTCTGCGTGCGCGGCGGCCGGGCCCGGGTCGGGGGCATCGGCGAGGTGCTGACCGCGCTGCCCGACGTGGCTCGAACCGTGACCTTGGTGGTGCCACCTTTCGGGGTTTCGACCCCGGCCGTGTACCGCGCCTGGGACGACATGGGCGCACCGAACGGGGACGGCCCGAACGATCTCGAGCCCGCCGCCCTGGTGGTCGAGCCCCGTCTTGCCGACTGGCGCGACGCAATCATGGCGGCGGCGGGGGTCCGCCCGGTGCTCGCCGGGAGCGGGTCGACCTGGTTCGTGCCGGGTGAGCGCGACAACGCCCTCGACTCCCTGCGGAGCGAGGGCGCAGCGGTGGTGGTCGCCCGCACGACCCGGTGAGGGACGGCGGGTTCTCGGCTCGAAGCCGTGCGGCGGCTACTTGCGGCGCTGGTGGCGGGTGCGGCGAAGCATCTTCTTGTGCTTCTTCTTGCGCATCCGCTTGCGACGCTTCTTGATCAGCGAACCCATAGGCCGACCGACGCTACCGGGCGCATCCCCGGATGCGTCCCGATACGTTGAGCACACAGCGATCCGGGGTCGTTCAATCGGTAGGACGCCTGATTTTGGTTCAGAGAATAGGGGTTCGATTCCTCTCCCCGGAGCCATGCGAGAGCACCAGCTCGGACAGCACCGCAGGACCACGGTCTCCGTGGCTGCGGCCACAACATCGAGGAACGCACCGTGAGCGTTTCGGCCATCGTCCTCGCCGCCGGCGAAGGCACCCGGATGCGCTCGGCCCGACCCAAGCCCCTGCACATGATCTGCGGGCGGGCGATGGTCCTGCACGTCATCCACGCCCTCGAACGGCTGCGACCCGAGCGCACCGCTGTGGTCGTCGGGCACGGCGCCGAGCGGGTGACCAAGGAGATCCAGGATCTCGCTCCGGCCTGGGCCAACGTGGTGTTCGTCGAGCAGGCTCACCAACGCGGCACCGGTGACGCCGCCCAGTGCGGGATGTCGGCGCTGCCCGGTGACGACCTCGACGACGACTCGACGATCGTCGTGCTACCCGGCGACGCCCCGCTGCTGCGACCCGACACGCTCGACGAGTTGGTCGCCACCCACGTCGCCAACCAGAACGCCGCCACGCTGTTGACCTCGACGATGGAGGACCCGACCGGGTACGGGCGGGTGATCCGCGCCGGCGACGGCCGCGTGCTGCGGATCGTCGAACAACGCGATGCCAGTCCCGACGAGCTCGACGTCCGGGAGATCAACACCAGCATCTACGCGTTTCGCCGGGAGGTGTTCGGGCCGGCGTTGCGTCATCTCTCACCCGACAACAGCCAGGGCGAGTACTACCTCACCGACGTGGTCAGCGTGCTCGGAGGCATGGGTCATCGTCTCGGTCGGGTCTCGGCGCCGACGGGGGAGACCCAGGGGGTCAACGACCGCTGGCAGCTCGCCCTCGCCGAGCGCGAGCTCCGGGCACGCACGAACCGGCAGTGGCTGCTCAACGGGGTCACGATGCTCGACCCCCGCCAGACGTTCATCGATGTCACCGTCAGCCTCGGGCGCGACGTGACGCTGTACCCGGGCACGATCCTCGAAGGTGCGACGTCGGTCGGTGACGGATGCGTGCTCGGACCCGACGCTCGGCTCGACGACTGTGTGATCGGGAGCGGCAGTGAACTCCAACACACCGTCGGGATCCACGCCGAGGTCGGGGCACGCGCCGTGGTCGGGCCCTATGCCCATCTCCCGGCCGGATCCCACGTCGCTGCGGACGTCGTGACCGGGTCGTTCTACACTGCGCCCACGACCTCCTGAGGTCAGGGCCGGGCAGCACCAGGGAAGCGGATGAACGAGTTCCAGACCGAGAAGGTCACCACCAAGAAGCTGGCGCTGTACACCGGTCGCACGCATCCCGAGCTCGCCACCGAGGTGGCCAAGCACCTCGGGTTGGAGCTCGGTCACGCCAACATCGTCGAGTTCTCCAACGGGGAGATCCGTCCCCGGTTCGGCGAGAGCGTGCGCGGCGCCGACGTGTTCATCATGCAGAGTCACTACGGCATCGACGGCCGTTCGGTGAACGACTCGATCATCGAGCAGCTGATCATGTGCGACGCTGCATACCGGGCGTCGGCGAAGCGGATCACCGCGGTGTGCCCCTTCTACGGCTACGCCCGTCAGGACCGCAAGGCCGAGGGCCGAGAGCCGATCACGGCACGGCTGGTCGCCGACATGTTCAAGGCCGCCGGCGTGAAGCGGATGATCTCGATCGACCTCCACGCCGGACAGATCCAGGGGTTCTTCGACGGGCCGGTCGATCATCTGACGGCGATCCCGGTGCTCGAGGACTACCTGCGCGAACACTGCGACGCCCCCGTCATCGTGTCCCCCGACGCCGGGCGCATCAAGGTCGCCGAGCGGATGGCCCAGCATCTCGACGACTGCGGCGCCGATCTGGCGTTCTGCTACAAACGGCGGCCCAAGGGCACGGCCAACGTCGCCGAGGCCACCGAGGTGATCGGGGATGTCAGGGGGCGACTCTGCGTGCTCACCGACGACATGATCGACACCGGTGGAACGATCACCTCGGCAGCCGAGTTGCTGCTGTCGCGTGGGGCGACCGAGGTGTGGGCGATGGCGACCCACGGTGTGTTGTCGGGCCCGGCGATCGACCGGTTGAAGAACAGCGCGATCGAGCGGGTCGTGCTCACCAACACCCTGCCGCTGCCGAGCGAGAAGCAGATCCCGCAGGTCGAGGTGCTGTCGATCGCGCCGCTGATCGCCGAGGCGCTCACCGCCGTCTTCGACGACTCCAGCGTCAGCAAGATCTTCGGCGGCGAGAACCTCGCCTGAGCCCCGGTAGCATCCCCGGCCGGTTCTCGTCGTGACGACGCGTCCCGACGCCGTCGATTCCCAGCTCTCGTGAAGGCCTTCTGACCATGTCCCAGACCGTGCTCAACGCCACCATCGGCCGGACAACCGGCAGTGCCGCTTCTCGTCGTCTGCGCGGCGAGGACCAGATCCCGGCCGTACTCTACGGCCACGGCATGACGCCGGTGTCGGTGGCCATCGGACGTCGGGATCTGCGTCTCGCCCTGTCCGGGCCCGCCGGGACGAACACCGTGCTCGATCTCACCGTGGATGGCACCGTCTATCCGGCGATCGTCAAGGACATTCAGCGTCACCCGGTCCGCCGGACGGTCGCCCACGTCGATTTCATCCAGATCAACCTCGACGAGGAGATCACCGTGTCGGTGCCGGTGCGCCTCGAAGGCGAGGCCGACGCCGTCAGCCAGGGTGGCGGTCTCGTCGACCCGGCCGTGGACAGCATCGAGGTGTCGACCACGCCGCGCAACATCCCCGCCGAGTTCGTCGTCGACGTGTCGGCGATGCAGATGGACACGGTCATCCGGCTCGCGGACGTCGCCATGCCGGCCGGGGTCACGCCGACCGGCGAGCCCGACATGGCCATCGTCACCGTGCTCACGATGCGCGCCGAGGTCGAAGAGATCGAAGCCGCCGATGCCGAGGGGGCCGAGGACCAGGCCGGCGACGACGACGTCGATGGCGGTGCCGCCGACGCGTCGGCCGCCGACGCGTCGGCCGCCGGCGACGACGGCGCGACTGGCGGCGACACCGCCGAGTGAAGCGCCGCACCCCGTTCGATTGGCTGATCGTCGGGCTGGGGAACCCGGGCAAGGAGTACGCCCGGACGCGCCACAACGTCGGCCAGGACGTCGTCGAGGAGTTGGCGCGTCGGCGCGGGGACACGTTGAAGGGCGGCCGGGACAACGCGCTCGTCGCCGAGTCGCGCGTGCCGGGTCCGGCAGGCGACGAGCGGGTCGTGTTGGCGTTCCCCCTCACCTTCATGAACGACTCGGGCCGCGCCGTGCGGGCGCTGGCCCGTCGCTACGGGATCGAGGAGCCGGAGCGGATCGTCGTCGTCCACGACGAACTGGATCTGCCACCGGCGACGGTGCGGGTGAAGGTCGGCGGGGGTTTGGCCGGCCACAACGGGCTGCGCAGTATCACGCAACACCTCGGCACCCAGGACTATCTGCGGGTGCGCATCGGGGTCGGCAAACCACCGGGTGGCAAGGACCGTGGTGCCGATCACGTGCTGTCCCGCTTGCCGGCCCGCCAGCGCGAGCTGTTCGACGTCGCCATCGGGGAGGCCGCCGACGCCGCCGAGATGATCGTCGTCGATGGTGCCGATGCGGCCATGCGGGCCGTCAACGGTCGACCGATTCCCGGTGCGTGACCGCACGGTCGGCGCCCCCCAGGGTGTCAAATTGTTACGAGATGGTTACGATCGCTCGGCGTGTCTTCTCCAGTCGCCCGCTTTGGACGCGTCGGCGCCCTTGCCGCGCTGGCCGCCATCCCGCTGCTCGGCGCGTGCACGCCCCAGGACTTCGTCGCCTGGCGCACCGGTCTTCCCGGCGGCGTCGCCGCCGGTGGTGACGCCCAGCCGGCCGCCTGGACGGTGTGGGACGACCTCGCCGAATGCGAATCGGGAGGCGACTGGGCCATCGACACCGGCAACGGCTACCACGGCGGGTTGCAGTTCGCCGCCGGTACCTGGCGGGGCTTTGGCGGACAGGAGTTCGCCGCGACCGCCGCCGGGGCGACGCGCGAGCAACAGATTGTCGTCGCCGAGCGGGTGCGCGACGAGCAGGGCTGGGGCGCCTGGCCGTCGTGTGCGCGTCAGCTTGGACTGCGCTGATGGCGACGACGCGAAAACTGGCGGAGATGTCGTGGGTCCAGCGGGTTCCGCGGCCACAATAGGGGTCTGGTGGATGGAACCTGGACTCGACTGACGCGTGGCCGCTCGGCCCCGATCGTGACGGCGGGCGCCCTCGTCGGTGCCGTCGCGCTGGTCGCCGCCGTCGGTGCGCAGGCCGGTGGGAACGAAGCGTCGAGCACTGCCCGTCGGGGGCAGGAGAACCCGACCTCGACCGTGTTGTCGGCGCCCTCGACCACCACCACGACCCTGCCCCCCACCACCACGACCTCGCCGAAGTCGACGCTCACCCAGACGTTGTACGAAGGCAGCTACGGCGATGAGGTCCGGCGGCTCCAGGAGCGGCTCGCCGAACTGGGGTTCCAACCCGGTCCGATCGACGGCAACTTCGGGTCGCTGACCGAACAGGCGGTGTGGGCCTACGAGACCCTGGTTCAGGGCAAGAACTTCTGGGAGGTCGACGGTGACGTCACCCCCGAGATGTGGCTCGACCTCCAGGACCCGCTGCCGATCGACGCCCGACGGCCCAACGCCGGACGACACACCGAGATCTACCTCCCCCAGCAGGCGCTGGTCGTCTATGACGGCGCCGACCCGCTCTTCATCGCCCACATCTCCAGCGGCGACATCGGTGCCGAGGGCGCCGAAGGCCGCGATCTCAACCAGGGCGCCGAGTGGTGCGAAGAGGTGACCATCGACGTCGGGGAGTCCGGCAACGAGAACGGCACCGAGCCGCTGAAGAAGGGTGTCTGCGGGAACGCCTGGACACCCGGCGGCGTCTACACCGTGCACCGGCGCGTCGAGGGCGTGCGCGAGAGCCGGCTCGGCGGGATGCTCAACCCCGTCTACTTCAACAACGGCATCGCCGTCCACGGCGCCTATCAGGTGCCCGACTACCCGGCCTCGCACGGCTGCATCCGCATCGCCAACCTGATCTCGGCGGACTACTTCGCGCTGATGGGCATCGGCGATGGCGTGTACGTGTGGGATGGCGAGAACGAGCCGGAGTACTACGGCAATCAGTCGGGCTGGTGGGACTGGGCCGATCCCAACTACACGACCACCACGTCGGCGACGACGACCACCGCGGCACCGCCCACCACGCGTCCGGCCACGACTGTGGCCACCACCAGCCCGCCCCAGACCACGCGAGCCCCCCAGACCACGGCCGCTCCGGTCACCACCCCGGCGCCGACCACGACGGTCGCCGCCGTTCCCTCAGGCTGATCGGCGCGCCCGGCGGGGTCGCCACCGGTACCCTCGGACGAGCCGTGCGGCTCGTCGATCTCCCCCCGCTGCTCCGTGACGAACCCGGGCTGACGCGCGCCCTGGGCGAACCCGATGCCCGGCTGGCGATCGTCGAGGTCGCCCGGCCCATCTCGCTGGCCGCGCTGGCGACCCTGTCGCGCCGCCGTCCGTTGGTGGTCGCCTGCCCAACCGGCACGATGGCCGGCCAACTGGCCGACGACCTCAACCAGTTCCTGCCGGACGGCGCCGTCGCCCAGTTCCCGGCCTGGGAGACCCTGCCGTTCGAGCGGGTCAGCCCCTCGGTGGAGACGATGGGCCAACGCCTCGAGGTGCTGTGGCGGCTCCGCCAACCCGGACGGTCACCGCTGGTGGTGGTGACCGCCGTGCGGGCGCTGCTCCAGCGGCTGGGGCCCGATGCCACGACGGTCGAGCCGATCACCGTGCGACCCGGCGACATCGTCGACCCCGACGAGCTCACCCGGCGTCTCGTCGACTTCGGCTATCGCCGCGAGGAGCTGGTCGAGCACCGCGGTGAGTTCGCCCGCCGCGGCGCCATCGTCGACGTGTTCCCCTCGACGGCCGACGCGCCGATCCGCATCGACCTGTGGGGCGACGAGGTCGACCGGTTGACACGCTTCAGCGTCAACGATCAGCGCTCGTCGGACGATCTCGACGACGTCGGGGTCTTCCCGGCCCGCGAGGTGCTCACCAGCGAGGTCGTACGGTCGCGAGCGGCCGCCTTGGTGGGGGCCGAGCCCTGGGGCCGCGAGCAGTGGGAGCGGCTGGCCGAGGGGGCGCTGTTCGACGGGATGGAGAGCTGGCTGCCCTGGCTCGTCGAGGACGAGACCCTCCTCACCGACGTGCTGCCGGCCGACGCCAAGGTGGTGTTGGTCGAACCGCGGCGCTTGCGTGATCGGGCGCGTGACCTGTTGGCCGAAGAGGACGACCTCGCCCGCAGCCTGGCGTCCACCTGGTCGCGCGATGCCGAGACGCCGTTCCCGCGTCTGCACGCCGATCCCGACCGTCTGCTCGCCGGCACGAACGGGCGCATCGATCCCTGGTCGATCGATTCGACACCGGAGTCGCCCGACACTCCGGTGGTCGAGGCATCGGGGTGGGGGCCGGTGGTGGGCGACGGCGCCGGCCTGGTGCAGCGGCTCCGTCAGCTGCTGGCCGACCGCTACCGGGTGGTGGTGGCGGCCGAAGGCGACGGCTCGGCCGAGCGGCTGGCCGCCGTGCTGCGCGACCAGGGGCTCGATCTCCGGGTCGTCGGTTCCGGCGGCGATATCGACCTGACCAAACCGGGCGGTCACATCGTGGTCACCCCGCTGCACCGTGGCGTCACGCTGCCCGCCGCCCGCCTCGCCATCGTCGCCGAGAGCGATCTGACCGGTCGGCGACGGGCCCACCGGCGCTCCCGGGCGCGTCGGCGCGAGGGCGTCGGGGTCTTCGAGGACCTCAAGCCCGGTCACCACGTCGTCCACGTCCAGCATGGTGTCGGCCGCTACGACGGGATGGTCAAGCGCACGATCGGGGGTGTCGAACGCGACTACCTGCTCGTGTCCTACAAGGGCAACGACAAGCTCTACGTGCCCTCGGACCAGATCGACGTGCTGCGCCAGTACGTCGGCGGGGAGGTGCCGACCTTGCACCGTCTGGGTGGCGCCGACTTCGCCAAGGCCAAGACCAAGGTCCGCTCGGCGGTGCGCGAGATCGCCCAGGAGCTGGTGGTGCTCTATCAGAAGCGGGTCAACGCGTCCGGCTTCGCGTTCGGCATCGACACGCCCTGGCAAGCGGAGATGGAGGACGCGTTCCCGTACGTCGAGACGCCCGACCAGCGTGTCGCGATCGCCGACGTGAAGACCGACATGGAGCGCGCCTACCCGATGGACCGTCTGATCTGCGGTGACGTCGGGTTCGGCAAGACCGAGGTGGCCATCCGTGCCGCCTTCAAGGCGATCCAGGACGGCAAGCAGGTCGCCGTGCTCGCACCGACCACCCTGCTGGCGACCCAGCACGGCAACACCTTCGCCGACCGGTTCGCCGGCTACCCGATCCGGGTCGAGACCCTCAGCCGGTTCCTCACCGCCAAGCAGGCCCGCGAGGTGATCGCCGGGGTGGAGTCGGGCGAGGTCGACTGTGTGATCGGCACCCACCGACTGCTCGGCGAGCAGGTGCGCTTCAAGGACCTCGGTCTGTTGGTCATCGACGAGGAGCAACGCTTCGGGGTACAGCACAAGGAGGCGATGAAGCACCTGGCGACCGATGTCGATGTGCTCACCCTGTCGGCGACGCCGATCCCCCGGACGTTGGAGATGAGCCTCGTCGGGATCCGTGACCTGTCGCTGCTCCAGACCCCGCCGGCGGACCGCCAGCCCATCCTCACCTACGTCGGGGGCTACGACGAGCGGGTCGCCGTCGAGGCGATCCGGCGAGAGCTGTTGCGCGAAGGCCAGGTCTTCTGGGTGCACAACCGGGTCCGTTCGATCGAGCACGCCGCCGCACGGCTGCGCGAGCTGGTCCCCGAGGCGCGCATCGCCGTTGCCCACGGCCAGATGGACGAGGGGACGCTCGAACAGGTCGTCGTCGACTTCTGGGAGGGCCGCTTCGACGTCCTGGTGTGCACCACGATCATCGAATCGGGCATCGACATGCCGACGGTCAACACGCTCGTCGTCGAGCGGTCCGATCTGCTCGGGCTCGGCCAGCTGCACCAGCTGCGCGGCCGTGTCGGGCGGTCGGGGCAGCGCGCCTACGCCTACCTCTTCCATCCCACCGATGTCACGTTGACCGAGGAGGCCTACGAGCGACTCAAGACGATCGGCGAGGCCACCGATCTCGGGTCGGGGTTCAAGATCGCGATGCGCGACCTGGAGATCCGGGGGGCCGGCAACCTGCTCGGTCAGGCCCAGTCAGGGCACATCGCCGCGGTCGGCTACGACCTCTACTGCCAGATGGTCACCGAGGCGGTCGCCGAGATGAAGGGCGAACCGGTCAGGCCACCGTCGGAGGTCAAGCTCGACGTGCCCACCGACGCCTTCCTGCCACCCGATTACGTGGCCAAGGAGGAGATGCGGCTCGAGGCCTACCGCCGGCTCGCCGCGGTCGAGACCACCGTCGCGGTCGACGACATCCGGACCGAGTGGGAGGACCGTTACGGGCCGGTGCCGGCGCCGGCGGCGGCGTTGCTCGACGTTGGCTATCTGCGCGCCGAATGCCACCGCCTCGGGCTGCATGAGCTGACGGTGCTGTCCCGCGAGGCCCGTCTCGGGCCGATCGAGCTCAAGCTCAGCCAGACGACCCGGTTGCGTCGACTCGCCCGCGACGCCATCTACAAGGAGGACCAGCAGCAGCTGGTCGTCCCGGTGCCCCGATCGGCCGAGTCCCCGGCGGCGTTCCTCGTCGGGTTCCTCCGCGAGCTGGTGCCCGCCGAGGCCCCGGTCGCCGTCGGCCGCTAGGTTGCAGCGCCGTGACCGGTACTCGACGAGTCGTCGTCGCCATCCTCGCCACCGGGGCCGTGGCGACCTTGTCAGCCTGCGGTGTCAACGAAAGCACCGCGGTGACCGTGGACGGCGAGGACATCTCGGTGTCCGACTTCGAGTCCCTCGCCCAGGCCTACCAGGCCGACGCCGCGACCACCGCCGCCGCCACCGCCGAGCCGGCCGGTGCCGGCGACACGATGAGCGGTGCCACCGCCCGGGGGCTGCTCGGGCAGGTCATCATCGGTCGGTTGATGGAGTCGTTCCTCGTCACCCGCGATGCCATGCCGTCGGCCGACGAGCTGGCGGCAGCGCCGATCGAGGAGTATCAAGCCGGTCTCCCCGCCGGTGTGCTCGGGCCGCTCCAGCTGTACGCCCTGGGAACCGGCGCCCTGTCGACGGCGGTGACCGACGAGGAGGCCGCCGAGATCTACGACGCACCGGCCGGGGAATCGGGCCTGCTGTGCCCGCGGCTGATCATCACCGAGACCGAGGAGGAGGCCAACGACCTCGTCGCCGAGCTGGAGGCCGGCGCCGACTTCGCCGAGTTGGCCGGTGCGCAGACCGTCGACGAGAGCTTGGCGGCCACCGGTGGGATCCTGCCCGGTCAGACCGGCGGTGAGTGCGTGGCGACCTCGCAGCTGTCAGCCGACGCCCCCGTGGGTGCCGCCGGCCTGACCCTCACCCCCGGCACGTGGAGCGCGCCGGTGACGGCGCAGATCGACGCCGAGGGGACCATGGGATGGTTCGTGATGCTCCACCGGCCCTTCGAGGAGGTCAGCGGCGAGGTCGCGGCCGCCGCCGTCGGTCAGGTCGTCACCGGCTTCATCGGCGAGCTCGATGTCGAAGTCGACCCGATGTACGGACGCTGGGACGCCGAGCAGTTCGCCGTCGTCGAGCTCTGAGGTGGCACCCTGAGCGATTCGGGTGACCCGACCGGGCACGAGCGCCTCCATGCGCTCGTCGCGACCCTGCGCGAGCGGTGCCCGTGGGACCGCCGCCAGACCCATCAGAGTCTGATCCCGTATCTCGTCGAGGAGACCTTCGAGCTGGTCGACGCCCTCCAGGCGCTCGACGACGACGACCCCGCCACCTGGGAGGCCGTGGTCGAGGAGCTCGGTGACGTGTTGTTCCAGGTCGAGTTTCACGCCGTGGTGGGGGCGGAGCGGGACCGGTTCACGATCGCCGAGGTCACGACCGGCATCCACGACAAGCTCGTTCGTCGTCACCCCCACGTGTTCGCCGACGTCGAGGCCGACGATCCCGAGACCGTCGTCGCCAACTGGGATCGGATCAAGCGTGCCGAGAAGCAGCGCACCTCGGTGTTCGACGGTGTCGCCCGCTCGCTTCCGGCGCTGGCGTTGGCCGATCAGTTGATGCGCAAGGCGGCCAAGGTCGGCTTCGACTGGCCCGACGTCGACGGCCCCCTGGCCAAGCTGGACGAGGAGCTCACCGAGCTGCGCGCCGCCGCCGATGCCGAGGCACGGAGCGAGGAGCTCGGCGACGTGCTCCTGTCGATCGTGTCGATCGCCCGGCATCTCGACATCGACCCCGAGCTGGCGCTGCGCAGCGCGGCGACCAAGTTCCAGCGGCGGTTCGAGGCGGTCGAACGCTCCGCCGTCGAGCGGGGCGTCGAGCTCGGTGACACCGATCTGCCGACGCTCGACGGGATGTGGAACGAGGTCAAGGAGGCCGAGACGTGAGCTCGACAGCAACCACCGACGCCGACTGGGGGTTCCTCCGGTCGGTCGACAGCCCGACCGTCGCCAACGCCATCGAGCGCTTCGCCATCCGTGATCGCAGCGTGGGCTATCTCGGCGGACCGATCCGGTGCGCCTTCCCCGAGCTCGGCGTCATGGCGGGGCGGGCGCTGACGGTCACCGTGTCCAACTCGATCGGCGCGGTCGCCGGCCGGGCCGGCTGGTGGCGGATGTGGGAGGCGCTCGACGCGATGGACGGGCCCGTCGTGTTGGCGTTCGCCGACGCCAGCGGCGAACCACATCGGGTGGCCTACGCCGGCGAGATCATGGCCCGTGTGGCCCGCCGCCTCGGCGCCGTCGGCATGGTCACCGACGGTGCGCTGCGCGACGTCGACGAGGTGCGGGCGCTCGGCTTCCACTACTTCATGCAGTATCCGGTGGTCTCGCACGCCAACTTCGAGATCGTCGCCGTCGGTGATCCCGTCACGCTGTGGGGCCAGCGGGTGGCGACCGGCGACATCCTCCACGGCGACGTCAACGGCGTGGTCATCGTGCCGCCCGAGACGCTGGCCACGTTGCCGGCGGAGGTCGATGCCGTCCGCACCGCCGAGGCCGCCGAGATGGCCTTCATCGAGAGCGATGACTTCAGCCTGGCCACGTACCAGGCGCGTCACGGCTACGGCTCACCGCCACCCTGACCACGATGCGTGTCACCCGGTGAAGCGAGCACCGGACGCCGCCTACGCTCGCGTCCGTGGAGCTGGCTCATCTCGCTGCCGACACCGATCCCGCCGACGTCGCCGAGCACATCGGTCGCTGGGGCTACGCCATCGTCGATGACGTCGTCGGGCCCGTGCTGCTCGACCGTCTGGCCGAGGAGGCGGCGCCCTACGTCCGCGGCACGGCGACCGGACGTGACGGCTACGACGGCCGGTCCACGCGACGCACTGGCGCGCTGATCGCCCGGTGTCCGGCGGCGCGCGAGCTGGTCATGCATCCGACGGCGCTGGGCACGGTCGGCGGGGTGCTCGCTCACGCCACCACGTTCCAGCTCCACCTGACCCAGATCATCTCGATCGAACCCGGAGAGTCGGGTCAGCAACTGCACCGCGACCAGATGGCCTTCGACGACTTCCCGTTCCCCTCCGGCTACCACGCCCAGTGCAACACGATGTGGGCGCTGACCGACTTCACCGCCGCCAACGGCGGCACCCAGATCGTGCCCGGCTCGTCGGCGGTCAGCGACGCCGAGGCGGCCACGATGCCGAGCTTGCCCGTCGAGATGGCGCGCGGCAGCGTGCTGTTCTATGACGGCAAGGTGCTCCACGGCGGCGGCACCAACCACAGCGACGGTGTGCGTCAGGGCGTCAACATCACCTACGCCGTCGGGTGGGTGCGTCAGGAGGAGAACCAGTACCTGGCCTGCCCGCCGGAGATCGCCCGCACACTCGACGATGACCTGCTCCGTGTCATGGGATACCAGGAGGGCGCCTTTGCCCTCGGCTATGTCGGTGACCAGCAGGACCCGCTGGCCGCCCTGCGGGGCGAGCGTCGGGCCAAGCGCTCGATCGGCGAGCACCAGCGGGCCAGCGCCGCCCACGAGGACTTCGTCGATCGGCTGGGCGCCGACGCGGTGGTCGCGTCGAGCTGACGCGATGCGCCTGCAGTTCGCCGATCCCGCCGATCACCCGCTGGTCGGCAGCCTGCCGTTCGGCGGTGACCTCGACGAGTGGGATCTTCCCCACATGCACGGGGTCCTCGGTCTGCACCGCCATGTGGTGCGGTTGGTCGAGTTGGGCGACGACGCCAAGCGGACGTCCTACGTCGTCAAGGAGCTGCCCGATCACCTGGCCCTCAAGGAATACCGGCTGCTGCGTGGGCTGGCCGATGACCACCTGCCCACCGTGCTCGTCGTCGCCGTCATCACCGAGCGCGCCGGTGGGCGTGACGGCCTGCTGGTGACCCGGCATCTCGACTACGCACTGCCATACCGCACCCTGTTGTCCGGGCGCGGGCTGTCGATACCGTTCCTCGGCGAGAAGTTGCTCGACGCGCTGGTCGGGCTGCTGGTCAGGCTCCATCTCGCCGGGTTCTTCTGGGGTGACTGCTCGCTCTCCAACGCCCTGTTCCGCCGTGACGCCGGCGCGCTGTCGGCCTACATCATCGATGTCGAGACCAGCGACCGCTACCGCCGTCTGACCGACGGCCAGCGGCGGATGGACCTCGACATCGCCGCCGAGAACGTCGCCGGTGGACTGCTCGACCTGCAGATGGGTGGCCGACTGGTGGACGACGTCGATCCCTGGGAGGTCGCCACCAACATCGAGACCCGCTACGAGGAGCTGTGGCGCGAGCTCACCCAGATCGAGGAATACGGGATCGGTGAGCGGTGGCGGGTCGAGAAGCGGATCCGACACCTTCATGATCTCGGGTTCGACATCGCCGAGATGGAGATCGTCGCCGACGAGAGCGGTGACCGGTTGCGATGCATCCCCCGGGTCGTCGAGAGCGGATACCACCAGGAGCGGCTGCTGGCACTGACCGGTCTGTGGGCGGGGGAGAACCAGGCCCGCCGGCTGCTCGACGACATCCGCGAGTTCGGCGCCGGCCTGCACGCCCACACCGGGACCCTGCCGCCGGAGAACATCGTCGCCGTGCGTTGGCTGGACCAGCGATTCGAGCCGACCATCGGACGGATCCCGCGCTCGATGATCGGCAAGCTGCAGGCGGCCGAGATCTACCACCAGCTGCTCGAACACCGCTGGTTCCTGAGCGAGCATTGGGGTCGTGACGTACCGCTCGAAGAGGTGATCGACGACTACGTCGAGCAGGTGCTCGCGCCGGCTCCCTCGGAGATGCTGCGCGTCGAGGAGCCCGCGACCGGCGAGTTGTTCCTCCCCGGCATCGAAGGACCCGGCCCCGGCCCGGGCGCGTGAGGGACCGAACGAACTACCGTCCGCATCTGTGACCGAGATCGTTCATGTCCAGGGCCGCGAGATCCTCGATTCGCGCGGCAACCCCACCGTCGAGGTCGAGGTGGTGCTGGCCTCGGGTGCCTTCGGGCGCGCCGCGGTGCCCAGCGGCGCCTCGACCGGCGAGCACGAGGCGGTCGAGCTTCGCGACGGCGGTGACCGCTTTGGGGGTAAGGGGGTGCTGACGGCCATCGGGTTCGTCGATGGCGAGATCGCGGGGGTGCTGCGCGGTCTCGACGGCCTCGACCAGCGCGAGATCGACCGGTTGCTGATCGAGCTGGATGGCACCGACAACAAGGCCCGTCTCGGTGCGAACGCCATCCTCGGCACCAGCCTCGCCGTGGCCAAGGCGGCCGCCGACGAGCTGGCCCTCCCGCTGTACCGCTACGTCGGAGGAAGCAACGCCCGGGTCCTGCCGGTCCCGATGATGAACGTCATCAACGGGGGCGCTCATGCCGACAACACCATCGACATGCAGGAGTTCATGATCATGCCGGTCGGCGCGGCGAGCTTCGCCGAGGCGTTGCGTTGGGGGACCGAGACCTACCACGTGCTCAAGGCGATGCTCCACGACCGGGGCTTGTCGACCGCCGTCGGCGATGAGGGGGGTTTCGCCCCCAACCTGGCCACCAACGAGGAGGCCATCACGATCCTCGTCGAGGCGATCGGTGCCGCCGGCTACCGGGCCGGTGACGACATCGCCATCGCGATGGACCCGGCCATGAGCGAGCTCTACCGCGACGGCGCCTACCATCTGGAGGGGGAGGGCAAGGTGCTGAGCGCCGACGAGCTGGTGGCCTATTGGGCCCGGCTCGTCGACGCCTACCCGATCGTGTCGATCGAAGACGGCATGGCCGAGGACGACTGGGAGGGCTGGGCCAAGCTCACCGGCGCCGTCGGTCAGCGGGTGCAGCTGGTGGGCGATGACCTGTTCGTCACCAACGTCGCCCGGCTCCAGCAGGGCATCGATCGATCGGTGGCCAACTCGGTGCTCGTCAAGGTCAACCAGATCGGATCGTTGAGCGAGACGCTCGACACCGTCGAGCTGGCCACCCGTCACGGCTACAGCGCGGTGATGAGCCATCGCAGCGGGGAGACCGAGGACACGACCATCGCCGACCTGGCGGTCGCCACGAACTGCGGTCAGATCAAGACCGGAGCACCGGCGCGCAGCGACCGGGTCGCCAAGTTCAACCAGCTGCTCCGGCTCGAGGGCGAGCTTGGCGAGTCGGCCGAGTTCCGGGGCCGGCGGGCGCTGCGCGGGCTTCCCTGAGCCCGTCGCCGCTCGCGCGAATGTTCGGGCATTGACGACGATTCGACGGTCGGGCCTGCGACAATGTCGCCCGTGACCGAGGCGAGGACGACCACGATCATCCGCAAGCCGGCGCCGCGCCCGGCGTCGACGGTGGGGCGCTCACGCCTCGGCGACCTGACCCGCCCGATCGCCCGTGAGCAGCGCATCACCCGCGACCGGCGGCCGGCCCTGATGCTCGGACTGGTCGCCGTACTGGTGGCCGCCACCATCGGCGCCGCGCTGTTCGGTCTGCCCGTGCGCACCTGGTTCGACCAGGACCGCGAGCTGCGCTCGCTCGACCGTGAGCTCGACGAGCTGGAGTCGGTGAACGCCGAGCTGCAGGTCGAGGTCGACCAGCTCCAGACCGAGGGCGGGGTGCGCAGCGCCGCGCGCACCGAGCTCGGCATGATCGAGCTCGGCGAGAACCGTCAGACGGTCACCGGGGCGCCGGCACTGCCCGCCGATCTACCCGACGGCTGGCCCTACACCGCCGTCGAGCAGATCATCGCCATCCGCATCAGCGGCGCACCCTGAGACCCGGTGGCGACATCGCCACCGGGGTGACCCGAGCCGTGTTCACTAGCCTGGCGATGTGCGTGGACCATTGGCAGCCGTCGCGTTCGTCGGCGTGACGCTCGCGGGCGGAGCGGTGGTCGGTTGCGACGATCCGGCTGCGGCCCCATCGCCGGCGGCCCAGGTGGTCGAGGCGGTGGTCCTCGACGTGGCCGATGGCCTACCCGATGATCCCGATCGGGCCGACGCCCTCCCGGTGATCTACGTCGTGTCGGTCGGGGAGGAACCGTTCTCGGCCCAGGTGCAGGCCAGCGTGGCCAGTTCGGTCACCGACACCGTCGACGTGCGGTTCGCCGATGTGCGTGACGAGTCGTTGGACAACGAACGTCCCGGTCAACCGGTGAAGGATGGCGGCGTGCTCGTGCTGATCGGCAAGATCGTCGCCGACGAGTCGCCGATGACCATCGACGTCGAGGTCTACCGATCGACGACTCAGTTCTCGCGGCGGACGGTCACGTTCGGTCGTCGTGGTGACGAGTGGTCGTCATCGGCGGTGAGCGTCTTGGAGGAGTTGGACGTGGCCCCGACGACCCTGCCACCCGGTGACGCCGAAGATGGCGCGCCGCTGGCCTCGACGCCGGTCGTGTCGTCGGCCGTGTCGGGGTCCTGAGCGGTCTCCATCGTCGCCACCACCAACGCTTCGACATCGACGAGCAGCCGTTCGAAGCGCGTCTCGTCGATGCCCAGCCCGCTGATCACGCCGATGCGCACCCCGTCGACGCGACGCTGGAGGTCGTCGGGGACCTCGTGGCCGATGACCCGGATCAGCTCGAGCACGCTCGCGAGGTCGGTCACCACCAGTCGCTCCATCCCGCGACGGTGCCACTCGATGGCGTGATCGAGACGGCGCCGCACCAGCACCGTGGGCTCGAAGGGCTCGTCGACGTTGGCGTCGCGCGCCTCGCGGATGGCGCGCAGGTAGAACGTCGCCGACGGCGCCAACGCGAGGGCGACGATGGCCATGCTCAGCTGGAGTGGGATGCGACCGGCGACGGCGGCGATGGCACCGAGCACCCAGCCGATCTGGAAGCGGGTCTCGAACCGGGCAAACGAACGGGCCCGGGTGGCCTCGGGGGCCTGCGACTGGACCATCGAGTCGAAACCCTGACGGGCGATCGAGGCGGCGCCGCCGAGGACCGTCGCAACCAGCAGCACGTTGGGTCGCGAGGGGCCGAGGGCGGCGAAGACGGCGACCACCGCCAGTGCAAGCAGTGATCCGGCGACGAGACGGATCTCGCGGTAGCGGGTCCGCAACACCGGTGCCGCCATGTTGCCGAGGAAGGAGCCGGCGCCGTAGGCGATGGCGGCGGCCGCGTACATCCAGGCCGGCTGGCTGTCACGCCGGAGCGCAAAGGCCAGACCGAAGGTGAAGAAGCCGACAGCGGCCCGCACGGCGGTGAAGGCCCACGCCGTGGCGACGATCCGCGGGGCGTGCAGCTCTTCGTACTCCACCGTCGGTGTGACCTCGACGCCGCGGGCGGGCTCGGGGACGCGACTGGTCACGGCGGCGGCCGCCAAGAACGCCAGCGCCGCCAGCGCGAGGGTGATCGCCGGCGAGGCGAGGGTGGCGAGCGGGACCCCGACCGCCCCGGCGGCGCCGCCGGCGATCACGCCCAGGCGGGCGAGGCGCGCGTTGGCGGCGACGAGGTCCTCGGCGTGCTCCACGAGTCCGGGGATCAGCGCCTGGCGAACGACGCCCGACGCCTTGGCCAGCACCAGCAACGAGAGCACGAAGAAGTACAGGGCGAGGCTGAGCAGGGTGAAGGCGACGGCGATGGCACACAGCGCCCGGAGCGCGAAGAGCACCGTGGCAATCAGCTTGTGCCCCCGGCCGAAGCGGTCGATCGCCGGACCGATCAGCGGTGCCAGCAACGTGAAGGGCACCATGTTGACCACCAGGTAGATCAGCACCTGCTCCTGGGATGCGTCGGCGCTGATGTTGAAGAACAGCGAACCGGCCAGCGACACGGCCACGAAGGTGTCAGCAGCGTGCGACAGCGTGTTGGCGACCGCAAAGCGCGACAGGCCGGGGGGGCGCGGCGTGTTGGCGGTCGCCGTCCGGCGGAGCACGTCCCTCACGGTGGTCGCCACCCCCACATGCTGCCCCATCGGGTGCCACCGCGATGTCAATGGCGCCTGGCAACCTACGAGGCATGGGAGAACGCCCCCGCCGCCGTGCTCGGCTCACCGCGTCGGCCGTGCTGGGGATGGTGGTCGCGCTCGGCGGTTGCGACGCCGGTCGCGACGGCGGGTTGCGGCCCCTCCCCGGCCAAGCATCGGCGACATCGGTGTTCGTCCCCGGCACCGTTGGTGCCGCCGACCTGCCCTACGTCGAGGCGCTGGCCTCCAACTTCGTCGACGGTGGGCGGCTGGTCGCTCGGCTCGACGCCGAGCCGGCGCGCTGTGTCGCCGATCGGTGGATCGCGATCCTCAATCCCACGGCGCTGGCCGCCGCCGGGATCGAGTCGACGGCGATGGGCAGCATCACGCTCGATCGGCTCCGCGCCGCCGTGTCCATCGACGCAACGCGCGCCGTCGCGCTGACGGCCTCCTACGACGCCTGCGGGGCGGATCACACCGCCGCGTTCTTGGATTCGCTGCTGCTGACGAGCCAGATCACCCCGACGCAACGGGTGTGTCTCGGCGAGGAGATCCCGGCCGGGCTGGTCGGCGAGATCACCGTCAGCGTGCTGACCGAGGTCGACGTCGACGCCGACCTCACCGCCCGGTATCAGCAGGCACTGGACCGCTGCCCGCCGTGACGTCGGGCCGTGACGTGCAGCAGCCCGCCGGCCGAGCGACCGGCGGGCTGCGTTGATGACATGCCGACGACCTCGGCTCCCGCCGGAGGTTGGACGGACCCGGTGGCCAGCGAGCGACCCGAAGGTCGCCTCAGCGCATCCGCGGTCCGTGCTCGGAACGGGGCGAGGCCACGTCGGACACGTCAGCGACGACGGCGCTCCGGCGGAGGCGACCGCTCCAACTCTTCGGTCGGCGTCATCATCCGTTACCTCCTCGACAATGTCTGGTGGAACGGCAGGCCGTGACCGGTTGGCCGCGTCATCGGCCTGTCAACGACCAGTTCACTCGCTGGCCGGCGCCACGTCAAGGGCTATACGTTGAAGCGGAACTCCATCACGTCGCCGTCCTGAACGAGGTAGTCCTTGCCCTCGAGGCGGACCTTGCCGAGCTCCTTGGCCTTGGTCCAGCCGCCGATGTCGAGCAGCTCGTCCCAGCGGATCACCTCGGCGCGGATGAACCCGCGCTGAAAGTCGGTGTGGATGCGCCCGGCGGTCTGCGGGGCGGTCGAACCCTCGAAGAAGGTCCAGGCCCGGGACTCCTTGTCGCCGGTGGTCAGGAACGTTCGCAGGCCGAGCAGGTGGTAGGCGCTGCGGACCATCCGGAACAGGGCTCCCTCGCCGAGGCCGAAGCCCTCGAGCATCTCGGCGCGCTCGGCGGGGTCGGTGATCGTCGCCGCCTCGGCCTCGAGTTGCACGCACATGCCGATCACCTCGACGTTGTCGCCCGCCTCGATGCCGGGCTGATCGAACTCGGCGGCCACCCGGGCCTCGACCTCGGGTATCGAGCCGAGCTCGTCCTCGCCGACGTTGACGACCGCCAGCACCCGACGATTGGTCAACAGGAAGTACGGCGCCAACGTCGCCCGCTGCTCGTCGCTCAACCCGGCGCGATAGAGCGGGAGACCCTCGGAGAGCGCGGCGTTGGCCGCCCGTAGGGCGTCGAGTTCGTCGCCCATCGAACGGTCGAGCTTGGCCTGACGCTCGATCTGGCCGAGGCGCTTCTCGACCGTCTCGAGATCGGCGAGCGCCAGCTCGAGCTCGACGACGCGCAGGTGCTCCAACGGGTCCGAGGGGCCAGGGACATCGTCGTCGGCGAACGCCCGGAGCACGAAGACGATGGCGTCGACCTCGCGGATGTTGGCGAGGAACTTGTTGCCGAGACCCTCACCCTTGCTGGCACCCTCGACGAGGCCACCGATGTCGACCACCTCGACGGCGGCGTGCACCACGTTTCGACTCCGCGACATCTCGGCCAGACGGTCGAGCCGCTCGTCGGGGACCTTGGCGACACCGATGTTGGGGTCCTTGGTGGCGAAGGCGTACGGCGCGGCGAGCGCGCCACCGCCGGTGAGGGCGTTGTACAGCGAGCTCTTCCCGGCGTTGGGGAGCCCGACGAGACCAAAGCGTTCCATGTGGCCGCCCAGGCTAGGAGCACCTGGCGTCCGCAACCGCCGCGTCCCGGCGTGGCGGGCGATCTCGGCGGGGTCGGCCACGTCGGTACGCTCGTCACGGTGACGCCGGAGGCCGCCTTCGATCGCATCGTCCACTGCCTCGATCGCGCCCATGACACGAGCTTTAAGGCCAAGGCGTTCCACCGGGCTCGCTCGGTCGTTCGGGAGACGGCGCTCACCGAGCTGACGGCGCGGGCGGCGGCCGACACCCTCACCGAGCTCGATGGCATCGGACAATCGACCGCCACGGTGATCACCGAGGCGCTTGCCGGCGGGGTGCCGCGCTACCTGACCGACCTCGAGGCGTCGACCACGGTGGCGATCACCGCCGCCGGGCAGCGCTATCGCGACGCCCTGCGCGGTGACTGTCACACCCACTCCACCTGGAGCGACGGCGGGGACGAGATCGAGGACATGGCGGCCACGGCGCGCGACCTCGGCCACGACTACATGGTCCTCACCGACCACTCGCCGCGGCTGACGATCGCCCACGGTCTCAACCGTCAGCGGTTGGAGCGCCAACTCGAGGTCCTGGCCGAGCTGAACGAGCGCGTCGCCCCGTTCCGCATCCTCTCGGGAATGGAGGTGGACATCCTCGAGGATGGCTCGCTCGATCTCGATGACGATCTGCTCGCCCGCCTCGACGTCGTCGTCGCCAGCGTGCACTCGAAGCTACGGATGGAACGTCGCGCGATGACCGAGCGGATGGTGCTGGCCGTCGCCAACCCCCACGTCGACATCCTCGGGCACTGCACCGGCCGCCTGATCGGCAAGCGCCCGGCGTCCACGTTCGACGCCGACTACGTCTTCGCCGCCTGTGCCCGGTTCGGCACGGCGGTCGAGATCAACTGCCGCCCCGAGCGTCTCGACCCGCCGCGACCGTTGCTCGACATGGCGATCGAGCACGGCTGCTGGTTCGCCATCGACACCGACGCCCACGCCACCGGCCAGCTGGAGTGGCAGGCCCATGGCTGTGATCGTGCCGCCGAACGCGACGTGCCGATCGAGCGGGTCATCAACACGATGGGCGCCGACGACCTCGTGGGGTGGACGGCAGGCTGAGTCAGTGGGCTCGGCGGCGCCGACCGGTGTCGGTGGTCGGGATCGAGCTCACGATTCGAATCGAGCGGGGTCTGGCCGCCGGCCCGAGCGCGGCGACGACGGCGGCGGCCAGCGTGTCGACCGACGGCGCGGCGTCGCGAGCGGCCACCACGAGGGCGACCGGGCCCGGTTTGTCGCCGGGCGGGGCGGCGGTCACGGCGACGTCGGTGACACCGGGGTCCGACAACACCACGTCCTCGACGGCGTCGGGGAAGACGTCGACACCGTCGACGCGGATCACCTCGGCGGCCCGACCGTCGATGAAGTACCGCCCGGCACGGTCGACGTGGCCGAGGTCGCCGCTGTCGACCAGCCCGTCGTGGTCGGGCGTGCCCGCCGCCGCCAGCGGGCTCTCCACCAGCAGCCGGCCGATCGCCCCCGGTGGCACCTTGCGCCCGTCGTCGTCGACCAGGCGAAGGTCGATCCCGGCCGCCACCCGACCGACCGTGCCCGGCGCGGCGGCCAGGTCGGCGGGGGTGGCCAGGGTGCACCAGCCGGTCTCGGCGCTGCCGTAGACGTGATGAACGATCGGTCCGAACGCGGCGACGGCGCGGCGCCAGCGGCTGGCCAGCAGCGGCCCACCGCCGGTGACGATGGTCCGCAGCGAGGGCGGGGCCGGTCGGTCGGCGAGGGCGTCGACCAGTTGCCCGAGCCCCACCGGCGTGACGACGAGGGTGTCGACCCGGTGCTCATCGATCAGCGCGAGCGTCTGGGTGGCGCCAAAGCGGTCCAGCGAGATCACCGGGCACCCGAGCCCGACGGCCAGTCCGAAGAACTGCAGTCCGAAAGGCTGATGCAAGGGGGCGCTGACCAGCATCGGGGCGCCGCGGCGCAGCTCCAGGCGCCGTACCAGCGTCGCCAGTGGGGCGCCCCCGCGCGGGCCCACCCCGGCCCGGCGGGCCGGACGGGGACGACCGGTGACCCCGGCGGTGGTGACGACGAGGTGCCCGCGCCGGGGCGGCCGGGCCAGGTCGGCTCGGGGGAGGCTGCGCATCGATCGCAGCGATGGCGCACCCGGCGAGGTGACGTCGGCGAGGATCGACTGGCCGCGGAAGCGGGCGGCGGTGAGCAGATCGCCGAACTCCTCGTCGTGGATGATGGCGCGGAGGTCCTCGGCCCGGAGCAGCTCGGCCAGCTCGGGTGCCGAGAAGTTGGGCTGGAGCACCACGGCGTCGGCCCCCAACTGGATCGACGCCACCACCGCGACGACGAAGTCACGGCCGCTGCGGCACAGGATCCCGACCTTCCCGCCGACCACGAGGATCTCGCGGCGGGTCAGCTCGCCGGCGACGGTGACGCACCAGCGGTCGAGCTCGGCGGCGGTGACGGGACCGAAGCGATCGATCATCAACACCTCGTCACCGCTGCGGGTCGCGGCCACCCGGATCAGTCCGGGCAAGGTGAGCCCGTGGATCGAGATGTCCCGCGCGATGCGGCTCAGCCGCCGCGGCGTGGCGCGCCGGACGGGGACCAGCCCGTGGGCCAGGCGCGCCGAGCCACCGACCACGTCTGCCACCGAGCGCCAACCGGTGCTCACGGGACCACCGCCCGAAGCATGGCGGCACACCCTAGGGGTTGTTCGGATGGTTGCGGCGGCGTGGCCGGATCGAGTCGCCGATAGCCTCGATGCGATGTCCAAGAAGACCAAGAAGCGCAAGGCCCGCCTGCGTCGCTCCAAGGCGAACCACGGGAAGCGGCCGAACATGGGTCGCGGCTGATCGCAGCCCAATGACCGCGGCGCGCGTCGAGTGGTTGTCGGTCGCCGGCCCGCTCGAGCCGTGGACCGACCTCGGGCTGGTCGTGGTCGATGGGTTGATCCCGCTGTTTGGTGCCGGGCTCCGCGCCGCTGGGGGTGAGGAGGCGCACGGGCTCACCGGCTGGGCGATCTCCGGGCTCGACCATCCGGTCGACCATCCGGTCGACTCGGTCGATGGCGTGGCGACGGAGTCCGTCGAGGCCGTCGCCCCGATCTTCGTCGAGCACCCGCTCGGTGCCTACGAGCTCGACCATGTGGTCGTCAACACCGGTTCGCTGGAACGTACCTGCGCGGCGATCGAGGCGGCGACCGGGGCGCCGCTCAAGCGAATCCGTGAGGCCGGCCCGGTCCGCCAGGGCTTCCACCGTCTCGGTGGGCTCGTCGTCGAGGTCGTCGAGCGTGTCGGACAGGACCCGGCCGACCCGGCGACGCTGTGGGGCGTCGTGTTCAACGTGGCCGACCTCGACGTGGCCGTCGACCGCCTCGGCCCGCAGCGCTGCGGTGAGCCCCGAGACGCGGTCCAGCCCGGCTGTCGCATCGCCACCGTGCGCGAGACGGCCGGGCTGGGTGTGCCCGTTGCCTTGATGTCGGCCGACCCGCGGCGCTGAAGCCCGCCGGTCGGCCGACGTGGCCTCAGGCGGCGCGGTCGACGAGGATCGGGCGGCAGCCCAACGCCTGGGCCCACCCCGTGTCGTCGAAGGCGACCGAGAACGACCAGCCGGGTCGCTGATCGACGTGGGCCACCCGATGCTCGGCGCCATCCTCGTCGACGACGATGTCGCCGGCCTGTAGCTCGTGGGGCTCGATGGTGATCATGGGGTCCGCCCTCCTCCGGGTTTCGTTGCCCCCTTTGATCGTTCACGATGACGAATTGGTTCCCCGAATACCGTTACGGCTCAATGGCAGTGTGATGACAGCCCGTGACGGCGACGCGCTCAGCCGTCGCGTCCGGCCAGTTCCTCGAGGTGTCGGCGGCCGGGGTCGCACCCGTCGGCGAGCGGACACCACCGGCATGACGGGCCGGGGGTCCGGCGTGCCGGACGATCCTCGGCGCGCAGCTCGACCATCCGCTCGATGGCGTCGAGCGTGCGACGCAGCGACGAGCGCAGCAGACCCTCGGTCACCTCCTCGACATCGGCGACGGCCGAGTCGAGCGAGAACGAGACCAGTCGGCGCGGCGGTACGTTGCGGCACAACGTCTCGACCAGGGCGTAGAACCGAAGATCTTCACGGTGCTGGTGGGTCAGGCGCCCCGACTTGAGGTCGATGATGACCTTGCGGCTCTCGCGGCCCTCGGGGCGGCCGACGATGAGGTCGACCTTGGCGGTGAGCTGGATGGGCCCGGCGACCGGCCACTGGGCCCGGGCCTCGGTCATCGGGTTGGACCGCTTGTCGAGCGGCGGGAAGCACTCGACGAACTTGGTGACCCGCTCGACGGCCTGCCCGCGCAGGTCGGCCTCCTCGCCGGGCGACAGCGCGGCCACCCAGTCACCCAGCCCGGTCTCGGTGTCGGCCAGCCGCGCCAGCGCATCGTCGACGTGGTCGATCGGTGTCGGTTCCCCCCGCCAGTGGACGAGGAGCTGGATGGCGCGATGGGACACCTGGCCACGTGCGCGCGCCGGGGTCCATTCGAAGCGGTCGGGGGCGAGGTGGTGGGCCTCGCAGCCGAGCACCCCGGCGACACCGTGCTTGTTGACGTACAGGTCGCGCCCGTCGCGCCCCGGCGGGGCGGCACCCAGCCGTTCGCCCAGTTCGCTCAACCCGGTCTCGGCGTCGTGGCGCAGCTCGGCGACGAAGTCCTCCTCGAACACGATCGGCTCGGCCGAACGGCGCAGCGCCGCCAGCGTGCGCAACTGCACCGGCGACAGCGTGTCGAGGGCCGGTGTCGCGGTCATGACGGCGACAGTACCGACGCGGTGTGACACCCCGCGGTCAAGGTGGCTGACATGGAGGAGCCGAGCAGCGCCCGCACCGCCGAGTTCGCCCATGCGGCCCGCACGCTGACGTCCGAGGCGCGTCGGCGCGGGCTGGTGGGGCCCAGCTTCCGCTGTCCCCCGCGGGTGGTTGGCGTCGAGCGCACGCTACGGCGCCGACCCGGCGGCGCGGTGGTGGCGGTGCGGGTGAAGGGGCGACCGTGGCCGGCGGTGCTCGGCGACATGATCGAGGGGGTGGTGGTGGCCAACGGGCTGGCCGCACCGCTCGCGACTCGGCTGCGGACCGAGCTGTGGGACGTGTTCGTACGCGCCGACGAGACCGGTGAGCTGCACCGGGTGGCGTGACCCCCGCTCGATCGCTCAGGGGGTCGGGATGGCCCCGGCCACCAGGGGTTCGAGCGTCAAGTCCGGCTCGTCGGCTTCGAGGCGTTGGAGTCGGTAGCGGTTCTCGAAGAGGGCGACCATCTCCCCGTCGGAGCGGTGGAGGATGCGGATGCCGCCGATCTCCCGCAGGCGGGGGGCCGATTCCTTGTCGGTGCGCCGGATCGCCTGATACCCGGCGGTGAGGATCTCGGTCGGGGCGTTGAACTCGCTGGCCAGGCGGTGTCCGAACACGTCGAACTGGAGCTGACCGACGGCGGCCAGGATCGGCGCGCTGTCGCCGAAGTCGGCGTCGCGCAACACCTGCACGACACCCTCCTCGTCGAGCTGTTCGAGCCCCTTGCGGAACTGCTTGGTCTTGCCGGTGTCGAGCGGCCGTGCCGTCGCGAACACCTCGGGGGAGAAGCGGGGGATCGGCGGGAACGCCACCCCCGGCTTGCCGAGGTGGATCGTGTCGCCAAGCTGTAGACCGGTGGCGTTGACCAGGCCGACCACGTCACCGGGGAACGCCTCGTCGACGGTCTCGCGGTCGGCGCCGAAGGCGGTGGTGGCGTACTTGGTGGTCAGCTCGCGTCCGGTTCGTTCGCAGGTCACGGTCATCCCACGTTGGAAGCGGCCCGAGCAGATCCGGGCGAAGGCCAGCCGGTCGCGGTGCGCCGGGTCCATGTTGGCCTGGACCTTGAACACGAATCCGGAGAACGGGGCGTCCAGCGGCCGGGGGTCACCGTCCACGTCGAGTCGCGGGCTCGGGGGCGGGGCCAGGTCGACGACGGCATCGAGGATCATCCGGACGCCGAAGTTGGTCAGTGCCGACCCGACGAAGACCGGGGTGGAGTCACCGGCGAGAAACGAATCGAGGTCGACATCGGCGCCGATCGCATCGAGGAGCCCGGTCTCGTCCATCGCCTGGTTCCACGCCGAGCCCTCCTCGGTGGCGGCCTGGTCGACCGGCACCAGCTCTTCGGGGGCCAGCGATGCGCCGCGGTCGGTGCGGGTGTAGCGGATGTAGTCGCCGCTGCGGCGGTCGATCACGCCGCGCAGGTCGCCGGCGATCCCGACCGGCCAGGTGGCCGGTGTCGGACGCAACCCGATCTGGTTCTCGATCTCGTCGAGCAGTTCCAACGGTTCGCGCCCGGGGCGGTCGTACTTGTTGAGAAACGTCAGCACCGGCAGCCGCCGGGCCCGGCAGACCTCGAAGAGCTTGAGGGTCTGGGCCTCGATGCCCTTGGCGGTGTCGAGGACCATCACGACGGCATCGACACCCGACAGCACCCGGTAGGTGTCCTCGGAGAAGTCACGGTGCCCGGGGGTGTCGAGCAGGTTGATCACGTGGTCGCGATAGGGGAACTGGAGCACCGTCGAGCTGACCGAGATACCGCGTTGACGTTCCAGCTCCATCCAGTCCGACGTTGCCGCCCGGCGGCCGTCGCGGGCCTTCACCGATCCGGCGCGTTGCACGGCGCCGGCGTAGAGAAGGAACTTCTCGGTGAGGGTCGTCTTGCCGGCGTCGGGGTGGCTGATGATGGCGAACGTGCGTCGCCGCGCCGCCTCGTGCAGTAGCTGGTGCGACCCGGCGTTCACGGTCTCCCGACGCTATCGGCCGCGCCCCGGCCGACCTATCGTCGGTGGGATGGCGGACTCGGCACATGACATCGCGGTTGGAGACATCGCCGAGCGCGAGCGTTACGAGGTCACTCTCGACGGCCAGCTCGCCGGGTTCGCGCAGTACGTGCGTCGGGGCGGCAGGACGCTGTTCGTCCACACCGAGATCGACCCTGCGTTCGAGGGGCACGGGCTTGGCTCGGCGTTGGTGGGCCACGCGCTCGACGCCGAACGGGAGGCCCACCGCAAGATCGTGCCGCTGTGCCCGTTCGTGCGGGCCTACGTCGATCGCCACCCCGAGTACATGGACCTCGTCGACCACGACATCCTCCACCGCATCGACGAAGGCTGACCCCGGCGGAGTGCTCAGGCCGCTTGGACGTCCGTGCCGTCGGGGCGGATGGTGTGCCAGATCCCATCGGCATCGCGCCAGATGCGGTACCCGCGGGTCTTGAAGCGGTTGTGCCGGCCGCACAACAGGGTGCCGTTGGCGGCATCGGTGGTGCCGTGCTGGTGCCACTCGGTGACGTGGTCGACCTGGGTTCGGAGCCGCCCGCAACCGGGCCACAGACATCGACCGCCGGTGTGGTCGAGCGCGGCCTGGACGAGGACCGCCTCCCGGGCGGCACCGCTGAAGATCCGTCGGCGACGGCCGAGGTCGATGACCCGGCCGTCGTTGTCGATGACCACCCGACGCACGTGGCCCACCAGCGAGGCGGCGACGACGTCGGCGGGGTCGAGGGGCGTGCCATCGATGGTGGCGCACCACGCGTGTTCCTTGGCGATGCCGCCGAAGTCCGCGGCGCGTGACGCGGCCATCGCCGCGAGCTGCTCCTCGTAGAGCGGTTGCGACACGACGATGTTGACCAACGGTTGCGGATCCCTCGCGGTGGGCTCGATACCGGCGGCGCGGCGGAAGATGGCGACCAGGGCGTCGGCTCGACGCTGGGCCTCGGTGCGGCCGAGCAGACCGGGACAGGCGTCCTCGCCGTGGGTGGCCACGAGATCGGCCCATTCGGCGTCGAACTCGGCCTGGGCGAATCGTTCGAGCACCTCGGAGACCGTGGCGCCGTCGGCGGTACCGAGACGGGCATCGAGGTAGGTGGTGTCGCCGAGCTGGGCGATGGCGGCGGACCGGCGGGCGTGGGCGTGGACCTGCTCGTCGTGGGCGCCGTGGGCATCGGTGAGCCGCTCCCAGTCGCGGACCTGGGCGATGAACTGGTCCCACAGCGCACGTTCGGCCACCGTGACGAAGGCCTCGATGACGGCGGGGAGCTCACCGGTGACGCGGGGGTTGGCGTGGAGCCGTCCGAGCTCGCCCGCCGCGGCGAGCGAGAGCCGCCCGGTCCCGAGGTGCTCGAACACCACCGGGTGGGCGGCGCAGACCGCGGCCAACCGGGCGAGCTCGGTGGCGCGGCGACGGGGACCGGCCACCGTGGCGGCGACCCAGCCCCGGACCGAGAGGTGTCCGTCGTCGCGGTAGGCCTCGGTGCGATCGGCGACGGCGACCACCGCGGCCTGCAGCGCCGCGGCGGCCCGGGCGATGCGCTCGGCGTCGGCCAGGACCTCGCCCAACTGTCGGGCGTCGAGCGCGTCGAGGCCGTCGGCCAACCCGACCACCCGCTCCGCCAGACCCGTACTCATGACCCCATCGTCGCGAGGGGGTGTCACAGCCAGAATCCGGCCCGTCGCCGTCGAGGCCGGGACTGGAGGTGGAGGCAGGGAGCCGGGGTCAGTCGGGCCCGATGCCGAGCGATCGAAACGCGGCCACGAACCGACGCACCCGGAGCAGACCCCCCAGCGACGGAGCGGCGCGCACCACGATCCACGACCGATCGGCGAAGACGATGCGCAGCCGGGCCGTGGAGGCCAGCCACGTCACCCGGCGAGCGCTGCGGATCAGCGGGGGCGCGAGGTCGAAGAGCACGGTGGGAGGCTCGCGCCCGGCGCCGGTGACCGGACCGAGGATCGCGCCGACGGTCAGCGGATGGAGCGACAGCACCAGCACCCGTCGATCGGTGACCGCGATGGCCAGCGCGTGACGGGTGCGCTCGGCCCCGATCCGCTGTGCCCACGAGTCGGCCGGACCCGACACGGCGCGGCCGTGGAGCACGGCGGGGTCGACGTCGGAGGACACGAAATCCAGGACGCACCCAAGGCCGCGCCGGCCGACGCCGCCCCGGCTGGGGCGGGGCGGGTAGCCGCGCCCGGCGACGGTCCAGATCGCCTGCTGCGTCAGCACCGTTTCGCCGGGTTCCACGAAGGGCCGAACGGGGTCGGAACCGGCCGTACTCATGAGTGGCAGTCTCGCGTCGGGGCCGCCCGCTCGGCGCGCCACGACCCCGGAGAGAGCCTGGCGCTGCCACACTGAGCCATCACCAGGCCCGGGTGGCGAAACTGGCAGACGCGGGGGGCTTAAACCCCCCTGATCTTCGGATCATGCGGGTTCGATCCCCGCCCCGGGCACCTTCTGACTAGGTGTTTCGTGATCGTGCGTTCGTGAAGCAGGACGGCAGCGTAGCGAAAGGTGCACAGAGCTTGCCGATTCCGGTGCGACGGTGCCGGCTTGGCCCGCGGGTCGGTGTTCAAGAAGAACGGCGGTTGGGCGTACCGTCTCGACCTCGGTGCCGACCCGCAGACGGGCGTCGGCGCCAGTCGCTGAAGCAAGGGTTCGCCACCAAGCGGGAGGCGGAGGCCGGGCTGCGGGCGCTGCAGCAAGCCGCCGACCGCAGCCTGGTCGTGTCTCGATCGTCGGCCCGGCTGGAGGACGATCTCGGCGAGTGGATCGACACGGCCAGTTCCATCGGTCGGTGCACGGTCCCGGGCATGATGCCCGGTGCTGTTGACCACCCCCGATCGATGGAGATCACAGGATGCCAGGCGCACCGTTGTCGCTGCCCGAACGCGAGGAGATCTTCTTCGCGTTGACCGAAAACCCCGATGGGGGATGGGCGGAGATCGTCCGTCGCGTTGAGCGTCACCCGACCAGGATCGCTCGCGAAGTCACCGTCAACGGTGGCCGACACGGCTACCGGCCCGCCACCGCCCAGGCCCGCTGCGACCAGGCCCGTCGCCGACCGCGGCCGCGCCGGCTGTCGACGCCGGGGCCGTTGCGTGACCGGGTGACCGCCGAGTTGTGTCTGGGTCGCTCCCCGGTAGCGGTCGTGGCCGACCTCGACGCGCAGGGCGACGAGCGGGTCTGCGTCGAGACCCGCTACACCGCGGTGTACACCCGCACGTTGGACATCAAGCCGACCGAGTGCCTCCGGTCGCGGCGGCCGCGGCGACGATCCCGTCAGGCCCGCCGCACGACCTGCCGTCCCGGCCTGCCCAACATCTCGGCCCGGCCGGCTGCGGTGAACGACCGCTCCGAGCCGGGCCACTGGGAAGCCGACCAGATCATCGGCGCCCGGAACCGGTCCTCGATGCTGTGGCTCACCGAACGCCTCACCCGGTTCTCGATCCCGGTCACGATGCCCAACGGCTACAACGCCGCCGACACCCTCGCCGGGCTCGTGGAGGGCTTCGAACGATCGATGACGTCGCCCGCTACCGCATCACCTCACCGAGTGCAGCGAAGCGCAACATGTGCGCTTGGCCGGCATGGATGGCGTACTCGTCGACCATCTTGATCAGCACCGCCCGGAGCGATCGGCCGTGACCGAGTCCCTCTGCGTCGAGCGACGGCATCGCCGCGACGGCAGCGTCGCTCTTCGCAACTTCCTCGAAGTACCAGCGCAGGTCCTCGTCCACGGTGGCCACCGATCCGCCAGCAAAATCATCGTCGCCGTACCGCAGGTTCTGCTCCCCACCGCCGAGGCCCCACGAGACGTAGTGGTGCTCCATCTGCGTCATGTGGCGCACCAGCCCGAGCACCGACAGTTCAACCGGAGGAACCGACCAGGCTGCGAGCTGATCGCGGTCGAGGTGTTGGCGTCCCGTGAAGTGGTGTAGGTAGGCGAGGGGTCCACCCGGTGGGTGGGCCATCGCGTGACCCTTGGTGAGAAACGACCAAGTGACTCATGAAGGAGACCACGCGATGACCCATGACGATGATGCCCGAGTTGCCGACCTGTTGGCGCGGCTCGGTGACGGTGACAGCAAGGAGCTGTTCCGTCGGCTGCTCGAAGCCGGCATGCAAGAGCTGATCGATGCCGAGCTCACCGCGGCGATCGGCGCCGCCCCACACGAACGAACCGATGCTCGGAGCAACCAGCGCAACGGCAGCCGCTCCCGGCTGTTGTCGACACCGGCCGGGGACATCGAGTTGCGGATCCCGAAGCTGCGGGTCGGGTCGTTCTTCCCGTCGCTGCTCGAGCCGCGCCGCCGGGTCGACCGGGCGCTGTGGGCGGTGATCATGACCGCCTACATCACCGGCACCAGCACCCGGAAGGTCGACGATCTGGTGCGAGCGCTCGGGTGTGAGTCCGGGGTGTCGAAGTCGACCGTGTCGCGGATCTGCGCCGGCATCGACGACGAGGTCGCCGTGTTCCGCAGCCGCCGTCTCGACCACGTCGCCTTCTCCTACGTGTATCTGGACGCCACCTACATCAAGGCCCGCATCAGCCATCGCATCGTGTCGCGGGCCGTCGTGGTTGCCACCGGTGTCACCGTCAACGGTGACCGCGAGGTGCTCGGCGTCGACGTCGGCGACAGCGAGGACGAGGTGTTCTGGACCGCGTTCCTGCGAGCGCTCAAGGACCGCGGCCTGGGCGGGGTGCGCCTCGTCATCTCCGACGCTCACGCCGGGCTGAAAGCCTCCATCGCGCGGGTCCTCGGCGGCGCCGGCTGGCAGCGCTGCAAGGTGCACCTGATGCGCAACATCTTGGGCACCGTCACCACCGTCTCGAAGGACATGGTCGCCGCCACCGTCCGCACCATCTTCGCTCAACCCTCCGCCGAGGGATGCCGGGCCCAGCTGCACGAGGTCGTGCGGATCCTCGAACCACAGTTCCCGAAGGCTGCCGCCATCTTGGAGTCCGCCGAGGCCGACGTGCTCGCCCACACCGCCTTCCCGAGGGCGCACTGGCGCAAGATCGCGTCGACGAACCCGCTGGAGCGGATCAACAAGGAGATCAAGCGGCGCTCCAACGTCGTGGGCATCTTCCCCGATGACGCCTCCGTGATCCGTCTCGTCGGCGCCGTCCTCTTGGACCAGCACGACGACTGGGCAATCGCCGAGCGCCGCTACCTGAGCGAAGAGTCCATGGCCGCCATCGACAACCCGCCCGAGGAGATCACCACCACGACCAACACCCCCGCGCTGCCAGCCGCGTAACCTCAGCTGGCGAAGCCAGGGTCACAGACCTACTTCCACCACTCCACGGGGCACGGCCGACTGCGCCTTGTGTGGGCCCAGTCCGGGCAACCGCCCGAACCTCTTCGCGCAGCGCTGAACACAGCCCGTCACGTCCGCCCGAAGCGGAAGCGTTCGACCGCTCTACCTTGCGATCGCCCGCCCGGCCGCCGCTATAGCCGCTGGCGCGCCCTTGATAAGGCCCGCTAGGTCGGCAAAAGGGCGCTGCGACTGATCGTAGTTCTGGCCGACAGCGATCGTATAAGTTGCAACTACGATCAGTCCAGGTAATGGCAGAAACCATCCATCGAAGGATGGGCCTCGACCGAATAGCTTGAGAACGACCAAGGCAATCTCAGCTATTGCGAGCAGTGCAAGGACTACCACGCGGCATGTCCTGGAAGCGATAATCGCCAATCCGGCGACAGCGCCAACACCTGTGGCAAAAAGCGTCCTCCAAATTGGCGCCGTGAAGTCGTCGCTTCCCAACGTTCCGCATGCGGCCGCAAACGCAAGAGCGGGGACAACTGCCCATGCATATAACTGGCGTGACCAACGAGCGCGACAAAGGAACGCGACCTTTCCGAGGGCCTTCGCGTCCCTAGGTATGGTCGGCTGAGCACCCACTTCGAGTTGGACGTCCGGTGCGTATATGCCCGACGAGACTCCGAGAGGGATCAGATGAACCTTAGTGCCGATCCGGTCAGCGTCCAATGCCGCGCGTGGCCTCCCGCTTTCGCACCAATTCTCGATGTTTGCTCTGACGTCATTATTGACGACGCCGTACTGCCCGGACTCTAGTGCCCACACGATGAGG
>JBKEAH010000144.1:0-20114 GCA_047972065.1 Desertimonas sp.
CGGTGGACCTGACCGATGCTGGCCGCCGCCACCGGCATGTCCTCCCACTCGGCGAACAGGTCGACGGGGTCGGCGCCGAGATCGGCGGTGACGACCTCGGCGGCCAAGCTCGGCGCCATCGGCGCGGCGTTGGCCTGCAGCGCCGACAGTGCCTGCTGCGCTTCGTCGGGAAGGGCCTCGACGATGAAGCTGATGAGCTGGCCGACCTTCATCAGGACGCCCTTCATCTCGCCCAGCTCGGCGGCGACGTCCTCGGCGGTGCGCACGGCGAAGTGCAGGTCGAGCTCGGCGCGTCGCTCGGCCGGCGTGACCAGTCGGCGGGCTTTCGAGACCCCGAGACGTCCGGCGCCACGCGCCGTCATCGCCAGCAGCCGCCGGCTGCGCCACGACGACTGCATCGTGATGCCGAGCCTCTTGCCGGCGGCGGCTGCCGCCGCGCCCACGCCGACGGTGCCGGCGATCGCCGCGGCTGCGTGGCGGGCCTTCATCGGGTCACGCCCCGCCGGGGGCACGCCGGGCGATCGGGTCGGGCGCAACTTCGTCGTCGGGAGTGGGCTCGGCGGTGACCTCGTCGGTCCAGTACGAGCCGTCATCGAGTCGGCGCAGCGTCTGCTCGGCCTCGGCAAGGTCGCGTTCGATGGCGTCCAGATCCGGTCCGTCCACCCTCGCGATGGTATCCGGCATCGGGGCGCGCCTCGGGGCGATCGGCGTCGGCATCACTCGGGGGCGCCGGATTTCCCAACCGCGGCGGCGGTCGCGTCCTAGTGTCGACTCGTGGCATCGTCGGCGTCGATCTCATCGCGCTGGCGCCAGCTCCCGACGGCGATCGTGATGCTGGCGCCCTCGGCGATCATCCTCGGCGTCTTCGTCGTCTACCCCCTCGGTCGCGCCGTCTGGCTGGGCCGGCACCGCTGCAACCCCCAGGGCACCCGATGCCGCGACAACGGCTGGGACCAGTACGTCGACGTGGCTCGCTCCACCGAGTTCCAGCGTGCGCTGCTGGTGACGTTGAAGTTCGCGCTGCTCACCGTTCCGCTCGGCCTCGCCCTCGGGATCGGCTTGGCGGTGCTGGCCGACAAGCACCTCCGCGGCGTCGGTGTCTTCCGCACGATCTTCTCCTCGACCGTTGCCACGTCGGTCGCCGTGGCCAGCCTGATGTGGTTGTTCCTGCTCGAGCCGTCGATCGGTGCGCTGTCCAACGTCGGCTTCCTCAAGGACTGGTTCCCGGTGGTCAAGACCCCGGGGTTGCTCAACGACCACGGAACGGCGCTCTCGGCCGTGTCGGTCAGCAGCATCTGGGCGAATCTCGGCTTCACCTTCATCATCGTCACCGCCGGGCTGCAGGGCATTCCGCGCGACCTCCACGAGGCGGCGACCGTCGACGGCGCGGGCGGGGTTCGTCGGTTCTGGAGCATCACGCTGCCGATGCTCGGGCCGACGATGGTGTTCCTCGTCGTCGTGTTGACGACGAGGGCGTTCCAGGCCTACGGCGAGATCGACCTCCTCACCGAGGGAGGGCCCACTCCTCAGCGATCGACGACGAACGTCCCCTATCTCATCTTCGGCACCCGGTCGATCGTGCAATCCGACGCCGGGTTGAAGGCGACGATCTCGGTGCTCCTGTTCCTCGTGCTGCTGGTCCTGTCGGTGTTCCAGCTGCGGGGCCTCTCGCGGCGGGTGACCTATGCCGAATGACACCGCCTCGTTCGACATGCCGACCGGGTGGCGAAAGGTCGGCCGCTACACCTTCCTCGTCGCGGTCGCGCTGATCGTGCTACTCCCCGTGTACGTGACGGTGGTCGGCGCGTTCAAGCCGGCCGATCGGGTGCTGACCGACCAGCTCGTGCCCAACGCCGTGACCCTCGACGCCTTCCGCGATGCCTGGCGTCTCGGCAACCTCGATCGGTACCTCGTCAACTCGGCGGTGGTGGCCGGCGTGGTGACCATCGCCCAGGTGGTCACCTCGGTGTTGTCGGGGTACGCCTTCTCCCTGTTGCGGTTCCCCGGGCGCGACGCCGCGTTCATCGGGTTCCTGGCGACGTTGCTCGTCCCGTTCGAGGCCACGGTGCTGGTGAACTTTCAGACCATCGACTCGCTCGGGTGGGTCGACAGCTACACCGCGTTGATCGTGCCGTTCACGGCCACCGCCTTCGGGACGTTCCTGGTCCGCCAGACGTTCATGACCCTGCCTCGTGACCTCAAGGACGCCGCCGAGATCGACGGTGTCGGGCATCTCGGGTTCCTGTGGAACGTGGCCATCCCGCTGGTCCGGCCCACCGTCGGGGCGTTGGCCCTGTTCAGCTTTCTGTCCACCTGGAACCAGTACCTGTGGCCCACGTTGATCACCCGCGACCAGTCGATGCGCACGGTGCAGACCGGCCTGCGTTACCTCAACGACAGCGCGCTCGACGCACCGAACATGGTGATGGCGGGCACGGTGATCGCGGCCATCCCGATCGTCGTGGTGCTGATCGTGTTCCAGCGCCAGCTGGTGCGCGGGTTGACCGCCGGGGCCGTGAAGGGATGAGGTTCCGCGGCCCCTTCCTGATCGCCGTGCTCGGCGTGGTGAGCGCGTCGGCGTGCAGCTCGGGCGAGTCGATCATCAACGCCGGCAACGACCCCACGACCACGACGGCTCCGCTCGCCTCCTCCACCGTCTCGCCCACCGCCGCGACCATCCCCGCACCGGTGGCGACGACCGAGCCGCCCGTCGTGTCCGCCACGTCCGACGCGACGCCGCCGGACTCCGGACGGCCCACGGCATCGGGCGCGGCACCGTCGACGGCCGCACCGACCACCGCGCCTGCGGACACGACCGCAGCCCCGACCACGACGGCAGCCCCGACCACGACGGCAGGCACCACGCCGCTCACCGGTCTGGCCGAATGCCCGGTCGACGCGCTCGACGACGCCGAGGGCCCGGTCGCCATCACCCTCTGGTACGGGTTCGGCGCCGAGGTCGAGCCCGCGTTCGTCGAGCTGGTGGACGCGTACAACGCCAGCCAGGACCGGGTCCGCGTGACCGCCCAGAACCAGACGTCGTACGACAACACGATCACCGCCTACGCGCAGTCGAGTGTCGAGGCCCGAGCCGATGTCGTCGTCATGCCCGAGTACATGCTCCAGCAGCTCGTGGACACCGACGAGGTCGTACCGGTCGGTGCGTGCATCGACGCCGGCGCCTTCGACCCGGCCACGATCTTGCCCCGGCCCCTCGAGGCGTATGCGACCGCCGGCGTGCAGTGGGGCATGCCATTCAACGTGTCGAACCCGGTTCTGTACTACAACCGCGTCGCCTTCGCGGCGGCCGGGCTCGACCCCGATGACCCGCCTCAGACGTTGGCCGAGCTGCGCTCGTACTCCCAGCAGCTCGTCGATTCCGGCGCCGTGCGCTGGGGCATCGCGTTCGATTCGGGCGCCGACTCGGGCGGGGGTTGGTTCCTCGAGCAGTGGCTGGGCAAGGCCGGCGCCGAGTACTCGGACAACGGCAACGGTCGGTTGGCCCCGTCGACCCACGTGCTCTTCAACGGTCCGGTCGGCACCGAGTTGCTCACCGAGGTGCAGGCGATGATCGGCGACGGGATCGCGATGTCGGTGGGGAACAACGCCAACACCGGCTTCGACCAGCTGCTGAAGATCGCCGATCAGAACGAGCCGGCGGCGATGGCGATCGCCACGTCGGCGGCGCTCAGCACCGTGCTCACCGTGCTCGGCGGCGGGATGATCCCCGGCGTCGGACCCGACGATGTCGGTGTCGCCCCGTTGCCGGGGCCGAGCGACGTGCCCGGTGCGCTGGTGGGTGGCGGTGCGTTGTACATCACCGCCGACGGCAACGCCGCGCAGATCGCCGCCTCGTGGGACTTCATCGAGTTCATGTCCTCGGCGCAGGCGCAGTCGACCTGGGCGGCGGGCACCGGGTACGCGCCGATCCGTGCGGACGCCTTGGAGGTCGAACCGCTCGCCTCGGTCTATGCGGCTGACCCGCGCTTTCGGGTGGCGTACGAGCAACTCACCGCCGACGTCGCGGCGGGCGCCGCGCTCGGACCGGTGATCGGGCCGTTGCGCGAGATTCGGGCGGTGGTCGCGGGGGCGACCGCCGAGATCTTCGCCGGCGGCGATGTGCAGGTGGCGCTGGACAACGCCGCCGCGCAGGCTGACGCACTGATCCAGAACTACAACGCCACCGTCGGTGGTTGACCCGAGTGGCGCTGGGGGCGCGATCACCTAACGTCGTCGCTCTATGGCATCTGAGTTCCCCCCGCTCGACGGTTCAGCCCCCACCAAGCAGAAGTTCTCGGCGGCGCCGGACCTCGGCATCGACACCACCAAGCGCTACACCGCCACGCTCGACACGACGCTCGGCGAGATCGTGATCGCGCTCGACGCGATCAAGGCGCCGCAGACCGTCAACAACTTCGTGTTCCTGGCGCTCAACCACTACTACGACGGCGTCATCTTCCACCGCATCATCAACGGCTTCATGTGTCAGGGCGGCGACCCGACCGGCACCGGCCGCGGCGGCCCGGGCTACACCTTCAACGACGAACTGCCCCGCGCCGGCGACTACCAGATCGGCTCCGTGGCGATGGCCAACGCTGGCCCCAACACCAACGGCAGCCAGTTCTTCATCGTGTCGGGTCGCGACGGCGTCGGGCTGCCGCCGCTCTACAGCCTGTTCGGTCAGGTCGTCAAGGGACTCGAGATCGTCGACGAGATGCAGCGCGTCCCGACCGGGGGCGGCGACCGGCCCAAGACCGACGTCGTCATCAACGGCATCACGATCGCCGAGGCCGATTGAGCCCGACGGCGTGACCGCTCTGCTCGCCGACCGCACCGCCATCGTCACGGGTGCCGGCCGTGGGATCGGCGCGGCGATCGCCCGGGCCCTCGACGGCGCCGGGGCTCGGGTCGCGCTGGTCGCCCGTTCGACCGGTGAGCTGCAGGAGACGGCGGCGGGGTTGACCAACGATCCCGTCGTCGTCACCGCCGATCTCGGGACACCGGCCGGTCCGGCGGCGGCGGTCGAGGAGGCGGTCGCCGCACTGGGTGGACGCCTCGACGTCTTCGTCAACAACGCCGGTTTGGCGTTGCGCAAACCGGCCGATGAGCTGACGGTCGAGGAGGTCGACCGGGTGTGGGAGGTCAACGTCCGTTCCGCGTTGCTGGCCACCTCGACGGCGATCCCGCACCTGCTGGCGAGCGATCGCGCATCGGTCGTCACGATCAGTTCGATCTCCGGGCTGCGCGGCGCTCCCCGTCGGGCCGTGTACGCCGCCAGCAAGGCCGCCCTCGACGGGATGACCCGGTCGCTGGCGATGGAGTACGGGCCCCAGGGCATCCGCTTCAACTGCGTGGCCCCGGGTGTGGTCGAGACGGCGATGTGGCGGGAGAACCTGGCCCAGCCCGGTGTCGCCGAGGCCGTGCTCGACGTGATCCCGACCCGTCGGCTGTCGACGCCGGAGGAGGTGGCCGACGCCGTGTTGTTCCTCGCCTCCGATCTGTCCCGGGCGGTCACGGGCGAGGTGCTGTCGGCCGACGGCGGGATGCACTCGACGATCAACCTGTACCCGAAGGTGTGACCATGGCGATCTCGCTGGACGAGGCACTGGCCGCCGCCACCGAGCGATACCGCGGCAAGCGGCCACTGAGCGCGGAGCTGGCCGACCGGGCGGCCCGGGTGATGCCCGGCGGCAACACCCGCTCCGTACTGGCCATCGAGCCGTTCGCCTTCCGGGTCGCCGAGACCGACGGCGCCCACCTCGTCGACGTCGACGGGCACCGCTACCTCGACCTCCTCGGCGACTACTCGGCCGGGATGCTTGGCCACGGCGGCGCGGTTGCCGACACCGTGCGCGGGGTGCTCGATCGCGGCTGGTCCTACGGCGCGATGAGCGAACCCGAGATCAGCTTCGCCGAAGCGGTCGTCGGCCGGTTCCCGGCGATCGACCAGGTGCGGTTCACCAACTCGGGCAGCGAGGCCAACCTGCTTGCGCTGATGACGGCGCGTCACCACACTGGACGTCAGCGCGTCGTGGTGTTCGACGGCGGGTACCACGGCGGACCGCTGTACTTCGGCCCTGGCGGCGAGGCGCTGCGCGCCCCCTTCGATTACCTCGTCCTGCCGTACAACGACGTCGAGACGATGCGCGCCGCGTTCGCCGCCGATGGCCAGTCGATTGCCGCCGTGCTCGTCGAGCCGATGATGGGCGCCGGCGGCTGCATCCCCGGACGCGACGACTTCCTCCACGCCCTCCGGGAGGTGGCGACCGCCGCCGGTGCGGTGCTGATCTTCGATGAGGTGATGACGTCGCGACTCGCCGTCGGCGGTGCGCACTCGCTGCTCGGGATCACCCCCGACCTCGTGACGCTGGGTAAGTACCTGGCCGGCGGTTTCTCGTTCGGCGCCTTCGGTGGCGCTCGGTCTCTGATGCGGGCGTTCGACCCGGCCGCCGGAGGCGGGCTCGCCCACGGCGGGACGTTCAACAACAACGCGTTCACGATGGCGGCCGGCGGTGCGGTCGTCGAGCAGCTCGACGCCGCCACCCTCGCCGCGCTCAACGAGCGTGGCGATCGGCTGCGCGCCACCCTCAACCACGAGGTGTTCGCGGGGCAAGCGCCGCCGTTCACCGCCACCGGCCGCGGCTCCTTCGTCGGGCTGCACCCGGTCGCCGGACCCATCGACCGCCCCGCCGACCTCGACGGCGCCGATCCGCGATGGCGTCAACTGCTCTTCCACGAACTCCTCGACCGCGGCAACTACCTCGCCCCACGCGGCTACATCGCACTGTCACTGGCGATCACCGAGGACCACGTCACCCAGTTCGTCGGGGCGGTCGGCGAGGCCCTCGCCGTCATGGCCGATCTGGTGCCGTAGAGCCACCGCATGGGTGAGCGTCCGCCGGTCATGCTCGTGTTCCTCTTCGGTGGCTGCGCCCGGTCCCGTTCGGCCGACCGGGCCGTGCCCCACGCGGCCGCCGATTGGGCGCGCGGCGCGCTCCATCCGCTTGGCGTCGAGCGAGCTGGACGTTGAGCACCGCCGACCTGTCCCGGGACCAGGCCCGTCGGATCGCCGTCCGCGCCCAGGGACTTGGCCAGCCCCGGCCGGCGGGTCGGATCGACCGGCGCCATCTTCGTCGTGTGTTCGATGACGTCGGCGTCGTCCAGATCGACTCGGTCAACGTGCTCGTGCGTAGCCACGAGATGCCGCTGTTCGCCCGGCTGGGACCGCACCCGCGGCGCCTCCTGCCGGATGCCGCCGGCGACGGTGAGGTGTTCGAGTACTGGGCTCACGAGGCGGCGTTCGTGCCGAGCGTCGATCACCGGTTGTGGCGCTGGCGGATGGCGGCGCCGCCGCGCTGGCGGGCGCTGAGCCAACTCGCTGAACGACGACCCGGTTTCGTCGACGAGGTGTTGGCCCGGGTGGCGGCCGAGGGACCCCTCAGCGCTGGTGAGCTCGACGAACGGGTCGGTCCCAAGGGCACCTGGTGGGACTGGGACGACGGCAAGATTGCCCTCGAGTACCTGCTCGGACAGGGCGAGCTGGTCGCCGTACGCCGGCCGCGGGACTTCGCCCGTCTGTACGACCTCACCGAGCGGGTCCTTCCGGCTGCCGCGTTGGCGGCGCCCGATCTCACCGAGACCGAGGCCGGCGCCGAACTCCTCGAGCGGGCGGCCCGCAGCTACGGCGTGGCCACGCTGGTCGACCTTGCCGACTACCACCGTCAGAAGCCCACGCGATGCAAGCCGTTGGTCCAAAACCTCGTCGACGCCGGTCGGCTGGTGCCGGTCACCGTCGAGGGGTGGGAGCGGCCGGCATTCCTCCATCCCGACGCGATCGTCCCCCGCCGGGTCGAAGGGCGCGCCCTGTTGAGCCCGTTCGACTCGCTGGTCTGGAACCGTGAGCGAAACCTCCGGCTGTTCGACTTCCACTACCGCATCGAGATCTACACCCCAGCCGCGAAACGGGTGTACGGCTACTACGTGCTGCCGTTCCTGCTCGACGATCGGCTCGTCGCCCGGGTCGATCTGAAGGCCGACCGGTCGGCGCGCACCCTGCTGGTCAAGTCGGCGCATCCCGAGCCGGGCTGTGACCCGCAGGCGACGGTGGACCCGCTGCTTGCCGAGTTGCTCGACTTGGCTCGCTGGCTGGGGCTCGAGCGGCTGGTGATCCATGACCGCGGCCAGCTCGCCCCGCTGCTCCGGCGGGCGCATCCCACCGGCCGGGCGTGAGACCGTAGCGATAACGTCGGGGTTCGTGGTCGACGACGACTCCGCCGAGCCGCGCATCGCCACCGATCTGGCGGCGATCGTGGGCGAGCTCGCGCCCGACGAGACGGTCGAGGTGACCGAAGAGGTGACCACCACGAGCGGCGATGACCGGCGCGTGCCGCGTTGGGTCGTGCCAGCGATCGTCATCTTCTGGGTCGGGTTCATCGCCACGATCGTCACCCGCTTCCTGTGGTCGAAGCTGTCGTCGCTGACGCTGCTCTTGTTGATCTCGGTCTTCCTCGCGCTGGCGATCGAGCCCGGCGTCAACCGGCTGGCCCGACGCGGGTGGCGGCGCGGTACGGCCACCGCGTTGATCCTGTTCGGCGTCATCGCCGCCTTCATCCTCTTCGTCGTCGCCATCGGCACGCTGGTCGCCTCACAGGTCGCCGACCTGCTGTCGAACTCGGAGGGTTACATCACCGACACCGTGACGTTCCTCAACGACACCTTCGGCACCGAGCTCGACGCCCAGCAGGTGATCGACGATTTCAACGACCCCAACGGGTCGGTCCAACAGTTCATCGCCGATCAGCAAGACACCGCGGTCCGGCTGTCGGTCGCCGCGCTCGGTGGTCTCCTCCAGCTCTTCTCGGTCATCCTGTTCAGCTTCTACCTGATCGCCGACGGGCCGAAGATGCGCCGAGCGATCTGCAGCCGGCTGACCCCGGCGCGTCAGGAGCAGGTGCTGTCGACCTGGGAACTGGCCGGTAACAAGACCGGTGGCTACCTCTACTCGCGGGCGTTGCTGGCGCTGATCTCGGCGGTGTTCCACTGGATCGTGTTCCAGTCGCTGGGGACCGCGGCACCCGTGGCGTTGGCGTTGTGGGTGGGCATCGTCAGCCAGTTCCTGCCCGTCGTCGGCACGTACCTGGCGGGGGTCCTGCCGGTGTTGTTGACCTTCCTCGACTCGCCGCTGAAGGCGGTGATCGTGATCATCGCGATCGTCGTGTACCAGCAGATCGAGAACTACGTGTTCGCCCCGCGCATCACGGCCCGGACGATGGAGCTCCATCCGGCGCTCGCGTTCGGCGCCGCGCTGGGCGGGGCGGCGGTCCTCGGGCCGGCGGGTGCCGTGTTGGCGTTGCCGGCCGCCGCGATGGCCACCGCGCTGATCAGCAGTACCGGTGGGCGTCACCAGGTGGTACGCAGCGACCTGACCGATGTCCACGACCATCGGGTCTGGAAGCGGTGGGCGCGCATGCGCAAGCGGGCCGGCAACGGTACCGACGCGGCCGTCGTCATCGGCGATGATCCGGCGGGGATCGAACCCAACACACCCGCCGAGGTCGAGACCTGAGCGCCTTCGTCCCGGTTGCCGTCGCGTCACGAAGTGACGTCGACGAGAGCGTGCACCACGGCGCGGTCGTCGGGCTCGATCACCGCGGCGATGTCGTGCTCGCCGTCGGTGACCCCGACATCGAGATCTACCCGCGGTCATGCGCCAAGCCGCTGCAGGCGGCGGCGATGCTCGCCGCCGGGCTGGTGCTCCCCGATGAGCTGGTGGCCCTGGTGGCCGCCAGCCATGACGGCACGCCGACCCACGTGGCGGGGGTGCGAGCCATCCTCGAGACCGTCGGATGTAGCGAGCGCGACCTGGCCAACACCCCGACCTGGCCGCTCGATCCGATCGCCGCCGAGGCGGCGATCCGAGCGCACGACCTTCCGTGCTCGATCTTCCAGAACTGCAGCGGCAAGCACGCCGGCATGATCGCCACGGCGCGGGCCAACGGGTGGGGGGTGGAGGGCTATCTCCACCCCGACCACCCCGTCCAGCGGTTGATCATCGAGTACCTCGATCGAGCCACCGGTGGGGTCAGCCATGTCGGCATCGATGGGTGCGGTGCGCCGACCCCGGTCTGCCGGCTGCGTGGGCTGGCCGAGGCGGTGCGGCGCCTGGCGATCGAGGGCCATCCGGTGACTCGGGCGATGATCGAGCATCCCGAGATGGTCGGCGGGGCCAGCCGTGATGTCACCGCGCTGATGCGCGCCGTGCCCGGTCTGGTGGCCAAGGATGGGGCCGAGGGTGTGTACGTCGCTGCGCTGGCCGACGGCCGGGCGGCGGCGCTGAAGATCGCCGACGGGGCCGGCCGGGCGCGGCTGCCGGTGATGGTCGCCGCGCTCCGCGCCCTGGGTGTGGACGTGCCCGTCGATTCGCTGGTCGAGCCGGTTCTCGGGCATGGTCGTCCGGTGGGATCGGTGCGCAGCGTGATCGGGACGCCATGAGCGAGTCGGAACAGGGCCCGGCCTTTCAGCCGCTCGACGACGTCGCCTACGGGACGGTCGAACGGGTCGCTCCGGGCATTCGGCGGGTCATCGCCGAGAACCCGTCGAAGTTCACGTACCGGGGCACCGGGACCTACATCGTGGGCGACGGCGAGGTCGCGGTCATCGACCCTGGGCCGGCGCTCGACAGCCATCGTGACGCGCTGGCCGCTGCGCTGGCCGGCGAACGGGTGACGGCGATCGTCGTGACCCACTGTCACGCCGACCACTCACCGTTGTCGTCATGGCTGCGCGCCGAGACCGGCGCCCCGGCCTATGCCTACGGACCCCACCCCCGGCCCGACCCCGACGATCCGGTCGTCGCCGAGTCGCTGGCCGAGGAGGTCAGCGACGGGGTCAAGGTCGAGGAGACGACCGACTACGACTTCGAACCCGACGTCCGCGTCGCCGATGGCGAGGTCGTGGCCAGCGGCCCCGGCTGGACGTTGCGTGGTGTCTTCACCCCGGGGCACACCTCCAATCACCTGTGCGTCGCCTTCGAGGAGCAACAGGTTCTGTTCCCGGGTGATCACGTGATGGGGTGGAGCACCACCGTCGTGTCGCCGCCCGATGGGGACATGACCGCCTACATCGACTCGCTGCGCAAGGTGGCCGGTCGATCCGATGCCGTCTATTGGCCGACCCACGGGCCAGCCATCGAGCGGCCGCAGCGGTACGTGGAGGCACTGGTGCGACACCGTCTGGCGAGGGAACAGCAGGTGCTGGCGGCGGTGCGCGATGGGCTCGAGACCGTGCCGGCGATCGTCGCCGTGCTCTACGCCGACGTGAGCGAGGAGTTGCACAAGCCCGCCGGCCGCAGCGTCTTGAGTCATCTCACCAAGCTGTTCGCCGACGGCCTGGTCGCCACCGCCGACGTCGCCGGACCCCGCCTGTCGGCCACGTTCCACCCCGCCTGACCCCGACCCGATCGAGGGTTGAACCGCCGGCACCCCGACGTGTCAGATCCGGTCCCGCCCGTGCGGGACCGGATCTGACATGTCCGCGCTGGCGATCGACCTGGTCGAGGTAGTCGCCTGCATAGGGGGCGTCGATGTGTAGCCAGAGTCCCCGCCGCCGACGCACAGGTGCGGGCGCCGCGGGTCGTGCTCAGCGCTGGTACGGCGGGAACTGCGGTGGCCGTCGCTCGAGGAACGACCTGACGCCCTCGGCGAAGTCCGAACGGCTGAAGCTGTCGCGCATGTGGCCCATCGCCTGGCGCTCGGCCTCGGCCAGGCCGACGTGGAGGTCCGTGTAGACCTGGCGCTTCATGACCGCCATCGACGATGGTGACGACGACATCGCCAGGTTGCGCACGTACTCCTGGGCTCGGGGGACGACGTCGTCGACGGGCACCGCCCAGTTGACGAGTCCGATCCGCGCCGCCTCGTCACCGCGCACCTTGCGGGCCGTGTACAACAGGTCGAGCGCGTGGGCCGGGCCGACCAGCCGGCCCAGCAGCCACGACAAGCCCCACTCGGCGACCAGCCCGCGTTGGGCGAACGAGGTGGTCAGCACGGCGTCGCGGTTCATGAACCGGACGTCGGTCGACAACACGATGGGCACGCCCATGCCGGCGACGGCACCGTTGATCGCCCCGACGATCGGCTTGGGGACCGACAGCAGGTAGGTGTAGGTGCCGCGGAAGTCCTCGCCCCAGGTCTCGTCGCCGGGCAGCGGGGAGTCGGCGGCGAACTCGGCGTCGCTGGCCCCGGCGGATCCGCCGCCGCCACCGTCGGCCCCGGAGAGGTTGGACAGCGTGTTCATGTCGGCGCCGGCGCAAAAGCCCTTGCCGGCCCCGGTCAACACGATGCCCACGACATGTGGGTCCCGCTCGGCTTGCCCGAGGGCGTGTCGCAGCTCGTCGGCCATCACACCGGTCCAGGCGTTGAGCGCCTCGGGCCGAGTGAGGGTGATCGTGGCGACGGGATCGTCGACCTCGTAGGTGATCTGGCTGTAGTCGCGGGCGCTCATGTTCGCCGTTGTAGCCCACGTCGTTCGGCCCGGAGCAACCGGCCCCGGTCGCCGCGTCCGCGCCGGGTCGGACCCGAGCGTCAGATCCCTTCGGCCGCGCTGACACCGGCTTCGTCGGCGACGGCGCCGGCACGCAGGGTGTCGAAGATGGCGGGCGGATCACGCCACGGGTCGGCGAGGGTGCCGGCCTCGGCATCGCGGATCGCCCGCCACACCCGCTCGGCGGTCAGCGGCATGTCGAGGTGGCGCACGCCGAGGTGGGCGAGCGCGTCGATCACCGCGTTCTGGGCGGCCGGCGTCGATCCGATCGTGGCGGCCTCGCCGATGCCCTTGGTGCCGAGCGGGTTGAGCGGCGTCGGGGTCTCGGTTGAGTGGACCTCGAAGCTCGGCAACTCGGCGGCGCTGGCGATCCCGTAGTCGGCCAGCGTCGACGTCAACGGGTTGCCGTCGGTGTCGAAGCGCACCTCCTCGTAGAGCGCCTGGCCGATCCCCGACGCAATGCCGCCGTGCTGCTGGCCCTCGACCAGCAGCGGGTTGAGCACCGTGCCGCAGTCGTCGACGGCGACATGGCGCACGATGCGTGACCGACCGGTGTCCAAGTCGACCTCGGCCACCGAGATGTGCGCGCCGAACGGGAACGTCGCCGCCCCCTGATCGAAGTCGCCCTGGGCGCCGAGGCCGATCGAGCCGTCGCGGTGGTCGACGGCGTCGGGGTCGGTGGCGGCCCGGGCGGCGAGATCGGCCCAGCTCAATGCCGATGCGGGCACGCCGGCGACACCGATGGTGCCGGTCTCGCGGTCCACGACGATGTCGGCGACATCGGCCTCCAGCACGTCGGCGGCGAGTTGACGGGCCTTGCCGACCAGCGCTTCGGTGGCCTGATGGACGGCCGACCCGCCGAGCTGCAGCGAACGGGATCCGCCGGTGCCACCACCGGTGGGCACCAGCGCGGTGTCGCCGTCGAGCAGCGTGATGCGATCGACGGGGATCCCGGTTTGGTCGCTCACGATCATCGCAAAGGCGGTCTGGTGTCCCTGTCCGTGCGAGAACGTCCCGGCGCGGACGGTCGCCGAGCCGTCCTCGTGCACCTCGACGGCGCCGAACTCGCTCGACCCTCCACCGGCGGTGATCTCGACGTAGGCAGCCACCCCGACGCCCAGCACGGTGCGGTCACCGCGCTGACGACGGGCCTCCTGCTCGGAGCGCTGCGCCGCATAGTCGATCTCGCGGGCCGCGACGTCGAGGGGGGTGTCGTAGTCGCCGCTGTCGTAGGTGACACCCGTGAGCGTCTGGAACGGGAAGCTGTCGCGGGACAGGAAGTTGCGCTTGCGCAGCTCGATCGGGTCGATGCCCAACTCGTGGGCGGCGTGGTCGACCAACCGCTCGAGCAGCGCGGTGGCTTCGGGACGACCCGCCCCGCGGTAGGCCCCCATCGGTGTGGTGTTGGTCACCGCCACCGCGACGTCGAACTGAATGGCGGGGAAGCGATAGGTGCCGTTGGACATCCGCTTGGTCCCCGCCGGCAGGAAGGCTCCGACGGTCGGGTACGCACCGGCGTCGCCGACCAACCGAACCCGTAGTCCGGTGAAGGTGCCATCGGGTGTCGCCCCGAGCTCGGCGTACTGCACCTGGCCACGGCTGTGGGGCTGGCCGGTCAGGTCGTCGCCGCGCCAGGGGTGCCAGACCACCGGGCGGCCGAGCGCGAGCGCGGCCGCCGACACGGCGGAGTACTCGGAGCACAGACCGGCCTTGCCGCCGAACCCGCCGCCGACCTGCGGGCAGATGACGCGGATCCGGTCGCGCTCGACGCCCAGGGCGTGAGCCAGTTGGACGTGCAGACCGTGGGGCATCTGGGTGGACGCGTAGAACGTCAGCGTCCCGTCGTCGGCGGGGACGGCCGCACACGAGTTCGGCTCCATCGGTACGACCGCGACGCGCTGGTTGAGGTAGCGGCCGCGCACGACAACGGCGCCATCGGTCTCCAGGTCGACGGGGTCCGCGGCGGTGTCGACCACGGCCTGGTTGGAGCCGTGTCCCTCGAACACCAGCACGGCACCCTCGGCGAGCGCGGCCTCGGGATCGGTCACCGCCGGGCGGACGTCGTAGTCCGCCCACACGGCGGCGGCGCCGTCGGCGGCGGCGGTGACCGACTCGGCGATCACCAATGCGATCGGTTCGCCGACGAAGCGGACCAGCCCGTCGGCCAGCGGTGGTCGGGCGAAGTCGGGATGGACGGTGACGAATCCGTGATGCGGGGCAACCCCGAGGTCCGCCGCGGTGTACACGGTGACGACCCCCGGCACGGCGCGGGCGTCGTCGACGTGCACGGCGTCGAGCCGGGCGTGGGCCATCTCGGACCGCACGAACACCGCCCGGAGCGCACCGGGCAGAACCAGATCGTTGACGTAGCGGCTCGACCCGGTCAGCAGCGCCGGGTCCTCGGTGCGCAGCACCCGAGTCCCGAGGATCGATCCGTGCAACTCCGGCGGGTTCATGACCGGACGCTAACGGCCCGCGCCGCCCGGGTGACCACTGCCCGGCGGTCAGATCCCCAGCTCGACGGTGCGCAACAGGTCCACCGTCGCGCCGGGGCCTTCGAGCGCCACCTCGGCCACCGTCTGACGGCCGAAGAGAAACAGCACGATCTCGCCGACGGGTCCGACGATCGCGACGGTGGGGTCGTCGTCCTTCAAGCGAGTGCCGGGGTGCCCGTTGGGCTCGATGCTGATCCCGACCGGCGACCGCCGGGCGAGCAGCTTGAACATCGGTCCCGAGACCAGCCGGACCAGCGTGCGCTCGAGGGTCGCGTCGAGTGATCGTGACGTCCAGCCCGGTCGTGCTCGACGGACGTCTTCGTGGTGGACGAAGAACTCGACGGTGTTGACGACGGTGTTCACGTGATCGATGCGCATCGGGGACCAGCGCGGCGGGCCCGAGCGCACCCGCTCGACGATCTGCGAGTACGGCCGTTCCGTCTCGGTGACCCTCACCTTCTCGCTGTAGCCGGCAAGCAGCGGAGTGACGATGCCGGGTCCGGCATCCGGTCGTCGGTCCCGCACGACGAGGTGTGCGGCCAGGTCGCGTGTCGTCCAGTCCCCACACAGGGTGGGCGCGTCGGGGCCGAGGTCGTCGAGGAGGTCACACAACAACGCACGTTCGGTTGCCGCGGGGTTGGTCATCCGCTCGACGGTACGCCGGGTGACGCCGGTTCGTGGCCTCTACGCTGAGACGCTCGCCCCTCTAGCTCAATGGAAGAGCAGTGGACTTTTAATCCATTGGTTCAGGGTTCGAGCCCCTGGGGGGGCACCGATCGGCGACGGGCGGAACGGGACGAACGGGGTCTGACCCCGGTTCGTCGTCCACACTTGGGGGCGTGGCTGCGCTCGCCGACCTCCTGCCGCCGGTCGGCGCCGACCCGCTGGCGGTGCTCGACGCCTTCTCCGGCTGGGCCGCCGACGGCGGCCGAGCGCTCTACCCGCACCAGGAGGAGGCGGCGTTCGCGCTGGCGGCGGGCGATCACGTGGTGTTGGCGACGCCGACCGGTTCGGGCAAGAGCCTGGTCGGGGTGGCCGGCGTGCTGCTGGCGCGCAACGCCGGTCGTCGGGCGGTGTGGACGGCACCGATCAAGGCGCTGGTGGCCGAGAAGTTCTTCGACCTGGTCGACCTGCTCGGCGCCGCCGAGGTCGGCCTCGCCACCGGTGATGCCGCCATCAACGCCGATGCCCCGGTGCTGGTCTGCACGGCCGAGGTGCTCGCCAACCATGCCCTGGTGACCGGGCCCGTCAGCGACTTCGGGTTCGCCTGTCTCGACGAGTTCCACTACTACGGCGATGGCGACCGTGGCTGGGCCTGGCAGGTTCCGCTGCTCGAGCTGACCGGTTGCCAGATGCTGCTGGCCTCGGCGACCCTCGGCGACACCACCGCGATCGTCGCCGATCTCGAGCAGCGCTCGGGTCGCACGGTGACCGAGGTGACCTCGGTGGAGCGCCCGACCCCGCTGTATCACCGCTGGCGTGACACCCCGGTGGCCGACAGCGTTCGCGAGGCGGTCGAGGACGGGCTGACCCCGGTGTACGTCGTGCACGCCAACCAGGCTGCCGCCATCGAGCGGGCCCAGGCGCTCGTCAACCTCAACGTCACCACGCGCTCGCAGCGAGAGGCGATCGCCGAGGCGATGGCCGGCGAGCGGCTGGCCCGCGGGTTCGGCGCCACCCTCGACCGGCTGGTCCGCAACGGGGTCGGGGTGCACCATGCCGGGATGCTGCCGCGGTACCGCCGGCTGGTCGAGCGGCTGGCGGCCCAGGGCCTGCTCCCGGTCATCTGTGGGACCGACACCCTGGGGGTCGGTGTCAACATCCCGATCCGCACCGTGTTGATGACCGCGCTCACCAAGTTCGACGGCACCCGGGTGCGGCGGTTCACCGCCCGGGAGTTCCACCAGCTCGCCGGTCGGGCCGGCCGGCCCGGGTTCGACCCGGACGGCCACGTGTGGGTGCAGGCCCCGGATCACGTCATCGACAACGAGCGGGCGCTGGCGCGCGCCGGTGATGACCCCAAGGCTCGTCGCAAGGTCAGGAAGTCCAGCCCACCGAACGGGTTCGTCCATTACGACGAGGCGACGATGGACAAGCTGGTGTCGGCGGCGCCCGAACCCTTGACGTCGCGGTTCCGGGTGACCCCCGATCTGGTCGCCAGCGTGCTGGCCCGGCCCGATGGTCCGAACGCGCTCAAGCACCTGCTGCGCACCAACCACGACGACGAGCGGCGTCGCCGCCATCATCAGCGTCGGGCGATCGCGGTGTACCGCAGCCTCGAGGCGGCGGGCGTCGCCGAACGTCGGCGCGACGAGTCCGGCCGGTGCGTCGGGGTGCGGGTCGGGTCGCTGGTCGAAGGCGACGGCGAGGCCGGCGCGTTGCGGTTCTCGTCGCCGCTGGTGCCCTTTGCCATCGAGGTGATCGCCACCCTCGATCGAGAAGAACCGGGCTATGTCGCCGATGTGGTGAGCGTGGTCGAGTCGGTGCTCGACGATCCCCGCCAGGTGTTGATGGCGCAGCTCAACGCGGCCAAGGGCGCCGAGGTGGCCCGGCTCAAGGCCGAGGGGGTGCCCTATGAGGAACGGATGGAGCGTCTCGACTCGGTCACCTACCCGAAGCCGCTGGCCGAGCTGGTCGAGGTCTGCTACGCGACCTATGTCGGTCATCATCCGTGGTTGCGGGTCGAGCCGTCACCCAAGTCGATCGTGCGCGAGATGATGGAGAGCGGCGACAGCTTTGCCACCTTCGTCGGCCGGTACCGCCTCGAGCGCAGCGAGGGTCTGGTGCTGCGGTACCTCACCGACGCCTGGCGAGCCCTCGACCGGTCGCTGCCCGATTCGGTCTACTGCGACGAGCTCGAAGACGTCGTCGAGTGGTTGGGGGAGCTGATCCGCGCCACCGACGCGACCCTGCTCGACGAGTGGGCCCGGCTGGCCGGGGCGCCGGTGCACGATCATCTCGCTCCCGAGGCGCCCGCCGGCGCGCGACGCTGGCCCCCCGACGCCTGGCGGACCAGCGTGCGGACCGCCGCGTTCGGCTGGGTCGAGCTGCTGGCGGCCCGGTCGTGGGAGACCCTGGCCGAGCGCAGCGGGTGGACGGTCGAGGCGTTGCAGGACGCGATGGTCGAGTACTGGGCCGACTACGACGCCATCGGGATCGATGCCGACGCCCGGTCGTCGGCGTACGTGACGATCACCACCGAACCCGATCGCTGGGTGGTGACACAGCGCTTGGTCGACCCCGACGGCGACGGCGAGTGGCGGTTCGTCGCCGTCGTCGATCTCACCGTCGCCGGGACCGAGGGGGCCCCGACGCTACGGCTCGAACAGCTCGGACGGTTCTGACGCCGATCGGCGGGGCGACCATCACGCGTGGTCGCCCCGCCGGTTCGCTCGTCTGGTCAGCCCGAGACCGGATGGCGTCGACGGGCGATCAACATCGCGGCCGCGCCGAGCGTGGTCAGCAGGGCGGCGGTGATGGCGATGTCGGCGTCGGCGTCACCGGTGCGGGGCAGGGTGCCGCTGGGCACGACCGGTGCCGGTGCCGGTGCCGGTGCGGGGGCTGGCGCCGGTGGCGCCGGTGGTGGCGTGGTCTCGGTGACGCCCCCGACGTCGACCGTGGTGGTGGGCTCGCCGGTGTCGGTAGTCGGACCCGCCGGTGGCGCGGTCGTCGGTGCCGCGGTGGTCGGTGCGGCGGTGGTCGGTGCGGCGGTGGTCGGTGCCGCGGTCGTGGTCGTCTCGGCCACGGTGGTCGTGGTGTCGTCGACGGTCGTCGTGGTGTCGGCCACGGTGGTCGTGGTGTCGTCGACGGTGGTCGTGGTGTCGGCCACGGTGGTCGTGGTCGTGTCCGGCACCGTGGTGGTCGTGGTGGTCGTGGTGGTGGTGGTGGTCGTCGTCGTCGTGCTGGTCGTCGTGGTCGTCGTGTTGCCGCTGCCGTCACCGCCGGAGTTGGTCCGCTCGAGGTTCGAGCTGCGGGTCCACGAACCTGATGTGGTGGTGATCGTGGCCGAGTTCGTGTACACCCGGCCGGTCGCGCCGTCGGTCAGGGTGCCGCTGTAGCGCACCTGGAACAGCGAGCGGGCCGCCGATGCCCGATCGATCACGAGGGTGAACCCGCTGGTCGAACAGGCGGTGGTGAAGTGGTAGTCGCCGGCGGCGAGCACGGTGTGGGGTCGTCCGCCGGTGTCGCCGGTGGGACTCAGGTCCGACTCGAGGTACTCGCGCACCTGCAACGACCCGCAGTCGATCGTCCAGCCGGCCCCGGCGTTGTCCTGGAAGGTGATCGAGCCGGCCGGGTGCAGCCCGACCGGGGTGTCGATCCGCCACAGCTGCGAGCCGCCGGGGGTGACGATGCCCTGATCGGTGATGTCGGCCCACCCGCTGTACTTGCGGGGGAGCGTCCGGTTGATGCCGACGCCCGCGTTGACGGTGTAGGTGTCGGTGAAGTCCCGGTCGTTGGTGACGAAGGTGAGGCGGTCGTTGCCTGCGGCGGGCACGCTGCGCCACGCCGCCGTGAAGAACGCGGTCCCGCCGACGTGGTTGTGGGTGTTGGCGTAGTCGGTGAGGGTGAAGGTCACCATCCCCGTCGTGTTGTTGACCGTGGCGCGCGCCACGACGGTCACCCCGTCGGGGGCGAGCAGGTCGAAGCCCGATGTCGCGGCCTGCAGCGCCGCTGGAAGCTGGAGGGTGAAGTGGTCACCGCCGCTGGCGCTGTCGGGGACCGACCAGGCGAGGTCGAGCGTCATCGTCTCCCAGTCCTGCCCATCGGTCTCGCGGATGCTCACCGAGGAGATCGCGTTGGGGATCTCGGCCGCCTCGGCGGTGGTCCCGACGGCCAATACGGCGACAAGGGCCAACATCGTCGCGACCAGGCGAGGGGCGCGTCGCCGCCGTGTGTGTTCCGCCGTGTTCATTGTCTGTCTCACTTCCGCCGTTGGAAGGCACCGCCGGGGTCCCTCGAGCTTCTGACCCGCCGCCGACGACCGTACCCACCGAAACCCGGCTCCGCAAGAATTGCCCGGCGCAGGGGCCTCGCCACGGGGTGACGCCAGCGGGGCCGAAGTAGCGTTCGGGCCCCAGT
>JBKEAH010000304.1:0-9705 GCA_047972065.1 Desertimonas sp.
TGGTCGGCCACACCATCGCCGTCCACGACGGCCGCAAGCACGTCCCGGTGTACGTCACCGAGTCGATGGTCGGCCACAAGCTCGGCGAGTTCAGCCCGACGCGGACCTTCAAGTTCCACGCTGGGATGGAGAAGGGGGCCAAGCGTCGATGACCATCATCTGCGTTCCCCGGCCACGGCGGCCGTTGCTGTCCGCTCGCTCCGCCGGCGCTCCGTTCGCTCCCATCGGAGGACCTCGGTCATGACCGGTCCCAAGTTGAACGAGGGTGCACTGCTCGTCCCCGAGGGGCAGCCGACCACCAAGGCGACCGCCAAGTATCTGCGCGGCTCGGCCTACAAGGCCCGCGAGGTGCTCGACCTCATCCGTGGTCTCGATGTGCGTCGCGCCGACGAGGTGCTCCAATTCACCACCCGTGACGTCGCCCAAGACGTCCGCAAGGTGCTGGCCAGTGCCGTCGCCAACGCCATCCACAACGACGCCCAGGAGGCCGACGAGCTGTTCGTGCTCGCGGCGTACGCCGACGAGGGCCCGACGCTGCGCCGCTTCCGTCCCCGGGCCCGCGGCCGCGCCACCCGGATCCGCAAGCGCACCTGCCACATCACGGTCGTCGTGACCCGGCTGTCCGATGATCGCCTGGAGGTCCTCCAGGCCCGCCAGCAGGCCGGTTCGCCGACCGCTCGTCGCCGGGCCGGCACCAGCGCCCAGTCGCGCCGCGACCGTGTCGAGCGCAGCCGCCAGCGGGCGCAGGGCCTTCGTGACGGCGATGGCGCCTCAACCGATGAGGTGGAGGTCGACGAGTTCGAGACCGACGAAGGCGCCGCCGACGAGGCAACCGAGGTCACGGGTCTCGCGGATGTCGACGACGTCGCCAGCCCCGAAACCGGTGAGGCGGTCGCCGACCGCGACGAGCCGAGCACCGACGACGCGCCCAGCGGCGAAGACGTCGCCGCCAGCGCGGAGGATTCCGGCATCGAGGTGCCGCCCGGTGCGGTCGCTGCCCCGGCCGACGGGTCGACCCCCGACGGGTACGACATCAAGGGCAACGCCAGCTCGAAGATGTACCACGTCCCGGGCGGCCGCTACTACGACATCACCATCGCCGAGCTGTTCTTCGACACCGTCGAGAGCGCCGAGGCGGCCGGTTACGAGCCCCCCGCGGCCGACAAGGAAGACGAGTCATGAACCAGATCACCGGTTCGGCCGAGCGCGCCAAGGGAGGCGCCGGCGACGAGGCGCATCCGACCGAGCGAGTTTCGAGCGACGGAGGACATCGATAATGGGTCAGAAGATCAACCCGTACGGCTTCCGTCTCGGTGTCACCACCGACTGGAAGAGCCGGTGGTTCTCGGAGCGCCAGTACAAGGACTACCTGACCGAGGACTGGAAGATCCGCGACGCGATCATGCGCCGCATGGAGTCGGCGGCGATCAGCCGCATCGAGATCGAGCGCACCCGTGACAAGGTCCGCGTCGACGTCCACACCGCCCGTCCGGGCATCGTGATCGGTCGCCGTGGTGCCCAGGCCGACGAGCTCCGGGCGATCATCACCAAGATCACCGGCAATCCCAAGGTGCAGCTCAACATCGTCGAGATCAAGAGCCCCGAGCTCGACGCCGCGTTGATCGCCCAGGGCGTCGCCGACCAGCTCGCCAACCGCATCGCCTTCCGGCGGGCCATGAAGCGCGCCGTGCAGAACGCCCAGCGTGCCGGCGCCCTCGGGATCCGCGTGCAGTGCTCGGGTCGCCTGGGTGGCGCCGAGATGAGCCGCACCGAGTGGTACCGCGAGGGTCGGGTGCCCCTGCACACGTTGCGTTCCGACATCGACTACGGCTTCCGCGAGGCCCGCACCACGAGCGGCCGGGTCGGTGTGAAGGTGTGGCTCTACAAGGGGGACATCCTCCCCTACAAGCCGACCAACGACGACAAGATCCAGCGTGAGGCGGCGATGGCCGTCGGCGAGACCTCCGGCCAGGCCGGTGAGCCCCGGCGTGTCGTGTCGTCGGCCGTGCGCAAGGCCGCCGAGGCCGAGCCCGAGACGGCGCCGCTCGTCAAGGAGGCCGATCCCGAGTTGGAGAAGCTGCTCGACGAGGAAGAGGACATCGCCCGCCGGACCCATGAGGGCCACGAGACGCCGCACTTTCGCGGTGACGACTGAGAGGAGTTGACGCCATGCTGATGCCCCGCAAGGTCGCCCACCGCAAGCACCATCGCGGCCGGACCAAGGGTCTGACCAAGGGTGCCAGCTCGCTGGCGTTCGGCGAGTACGGCATCCAGGCGCTCGAGCCGGGTTGGCTGACCGCCCGCCAGATCGAGGCCGCCCGTATCGCCATGACCCGTGCCATCAAGCGAGGTGGCAAGGTCTGGATCAACATCTTCCCGGACAAGCCGGTGACCAAGAAGCCCGCCGAGACCCGCATGGGCTCGGGCAAGGGCAACCCCGAGTTGTGGGTCGCCGTCGTCAAGCCCGGCCGGATCCTGTTCGAGCTCTCGTTCCCCAACGAGGAGCAGGCGCGGATCGCGCTCAACAAGGCGATTCAGAAGCTGCCGATCAAGGCCCGCGTCGTCACTCGGGAAGAGGTGTTCTGAGATGCCGAAGAACAACGACCTCGTGGAGCTCAGCCTCGGTGACCTCATCGAGGAGCTCCGCGAGACCAAGCAGGAGGCGCTCAACCTGCGCTTCCGCAATGCCACGGGGCAGCTCGAGAACACCGCCGAGCTGCGCAAGGTCCGTCGCCGGATCGCCCGCATCAACACCTACATCCGCCAGCGCGAGATCGAGGCCGCCCAATGAGCAGTGAAGAGAACACCACCGTGGTGACGGCCACCGAGGGAAGCGCCAGCGACGAGGTGGAGTCGAGCGAGCGAGTTTCGAGCGAACGAGACCATCAGCGCGGGAGCGCCAGCGACGAGGTGGAGTCGAGCGAGCGAGCCGCTCGCAAGGTCCGCGAGGGGACCGTCGTGTCCAACAAGATGGACAAGACGGCGGTCGTCGCCGTGATCGAGCGGGTCCGGCACCCCAAGTACAACAAGTTCGTTCTCCAGACGAAGAAGCTGTACGCCCACGACGAGACCAACGACGTCAACATCGGCGACAAGGTCCGCGTGATGGAGACCCGGCCCCTGTCCAAGCAGAAGCGCTGGCGCGTCACCGACGTCGTCGAGCGGGCGAAGTGAGGACGGGCCCCCGATGATCCAACAGGAGTCACGCCTCCGCGTCGCCGACAACAGCGGCGCCAAGGAGGTCCTCGTGATCAAGGTGCTCGGTGGCACCCGCCGCCGCTACGCCTCGATCGGCGACGTGTTCGTCGCCACCGTCAAAGACGCCATCCCCGGTGCCGGCGTCAAGAAGGGCGAGATCGTCAAGTGCGTCGTCGTGCGCACCAAGAAGGAAAAGCGTCGTCCCGACGGCAGCTACATCCGCTTCGACGAGAACGCGGCCGTGCTGATCAAGGACGACCTCACGCCTCGCGGCACCCGCATCTTCGGACCGGTCGGCCGTGAGCTGCGTGATCGGCGCTTCATGCGCATCGTGTCGCTGGCCCCGGAGGTCATCTAGTGCGTATCAAGAAGGGTGACACCGTGCAGGTGATCACCGGCAAGGATCAAGGCAAGCAGGGCGAGGTGCTGCGCGTGCTGCCCGACGCCGACAAGGTGATCGTCAGCGGTGTCAACACGGCGTCGAAGCACGCCAAGGCGCGGCGAGCGAACGAGCAGGCCGGGATCATCGATCGTGACATGCCGATCCACGTGTCCAACGTGATGCTCGTGCACAAGGGCAAGCCCGTTCGCGTCGGCTATGAGATCGGCGCCGACGGCAAGAAGGTCCGTGTCGCCAAGCTCGGCGGCGGCAAGACGGAGGCCATCAAGTGAGCGACGAAGTGAACGGGCTCGGCGAAGACGTCGGCGCGACCGCCGTGATCGAGCGGCCGGTGCCCCGGCTGAAGCAGAAGTACACCGACACGGTGAAGGCCAACCTGCGCCAGCAGCTCGGCGTCACCAACGTGATGCAGGTGCCGACGATCGAGAAGATCGTCATCAACATGGGCGTCGGCAAGGCCACCCAGCAGCCATCGTTGCTCGAGAGCGCCGTTGCCGATCTCACCGCCATCGCCGGTCAGAAGCCGATCGTCACCAAGGCCAAGACCTCGATCGCCGGCTTCAAGCTCCGCGAGGGCCAATCGATCGGGGCCAAGGTCACCCTGCGCGGGGACCGCATGTGGGAGTTTCTCGACCGTCTGATCGCCGTCGCCATCCCGCGCATCCGTGACTTCCGGGGTCTGCCCCCGCAGTCGTGGGACGGGCGGGGCAACTACACGTTCGGCCTCAACGACCAGACCGTGTTCACCGAGATCGACTACGACAAGATCGACACCAACCGCGGCATGGACATCACCATCGTGACCACCGCGACGACCAACGAGGCCGGACGAGCCCTGCTCGACGCCTTTGGGTTCCCGTTCCGGCAGGCGAACGATCCCAACGCCCCCGCCCCCAAACAGCGCCGCCGCCGTGGTCCCGTTCGCGGCAAGAGGAAGTAGGTCGAGATGGCCAAGAAAGCACTGATCAACAAGGCCGCCGGGACCCCCAAGTTCAAGGTTCGCGCCTACACCCGCTGCCGCCGTTGCGGCCGCTCACGCTCGGTGTTCCGCAAGTTCGGCCTCTGCCGTGTGTGCCTGCGCGAGCTGGCCCACGCCGGCGAGATCCCCGGTCTGACGAAGTCGAGCTGGTGAGAGGAGGAACCTGAGATGATGACCGATCCCATCGCCGACATGCTCACCCGTGTCCGCAACGCCAACACGGCGATGCACGACGAGGTGCGCATGCCGAGCTCCAAGCAGAAGGTGGCGCTGGCCGAGGTCCTCCAGCGCGAGGGCTACATCGGCGGGTTCGACGTCGCCCCGGCGCCCAAGGGCGTGGGGGACGTGCTGACCATCCAGATGAAGTACTCACCCGACCGCGACCGCACGATCATGGGCATCCAGCGCATCTCGACGCCCGGCCTGCGGGTGTACCGCAAAGCCACCGCCGTGCCCCGCGTCCAAGGCGGCCTCGGGGTCGCCGTCCTGTCCACCAGCCACGGGCTGATGACCGACCGCGAGGCGCGCAAGCGCAACGTGGGCGGCGAAGTCCTCTGCTACGTGTGGTGATCGGAGCGAACTGACATGTCTCGTATCGGTCAAGCTCCCATCCCGGTCCCCAGTGGCGTCGACATCACGATCGACGGCAGCGACATCACCGTGAAGGGGCCCAAGGGCCAGCTGTCGCGCACCCTTCCCGCCGGCATCGCCGTCACCCGGGTCGACGATGACCTGGTCGTCGAGCGTCCCAACGACGAGCGCGAGAACAAGGCCCTTCACGGCCTGACCCGCAGCCTCGTCAACAACATGGTCATCGGTGTCACCGACGGCTTCCACAAGAGCCTCGAGATCGTCGGTGTCGGCTATCGGGCCGAGGCCCAGGGGCCCAACGCCATCCGTCTCGCGCTCGGCTTCAGCCATCCCGTGAACGTCAAGGCGCCCGAGGGGATCACCTTCGACGTGCCGGCGGCGACCCAGATCGTGGTCAACGGCATCGACAAGGAGGTCGTCGGCCAGGTGGCCGCCGACATCCGCTCCATCCGCAAGCCCGAGCCCTACAAGGGCAAGGGTGTTCGCTACGCCGGCGAGCGCGTGCTGCGCAAGGCCGGCAAGGCAGGTAAGAAGTGACGACCATGGCGTTTTCCGGCCACGCAGGCCGTTCCTGGCCGCTCGCTCGCTGGCGCTCGTTCGCTCGCATGTTCAGGAGCATCAACTCATGACCTCCATCGCTGCTGCACGGCGGAACTCCCGCCTCACCCGCCATCGTCGGGTGCGCAAGAAGATTCACGGCACCGCCGAGCGTCCCCGCCTGGCCGTGCACCGCTCCAACAAGCACCTGGTCGCCCAGGTGATCGACGACGACGCCGGCCGCACGGTCGCCTCGGCGTCGACCACCGAGGCCGACCAGCGCGCCGCCGGCGCCGGTGGCACCGTCGACGCCGCCACCCGGTTGGGCCAGCTCGTCGCCGAGCGGGCCAAGGCGGCCGGTGTCGGTCAGGTCGTGTTCGATCGCGGCGGCTTCCTGTACCACGGGCGCATCGCCGCCCTCGCCGCCGCCGCCCGCGACGCCGGCCTGGAATTCTGAGGAGTCGAGAACGCACATGAGCTACAGCAACGCTCCCCGCAACCAGCACAACCAACACAACCAGCAGTCCGACAACGAGGGTGGGCTGCGCGAGTCGCGGGTGATCACGATCAACCGCGTCGCCAAGGTCGTGCGTGGTGGCCGCCGCTTCTCGTTCACCGCCCTGGTGGTGATCGGTGACGGCAGCGGCCGCGTCGGGCTCGGCTACGGCAAGGCCAAGGAGGTGCCCCTGGCGATCCAGAAGGGCACTGAGGAGGCCAAGCGCAACCTCTTCGAGGTGCCGCTGGCCGGGTCGACCATCACCCACCCGATCATCGGGGTCACCGGTGCGGGGCGGGTGCTGATGAAGCCGGCCGCCCCCGGTACCGGGGTCATCGCCGGTGGTGCCGCCCGGATCATCCTCGAGGAGGCCGGGGTGCACGACATCCTGTGCAAGTCGTTGGGTTCGGCCAACCACATCAACGTCGCCCGCGCCACGATCGCCGGGCTCAAGGCGTTGCAGCGCCCCGACGAGGTCGCCAAGCGCCGGGGCCTCCCCGCCGACCAGTTCGTGCCCAAGGGCATGCTGCGCGCCTACGAGGAGCGTCAGCGCAACGGTGGGCACGTCGACAAGGAACCCGTGGCATGAGCGAGTTGACCGTCACCCAGGTCAAGTCGGCCATCGGGGTCAAGCCCAAGGCGCGCGGGACGCTGCGCGCCCTCGGGCTCGGCCGCATCGGCCAGACCAACACGCTGCCGGACCGCCCCGAGATCCGGGGCATGATCGCCCGCGTCCCCCACCTCATCGAGGTCGCCGACGCGGTCAAGGAGGACTGATGAAGGTCCACGACCTCGCACCCGCACCCGGGTCTCGCTCGTCGCGCAAGCGCGTCGGACGCGGCATCGGCGGCAAGGGCGGCAAGACCGCCGGCCGTGGCACCAAGGGTCAGCGCGCCCGCAACACGGTGGCTCGCGGCTTTGAAGGCGGCCAGATGCCGCTCAAGCAGCGCGTGCCCAAGCTGAAGGGCTTCACCAACCCGTTCCGCGTGGAGTACCAGGCGATCAACCTCGACACCCTCGAGGAGCTGGCCGGCTCGGCGCGCGACGGTGTCATCGACGCCGACGTGTTGGCGGCCCACGGCAAGGTTCGCAAGAACGCCTACATCAAGGTGCTCGCCCGTGGTGAGCTGTCCTCGAAGCTCGACGTCCACGCCCACGCCGTCTCGGCGGCCGCCCGCTCGGCGATCGAGTCCGCCGGGGGTACCGTCACGCTGGTCCCGCTCCCGTTCCGGGGCGAGGGCAAGGCCGGTCGCCCGGCGGCCAAGGGCAACCAGTTCACCAACCGCTGACCCTCCGGGGCTGATGTGCTCTCCAACCTGAAGAACGTCTTCAAGATCGAGGACCTTCGCAACAAGATCCTCTTCACGATGGCGATGGTGGTGCTCTACCGCCTCGGCGTCGCCATTCGCGTGCCCGGCATCGACACCGTCGCCGTCGAGCAGCTGCGCGCCTCGGCCGACACGCAGGGTGCGTTGGGCTTCATGCAGCTGTTCTCGGGTGGCGCCTTCGCGTCCTTCTCGATCTTCGCGCTCGGGATCATGCCCTACATCACGTCGAGCATCATCATGCAGATCCTCGGTGTGGTGATCCCCAAGCTCGAGGAGCTCCAGCAACAGGGTGCGGTCGGTCAGCGCAAGATCACCCAGTACACGCGGTACGTGACGATCGCCCTGGCGACGTTGCAGGCGACTGGCCTCACCTACATCTTCGGGACCGGTCGGGGACAGGCCTTCTTCACCTCCGGGGCGGCGCCGACGGTGCCGCTGCTGCCCGACGGGTTGTGGCCCCGTGGTTACCTCGTCATCCCGACGCTGGTGGCGGGCACGGCCCTGTTGATGTGGCTTGGTGAGCTGATCAGCCAGCGCGGCATCGGCAACGGCATGTCGATGGTGATCTTCGCATCGGTCGTGTCGAGCCTGCCCTACGGCTTCTACTCGATCCTCGAGGTCAACAAGTGGTTCTGGTTCGCGGCGATGGTGGTGCTGTCGATCGCCATCATCGTGGCGGTCGTGTTCGTCGAGCTAGGCCAACGAAGAATCCCGGTGCAGTTCGCCAAACGGGTGGTCGGTCGGCGGATGTACGGCGGTCAGAACACCTACATCCCGTTGAAGGTCAACCAGTCCGGGGTGATCCCGATCATCTTCGCCAGTTCGATCCTGCTGCTGCCGGTGATCTTCTCGAACGTGATCGGTGGGTCCAGCGATCCGGACAACTGGCGGGCCTGGCTGGCCCGGCAGGTCGACACCTACATCATCAACAGCCAGAACCTCGTCTACATGGCGCTGTTCGGCCTGATGATCATCGCCTTCGCCTACTTCTACAACTCGATCGCGTTCGACCCGGTTCGTCAGGCCGACCAGATCCGTCGCCAGGGCGGGTTCATCCCCGGCGTCCGCCCGGGTCCGCAGACCGAGCGCTACCTGGCGCGGGTCGTCAACCGGATCACGCTGCCCGGTGCCGTGTTCATCGCCGTCATCGCCCTGTTGCCGTACCTGCTGTTGTGGGCGGGCAACATCAACACGTTCGGTTTCGCCGGGACCAGCATCCTGATCGCGGTCGGTGTGGCCCTCGAGCTGATGCGCCAGATCGACAGCCAGCTGATGTTGCGCAACTACGAGGGATTCCTCAAATAGCAAGCGTTCCCCGGCCACGCAGGCCGGCGCGCCGGCGACCTCCGCTGGCGCTCCGGCCACCTGTGGTCGCGGTCCGCTTGTTTCAGGTTCCGACGTGCGCGCTGTGATGCCCTCCGGCCCTGCCCGGCACCACGCCGGCGCCGCCCTGGCGGCGGGCTGTCATTCGTTTGGGTGTGGGTCGCACTGGCAGACTGCGGGGCGGTCGTGATCCCCGGGGCTCGCATCGTCATCCTCGGTCGCCAAGGCGCCGGTAAGGGAACGCAGTGTGTTCGTCTGTCGCGCCACTACGTCGTGCCGCACGTGTCGACCGGCGACATGTTGCGTGCCGCCGTGCGTGAGCAGACCGAGCTCGGGATCATGGCCAAGGAGGTCATGGACGCCGGCGGGCTGGTCGGTGACGAGATCATGATCGGTCTGGTCGACGAGCGTCTGCGGCGCGCCGATGCGGCCACCCGGGGGTACATCCTCGACGGGTTCCCGCGCACGGTGGCGCAAGCCGAGGCGCTTGACGAGCTGATCGTCGAGTGGCCCCTCCACGTGTGTGTCGACCTGGACGTGCCGCGCGAGGTCGTGCTCGCTCGCATCTCGGCCCGCCGGGTCTGCCGCGACTGTGGCACCAACTACACGGCGACCGGGGCCGAGCGCCAGCCGTGGATCTGCGAGGTCTGTGGTGGTGATGTCATGCAGCGCGACGACGACACCCCCGACGCGGTCAACCGCCGGCTCGATCTGTACGAGGAGCAGACGGCGCCGCTGATCGAGTTCTACGGCCGCAACGACCGGTTGGCGACCGTCGAAGGCGAGGGCCACCCCGACGAGGTCTTCCAACGTCTCACCGCCACCATCGACAAGTACCGCACGTAACACCCCA
>JBKEAH010000024.1:0-11504 GCA_047972065.1 Desertimonas sp.
CCATTGTGCAAGATTCCCCACTGCTGCCTCCCGTAGGAGTCTGGGCCGTGTCTCAGTCCCAGTGTGGCTGATCATCCTCTCAGACCAGCTACCCGTCGATGCCTTGGTGAGCCGTTACCTCGCCAACAAGCTGATAGGCCGCGAGGCCCTCCCGGACCGAAATTCTTTCGTCTGGTCGTCAGGTGACATCCAGACGGCATCCGGTATTAGCAGATGTTTCCATCTGTTATTCCGGAGTCCGGGGCAGGTTCCTCACGTGTTACGCACCCGTTCGCCACTCGGTCGTCCGCAGCAAGCTGCATGGACCTCGTTCGACTTGCATGTGTTAAGCACGCCGCCAGCGTTCGTCCTGAGCCAGGATCAAACTCTCCAACAAAAAGTTGTGAGAGAGGTATCCGTCGCCAACAGGTGCAAGCACCTGGCCACTGGCTTCGGACGTCCTGCTCTCGAATCGGTCGGCGCAAGGCCGACCACTTCGTTCGATGATCGGCGGGAACCGATCATCATGAATTGACAGACAGCGTCGCTCGACCGAAGTCGGGCTCGCTGCCCGCACTGGCATTCGTCTTCTCTTCCGTTTTCAAGGAGCCGAAGCTCGGGCACTCGCCGGCCAGGCTGATTCAGCCGGATCGGCTCGGCGTTGGTGCCGGTTGCCCTTGGTGCGGTTCGTGAACCTGCGCCAGGGGCGAGTGAGTACGCTAGCGATGCCCCGTGGGTGCGTCAACCTTGGTCGGGCAGAAATTCTGCGAGGTGATGGTTCCGCTTTCCCTTGCGCAGCAGGACGTACCTGCCGTGAAGCAGGTTGGCGGCGCGAAGTGCCTGGTCAGACTGCACGACGATGCCGTTGGCCCGGACGCTGCCCTGCTCGATCAAGCGACGAGCGTCACTCTTGGACGAAGCCAGCTCGGTGCCCACGAGGAGCTCGATCGGGTCGGCAAGGGCGGCGACGTCGTGGCGGCTTGCCGGGATCTCCCGGGCCAGCATCGCCAGCACGTCAGCCGACACCGTCGTCGGATCGCCACCGAACAGGACCGTGGCGGCGCCGGTGGCGGCACCGGCGGCCGGTGCGCCGTGCACCAGCGTCGTCATCTCGTCGGCCAGCGCACGCTGACCCACCCGACGCTCGGGTGCCTGCCGCTGTTCGTCGATCAGGGCGTCGATCTCGGCGAGCGAGCGCATCGAGAGCATCCGCAGGTAGGTGGGAACGAGCTCGTCGTCGAGCTGGAGCCAGAATTGGTGGAACCGGTAGGGCGAGGTTCGTACCGGGTCAAGCCACACGGCGCCATCGACGGACTTGCCCATCTTGGCGCCGTCGGCCCTGGTGATCAGCGGATGGGTCAGCCCGTACGCGTCGGCGCCGAGCCGTCGGCGGATCAGATCGACCCCGGCGACGATGTTGCCCCACTGATCCGAGGCGCCCGACTGCAGTTCGACCCCGTGCATCTCGTAGAGGTGGCGGAAGTCGTTGGCCTGGAGCAGCTGATAGCTGAACTCGGTGTAGGAGATGCCGGTGTCGCTGTGCAGCCGGCTGCGCACCGAGTCGCGCGCCGACATCTGGTTCACCGTGGCGAACTTCCCCACGTCGCGGAGGAACGCCAGGAGGCTCAAGTCCGTCGTCCAGTCGGCGTTGTTGACCAGTGTGGCCTGATACGGGCCGGGCTCGAAGTCGAGCAGCTTGGTGAGTTGCACCTTGATGCACCCGACGTTGTGGCGAAGGGTGTCGAGATCGAGCAGGTTGCGTTCCTCGCTGCGCCCGCCGGGGTCACCGATCATGCCGGTGGCGCCGCCGGCCAGCGGGAACGGCCGGTGGCCGGCGAGCTGGAAGCGTCGCAGGTAGAGCTGGCCCACGAGGTGGCCGACGTGCAGGCTGTCGGCCGTCGGATCGAAACCGATGTAGATGCCGATCGGGCCGGTGGCCAGTCGGGCGGCGAGCGCATCCCGGTTGGTCGAGTCGTGGATCAGCCCGCGGGCATCGAGATCGGCGAGGAGGTCCATAGCGAGCGCCCATGCTGGCAGCTCGCCGGGGGATCGGCACCGTCCGTAGCGTGGTCGCGGTGTCGCGCCGCCGGATGTTCGAGGAGTTCGCCGAGACCACGGCGAAGCGGGCACCGTTGTACTCGGCGCTGTCGCGCGGTGTCGCCGCCGACCCGACGCTCATGGCGGTCCTCGACGCCGCGCCACCGACCCAGCGCCTCCCGGTGTCGTTGTTCGCTGCCGTGCAGTTCGTACTGCTCGCCGACACCGGCGAACCGCTGGCCGCGTGGTACCCCAACCTGTCCCCGACGCCGCGCACCGACGACGCGCTGCCCGCGCTGCGCGACCTGTGCCGCCGGCGACGCGTCGAGCTCACCCGGTTGCTCGCCACCCGTCGGGTCCAGACCAACGAGGTCGGGCGATGCGCCCTGTTCCTGCCCGTGTTCGGTCTGCTCGCGGCCGAGGTGGGCCCGCTCGCCCACGTGGACGTCGGCACCAGCGCCGGATTGAACCTGCTGCTGGCGGAGTACTCGTATCGCTATGAGCCCGGTGGCGAGCTGCCCGCCGGGCCGGTCGAACTGGTGTGTGGCATACGTGGCGACGCGCCGATCCCGCGCCACACACCATCGGTGGCCGCCGCCGCCGGGCTCGACCTCGGACCGATCGACGTGCTCGACGACGACGCCACCCGCTGGCTCGAAGCATGTGTGTGGCCCGATCAGGCCGATCGCCTCGCCCGTCTCCGCGGCGCCATGTCGCTCGCCCGGACCCGGGCCCGAGCAGGCCGGCTCGACGTGCGCATCGGCGACGCCGTCACCGACACCGCGGATCTGATCGGCGAGATCGCCGACGCCTCCGGTGCCCATCCGGTCGTGACCAACAGTTGGGTCCTCAGCTACCTGACCACCGGTCAGCGTGCCGCGTACGTCGCTGCGCTCGACGCGGTCGGCGCCAATCGTGACCTGTCGTGGGTGTACGCCGAGAGCCCGGCGCTGGTGGAAGGGGTCCCCCGCCCCCCGTCGCCGATCGACGAGACCGTGTTGTCCTTGGTCCGTTGGCGCGCCGGTGTCCGTACCGTCGAACACCTCGCCCGCTGCCATCCACACGGTTACTGGATGCACTGGGATCGCCGGCCGATGGCGGAGGCGACCTGAGCGGTCAGGACCGGCGGAGCCGCAGCGTGGTGCGCGGGTCGATCCATCGCCACGGGGTGTCGACCCCGACGCGCAGCCCGATGCGCGGACCGACCAGCGGGTCTACGGGTGGACCGGTCCCGTCATCCAGCAGCGTCACCGCACCGCGAGCGGTCAGATCCGCGCCGTCGAGTCGGCGATCGATGCCCAATGCCTGGCAGAGCTTGCCAGGACCATCGAGGAGCTGGCGGTCGGGTCGGCCGTCCCGACGCCGACGCATCAGGGCCAGGCCGCTCAGCGGTTCGGCGGCGCGGAGTAGGACCCCCTGGCCGTCGCCGGTGTCTCCCGCCGACACGTTGGCGCAGTGGTGCATCCCGTAGGTGAAGTAGACGTAAAGGTGGCCGCCGGGACCGAACATCGTCGCGTTTCGTCGTGTCGGCCCCCGGTGGGTGTGACTGGCAGGGTCGTCGGTGCGGTACGCCTCGACCTCCACGATGCGGACCGCACACCCCCCGGCGGCGAGCACCTTGCCGAGGAGGTCGGGGGCCAGTTCGGTGGCGTCGCGCTCGAAGAAGGCGCGGGGTAGACGTCGTCGTCGGTCGGTCATGGGCTCGCCAGCGCCTGGCGCTGGCGAGCGAGCAGTGCGCGGAACGCCGCGAGCTGCGCCGGCAAGGCATGTGGCCCGGCCCCACCCGGGGAGGTGCGGTGCCGCACCCCGACACCCGGGGCGACCAGCTCGGCGGCAGCGGGGCCGAGCCGGTCGTCGTCGGTCACCAGCCGATGCAAGCTGACCCCTTCGTCGAGGTGACGGCGGACCAGCTCGCCGACGATCGCGTGGGCGTCGCGGAATGGTGTGCCCCGCCGCACGAGGTGCTCGGCGAGGTCGGTCGCCGCGCTCGACTCGGCATCGGCGGCGGCCGCCATCCGCTCGGGGACGAAGGTGGCCGTATCGATCATCCCGGTGAGGGCGGCCAGTGCCAGCGACACCTGGTCGACCGAGTCGAACAGCGGTTCCTTGTCCTCCTGGAGGTCGCGGTTGTAGGCCAAGGGCAACCCCTTCAGCGTCACCAGCAGCCCGGTGAGATTGCCGACGAGGCGGCCGCTCTTTCCCCGCGCCAGCTCGGCGATGTCGGCGTTCTTCTTCTGCGGGAGCATCGACGACCCTGTCGCATAGGCGTCGTCGAGCCGGGCGAACCCGAACTCGTCGCTGGTCCACAGCACCCACTCCTCGCCGATCCGGGCCAGGTGGATGCCGATCATCGCAAGATCGAACAGCGCCTCGGCGACGAAGTCGCGGTCGCTGACGGCGTCGAGCGAGTTTTCGAACACCGCGCCGAAGCCGAGCTCGTGTGCGGTGGCGGCGGGGTCGATCGGCAGCGACGTGCCCGCCAGCGCACCGGCACCCAGCGGCGAGACGTCGAGCCGGTCGACGGTGGCGAGCAGCCGGTCGACGTCGCGGCCGAGCGCCCAGCCGTGGGCCAGCAGATGGTGGGCCAGCAGGACGGGCTGTGCCCGCTGCACGTGGGTGTAGCCAGGCAGATAGGTGTCGCCGGCCGCCTCGGCCCGGGCGAGCAGCGTCCGCTGCAGGCCATCCACCCGGAGGGCGACGTCGATCAGGCCGTGCTTGCACCACAGGCGGAGGTCGGTGGCGACCTGATCGTTGCGGCTGCGGGCGGTGTGCAACTTGGCGCCGGCCGGCCCGGCGAGCTCGGTGACGCGCCGCTCGACGGCGGTGTGGATGTCCTCGTCGCTGGGGACGAAGACGAAGCGATCGGCCGCCAGCTCGTCGGCGACCTGGTCGAGGGCGGCGACGATGGCACCGTGCTCGGTCTCGTCGAGCAGTCCCGCTCGAAGGAGGCCACCGACATGGGCTCGCGAACCGGTGACGTCCTCGCGCCACAGACGACGATCGAACGGCAGGCTGACGGTGTAGTCCATCAGGGCCTCGGCGGGTCCGCCGGCAAACCGGCCGTGCCACAGCGTGTGGCCACCGTCGGCGGTCACCCGGCACCACCGGTGGCCAGCCCGGCCAGGTCGCGGAGACGCTCGGCCAGCTCGAAGCCCGGTGTGTCCTCGGCGGCGACGCACATGAGCGAGTCGTCGCCGGCCACGGTGCCGAGCAGCCCGTCGAGACCGCTGCGATCGAGTGCCGAGGCGACGACGTGGGCACACCCGGGTGGGGTTCGCACCAGCACGATGTTGGCCGAGACGGCAACATCGCCGACCCATTCGCCGAGCACCCGGCGGAGCTGCTCGAACGGCGCCAACCGGTCGAAGGCGAGCTCGGGCAGCGCGTACAGACTGTGACCGCCGGGCGCTCGAACCTTGATCGCGCCGAGCTCGTCGAGGTCACGCGAGACCGTCGCCTGGGTGGCGTTGATGCCCTCGCCGGCGAGCAGTTCGAGGAGTTGGGGTTGGCTGGCGACCGCGTCTTGGCTGATCAGCCGGGCGATCGCCTGCTGGCGCTGCTGCTTGAGGCTCACGCTCGGCATCCCAGCAGGAACGCCAGCACGGCGCGGGCGGCCGGAAGGCGCAGATGGCCCTGGCGGATCGCCACGCTGCGCGGGCCGTCGAACACGTCGGCGGTGACCTCGATGTCGCGGTAGGCGGGCATGCAGTGCATGAAGTGGGCCCCGGTCGCGGCGGCGTCCATCAGCTCCCGATCGACCCGGAAGCCCTCGAACGCCAGGCGTCGCTCGGCCGTGTCGCCCTCCTGCCCCATCGACACCCAGGTGTCGGCGTGGACGAAGTCGGCGAACGCGACGGCGTCGGCCGGGCGATGGGTCTGGGTGGCGCTCCCGGCCCCGAGCAGGCTGAGGCGCTCCAGCTCGACGTCGTCGGCGGCGTAGCCGACCGGGCATCCGTAGCGAATATGACCGCCGAGCAGGACGGTGATCTCACCGAGCGAGCGGGCCACGTTGTTGTAGTCCCCGACCCAGGCGACGGTGTGACCGGCGAGCGGCTCGCCCAGCACCTCCTCCATCGTCAGTGCGTCGGCCACCGCCTGCAAGGGGTGCGAACGGTCCGACAACAGGTTGACGACGGGGACCTCGGCGACCGCCACCATGCGCTCGAGCACCGCGTGGTCATACACCCGGGCGGTGATCACCCGGTGGTACCCCTGCAGGATGCGGGTGACGTCTTCGACGGTCTCGCGGACGTCGAAGCCGATCTCATCGCCGCGGGTGTAGACCGGGTGACCCCCGAGCTGGACGACGGCCATCTCCGTGGAGTGGCGGGTCCGCGCCGATGGCTTCTCGAAGATCAGCGCCGCGCCCTGTCCGGCCAGCGGCCGTTCGAGTCGGGCGGCGTCGAGGGCGGCGAGATCGAGTACCTCGCGCAGTTCCCCGGCGGTGAGGTCGGTGATGGTGAGGAAGTGACGGACGTCCATCAGCCCTCCCCCGCCAGCACGTCGGCGATCAGCCCGACGGCCTCGTCGATCTCGGTGTCGGTCACGGTGATCGGCGGTGCCAAGCGCAGCGCGCTCGGCGTGACGGCATTGGTGACCAACCCACGGTCGAGCAGCTTGCGGTAGATCTCCGGTGCGTTGGCCGCCTCCAACTCCACGGCGAGCAACAGCCCGAGGCCGCGGACACCGGCGACGCCGGGGACGGTGTCGAGCGCGTCGCGCAGACGCTGTCCCTGAGCCGCCGCGACCGCCGGGGCGTCCAGCCGGCGCATCTCGGCGATCACCGCGTTGACCGCGGCGGTGGCGATCGCGGTGCCACTGCAGGTGCTGCCGTGGTCCCCGGGCTCGAAGACGGCAGCGACGTCGCGGCGCGCCCAGCAGGCGCCGATCGGCATCCCGTTGCCGAGCGCCTTGGCCAGGGTGACGACGTCGGGAGCCACGCCGCCGTGTTCGAATCCGAACCATCGCCCGGTGCGACCCATGCCGGTCTGGATCTCATCGACCATCATCAGCGCCCCGGTCTCGTCGCAGAGCGCCCGGATGCCGGCGAGATAGCCGTCAGGGGCGGGCAACACACCGCCCTCGCCCTGCACCGGTTCGATGAGCACCGCGGCGACCGATCCGTCGACCTTGGCCCGCAACGCATCGAGATCGCCCCAGGCGACGTGATGAAAGCCCTCCGGCATCGGCTGGAACGGTTCGTGCTTGGCCGGTTGGCCCGTCGCCGCCAGCGCCGCCAGGGTCCGGCCGTGAAAGCTGCCGAGCGCGCTGACCACGACGTGACGGTTGCGCCCGCCGTGCTTGCGGGCGAGCTTGAGCGCGCACTCGTTGGCCTCGGCTCCGGAGTTCGTGAAGAAGACCTGGCCATCCTGGCCGGTCGCCTCGGCGAGCAGGGTGTTGATGCCGATCGCCGCCTCGGTGGCCACCGGGTTGGCGAAGAAGTTGGAGACATGCAGGAGCGTGCCGGCCTGGCGGGCGATCGCCTCGGCGACGCTCGGGTTGGCGTGGCCCAACGAGACGACGGCGATGCCGCTGAGGAAGTCGAGGTAGCGGCGACCGTCGATGTCGAACAGCTCGGTGCCGAGCCCACGCTCGAACATCCGAGCCGGGGGGCCGAACACCGGCATGAACGGTGAGGTGGCGGGGTCGAATGGGTCGGGTGATGACGTCGTCATGGGGAGTCCTTGAGGAGCGACCCCGACGACACCATCGTGCCGATGCCAGAGTCGGTGAAGAGTTCGAGAAGGAGGACGTGGGCGATCCGGCCGTCGAGGATGTGCGCCCGCTCGACGCCGTCGCGCACCGCCTTGATGCAGCTCGCCACCTTGGGGATCATCCCGCCGGCGATCGTGCCGTCGGCGACGAGCGCGTCGAGCTCATCGGCGGTGGTCTGGCGGATCAGGCTGCCGGCGTCGTCGACGTCGCGGCGCAGGCCCTCGATGTCGGTGAGGTAGATGAGCTTCTCGGCCGACAGCGACTCGGCGATGGCCCCGGCAACGGCATCGGCGTTGATGTTGTAGGCCTGGCCGTGCTCGTCGGTGCCCACGGTGGCGACGACCGGGACGAACTCGTCGGCGAGCAGGCCGTGGAGGATCTCCGGGTTGATCGTCGTGACCTCGCCGACGAAGCCGAGCTTCTCGTCGCGCGCTCGTGCCTTGATCAGCCCGGCATCCTCGCCGCTGACACCGACGGCATAGTTGCCATGGACGTTGATCGCGCTGACGAGCTGGGGGTTGACCTGCCCGATCAACACCATGCGGGCGATGTCGACCGTCTCGGCGTCGGTGACCCGCAGACCGTCGCGGAACTCCGCCGTCTTGCCCAGACGGGCCATCAGGCTGCTGATCTGTGGACCGCCACCGTGGACGACCACTGGGCGGATGCCGACCAGCCGCATCAACACGATGTCCTCGGCGAACAGCTTCAGCGCGTCGTGTTCGGAGGTCCCGGCCAGGGCGTTGCCGCCGTACTTGACGACGACGATCTTGCCGGCGAAGCGGCGGATGTAGGGCAGCGCCTCGACCAGCGTGTGGGCGATCGAAGAGCGGTCGTGGTTGATGGTGGGAGGACTCACGGTGCGACACCGGCCACGGTGAGCCCGGCGGTCTCGTCGAGCCCGAGGGCGACGTTGGCCGCCTGCAGCGCGCCGCCCGAGGCGCCCTTGGTGAGGTTGTCCAGCGCCGTCAGCACCAGCACCGTGTCGGTCCGCTCGTCGTAGCGGGCGGTGACGTGCACGGCGTTGGAGCCGAGGGTCGACTTGGTGGCCGGCGAGCCGTCGATGACGGTGACGAAGGGCTCGTCGCGATAAGCGTGGTGCAGCGTGGCGAGCAGCCCGGCGGTGTCGATGGTCGCCCCCGCCGCCGGTCGGGCGTAACAGGTGGCCAGGATGCCGCGGGTCATCGGCGCCAGATGCGGGGTGAACAGCACCTGGGCACCGCCGAGGTTCTGCTCGATCTCGGGGGTGTGACGGTGATCGAGCAGGCCGTAGGCGGTGAAGTTCTCGTCGACGGTGCAGAAGGCGTTGGTGGCGGTCGCGGCGCGCCCGGCGCCCGACACGCCGCTGGCGGCGTCGACGATCAGCCCGCGGGTCTCGATCAGGTGGGCGTCGAGCAACGGGCCCAGGCCGAGCGTGGCGGCGCTGACGTAGCAGCCGGGGGTGGCGACCAGCCGGGCGCCCTTCAGCTCGTCACGGGTCCGCTCGGGGAGCCCGTACGCCGCTTCGGCCAGCAGATCGGGCTGGTCGTGCTCGAAGCCGTACCAGCGCGGGTACAGCGAGGCGTCCTTGAGTCGGAACGCCGCCGAGAGATCCACGACGCATCCGACCTTGCCGACCAGGTCGGGAGCCATCGCCATGCTGGCCTGGTGCGGCAGGCCGAGGACGACCAGATCCACTCCGTTGATCCGGGCGGGGTCGAACGAATCGAGGCGGAGGTCGGGGTAAGCCGTCGCGAGCGATGGGTAGAGCCCACCGACGGGTTGGCCGGCCTGGCTGTCGGCCGTCGCCACCACCACCTCGATATCGGGGTGGCCGGCGAGTAGACGGAGCATCTCGGCGCCGGTGAAGCCCGACGCACCGACGATGGCGGCAGTGACCATAGACGCATGATCATACGCGTACACGTATGGTCATGCAACCAGGCTCGGGCTTCGATCAGCTCGCGTAGTCGTAGAAGCCGCGTCCGCTCTCGATGCCGAGCCGACCCTGATCGATGAAGTCCGACTTGAGATACGCGGCGATGTCGAGCAAGTTCTGATCGCCGGTGACCTCACCCTGTCCCTTGGCGATGTGATAGGCGACGTTCATCCCCACCATGTCGACCATCTGGCATGGGCCGATCTCGGACTTGTTGCAGATCTGCCAGACCTGATCGATCGCCGCCGGGTCGGCCACGTCGTTGCGGACCAGATCGATGCCGGCCAGCAGGAACGGGATGAGCAGCGCGTTGAGCACGTAACCGGGCCACTCCTTGCGCAGCCGCACCGGCACGAGACCGATGTCGGCGGCGAAGTGAGCGATCGCCTCATAGGCCTCGTCGGTGGTCGATGGCTGAGCCATCACCTCGCCGATGTTGGCGTCCCACACCGGCACGCAGAAGTGGAGGCTCAAGAACCGCTCCGGACCGCTGACGGCATCGACGATCTCGCTGGGCAGCAACGACGAGGTGTTGGTCACCAACAACGCGTCGGGTCCGACGGCGGCCGAGGCGCGTCGCCAGAAGTCGCGCTTGATGTCCATGTCCTCGGGCACCTGCTCGATCACCAGATCGGCGTCGCCGGCCGCGGCGGCCAGATCGGTGGTCAAGGCGATGCGGGCCCGAGCGGCCTGCACCTCGGCGGTCGTGGCCGAGCGCTGGTCGATGAACGTCTGCCCGTGTGCGTCGAGCAGGTCCCGGCAGCGGTCGAGCCCGGCATCGAACGCGTCGTAGATGGTGACATCGAAGCCGTGCCAGGCGGTCTGCCAGGCGACCTGCGAGCCCATCACCCCGCCGCCGGCGACCATGACGTGTCGGATCGCCATCGGGGCCTCAGCCGGCGCCCTTGGGCAGACCGAAGCCGCCGTCGATCTCGATGCAGGCGCCGACCATCGACTCGTTGCGCGCGTCGAGCAGGAACTCGACGGCGGCGGCGATCTCGACCTTCTTGACCGGCTCGCCGGTCAACGACGAGGCGATGACCTTGTCGCGGAAGTCCGACGCCTTGCCGCCGCTCATCGTGTTCTCCATCATGCCGGGTGCGACGGCGTTGATCCGGATCCCCTTGCCGCTGTAGTCGAGGGCGGCCTGGCGGGTCAGTGCCAGCGCCGCCGCCTTCGATGTCGAGTAGACGCAGGCGCCCGGGAAGTGGCGATAGCCCGACACCGAATCGGTGTTGATGATCCGTCCGCCATCGTCACCGAAGTGCTTGACGGCTTCGGACATCCCGATGCGCACGGCGTTGACGTTGATGTCCATCACGCGGTGCCATTCGTCGTCGTCGAGATCGGCGACGGTGTCGGCGCCCTGGGTCTGCACCCCGGCGTTGTTGATCAGCACATCGACGCGACCGTGGTCGGCGATGACCTGCGCGAAGACCGCTTGCCAGCCCGAGCGCTGGCGCACGTCGAAGTTGTAGGGGGCGGGCCGGTCCATGTCACAGCCGACGACGGTGGCGCCGAGCTCCTCCAATCGTTGGACGATGGTGGTGCCGATGCCGCCGTCGGCGCCGGTGACGATGATGACCGGGTTGTCGCGGAACAAAGCCATGATGAACTCCCAGAAACGCAGTGGTTGAGATGTGATCGGGTGACAGGCCGGGCGGACGTTGCGGGGATCAGCGACCGACGTGGTCGAGGATCGCCTTCGCCGTCGCGTCCGGCTGGAGGAACGGAAACAGATGACCGGCGCCGTCGATCGACACCAGCGTGACCTGATCGGGCGCCGAACGAGCGAGCTCCTCGCCGTTCGCCGGTGGCGCGATCTGATCCTTCGAGCCCTGGATGATCAGCACGT
>JBKEAH010000035.1:0-27387 GCA_047972065.1 Desertimonas sp.
CGCGCAACGACTCGGGGTCGGGCACCGGCATCGGCGCCGCGGCCAGCACCGCCCGGGCGGCCGCCGCTCGATCGACGTCGCCAGGGAAGGCCAGGTCGATGGCCTCGCGCACGAGGGTGGCGACCGACGCCCCCCGGGCTCGGGCGTGGCGCTCGAGCCGCTCGCGTTGGCCGCGATCGATCATCACCTGCAGCCGCTCATTGAGCATGCTCATACTGTAGCAACAGCAGTTGACAGACCGAGCCAATCGAATGGCCCATGACCGACCCATCGCGGCACCCGAGCAAGCGGCCCGACGAATCCCCGACCTGATCGCCGGCCTTCACGCGAGACTGGGGTCGATGGACGTCGGCGAGCCCGAGCGGTTGACGACGGATCGGTTGGTGCTCGAGCCGCTGTGCGTGCAGCACGCCGACGAGATGGTCGCCGTGCTGGCCGATCCCCGCCTCTACGAGTTCATCGGTGGCGAACCGCCCGATCGGGGTGCGCTGATCGAGCGGTATCGGCGACAGGTCGAAGGCTCGGGCCGGGACGACGAGCAGTGGTACAACTGGATCGCCCGCCGGACAGACGACGGCGTAGCCGTTGGGTACGTGCAGGCCACGGTGACCGGTCCTCGGGCTGATGTCGCCTGGGTGATCGGAACCGGGCATCAGCGGCAGGGGTACGCGCGTGAGGCGGTGGGTGCGATGGTTCGCTGGCTGATGCGCAGCGGTGTCGAGGGCGTCACCGCGCACATCGCGGCCGGCCACACCGCGTCGGCCGGCGTCGCTGAGGCACTGGGGATGAAACCGACCGGTGTCGTCGACGACGACGGCGAACATGTGTGGGAGAGGGTCGCCACACACCGGCCGAGTTGAGGTGCCCACGCTGGCCATCGCCCGGCGGAGACGGCGCGGCCACGGCGCTGAACGAGCGACCCGCCCGGACCTCGGAAGTGTCCGTGGCACGGCGATCGTCCCGACGGCGCCCGCGCCCGACGACGGCTTCCCGCTGCGGCGTGGCAGCGTCGGGGGCGGACGGTGAGTTCGGCCCGGCCACCGAGGCCGCCGTGATCGCCGACGACCCTTGTCGGCGACGACCGACGAGCGGTTCCTCCACTGGGGCTACTCCCCGGACCCATCGCAGGCGGCCGGGATGACCACCGATCGCGGGCTCGCCATCGGCGATCCGGTGGAGCGGGTGACCGCGCTGTACCCGGGTACCGAGCTGGGTTTCAACGAGCTGGTCAACTCGGAGGTGTTTGGGGACCGCCGACGGCCTCGGGGGATCGCTCGACGCCGGCGTCGTGTCCTCGATGCTCGCCGGGGTCTTCCCGTGCGGTGAGTCGTCGCGCCCGGGCGACGCGTCAGGCCGGCGTCACCCGCCGTGTACCGGCGATCGCCGGGCGGGTCGGGTCGATCGTGAAACGCACCGGCACGAGGTCGGAGTCGGCGCGGAAGGTGAAGCCGATGATCGGGTCGCCCAAACGCAGGCGACCGTCCATCCCGAGGGCAGAGGGGTCCGGCAGTGACACGGTCGGGCGCCCGCGGTCGGCCTGGTGGATCGTGTACTCGGGGTCGATCTGCACGAGGGTCGGCGTGTCGTCGTCGCCGATACGCGCCAGGTGCAGGTTGTCGAAGGTCATCAGGTCGCTGCCGTTGATCACGTCGGCGGTGTGGACGGCGAGATCGGCGATCACGTCACCGTCGAGCGCGGCCGTGAAACGCACCTGGTCGTGGCGTTGGGCGACCTCGACGTCTCCCAGCCGGACCGGGTAACCCCAATGACGGCGAAGGGCGTCGACCGCCGCCGCCGAGTCACAGACCGCGCCCAGCACCAGCCCGCGAGGACGGACCCCGGCCCGCACGACCAGGCGGATCTGGACGAGCGAGAACGGACCGACGGGCGAGTCCAAGAACCGGCAGCCGAAGAACGAGGCGTATGGCGGGATCGACGGGTGCAACGCCGCCGGTGTCAGTTCGAGCGCGCCGGCGGCGTCGACCTCCCAGTTGATCTGCAGGAACAGGCCGTCGGGGAGCTCCCAGGTCGGCGCGGCGATGTCGGCCAGATGGGGAACGTCGGCGGCGGGGTCGACGGCGAGGGTGCCGAACACGGGCATGGTGAGGGCTCCGATCGGGTTGGGGTGGGGCGGGCGGCCTATTCGGCGAAGGCCGGCATGACCTCCCGGCCGAACAGGCGCAGGCTCTCCAACACCTGCTCCTGGGGGATGGTCTCGTTGGCGTTGAGGATGAAGTTGACGAGGTCGACCCCGGTCTCCTCCCATTTCTTCAACTCGCGGATGATCTGCTCGGGGTTGCCGACGGCGATGCCCTCGGGGGGCTCGCCGGCCTCGGTCGGGCTGGCCGCCGATCGCCGGGTGGCGGCGAGGAGCCCGGGGGAGGGGTAGCCCTTGGTGGGCCACGCCTCCTTGGCCATGTCGAGCTGGCCGGCGAGGTACTGGAACGTGCCGATCATCTGCTTGCCGGTCTCGACACCGGTCGCCGAGTCGTCATGGCAGAACAGGAAGTTGGCCGACGCCAGTTGGTCGTTGACGAACGCTCCGGCGGGGTCGCAGTGCTGGATGCGGTGCCGGTACTCCTGCACCCGCTCCTCCTGGGCCTTGAACGTCGTGAAGTTGACGCCGAGCGCGCCCATGCCGCGATCGGCGGCGTCGAACTCGGTGCCCGGCGACGAGACGGCCACCCACAGCGGCGGGTGCGGATCCTGGTACGGCTTGGGGAGCACGGCGCGCGTCGGCATCGAGAAGAACTCGCCGTCATGACCGAAGCGTTCCTGCATCCACATCTGCGGGATCGTGTGCACGTACTCGTCCCACGACTTCTTGGTCGTGTCGGGATCGGCTCGGAACCCGCCCAGCTCGGTCCACGTCGCCGAGCGGCCCGTGCCGAACTCCAGCCGACCGCCCGAAAGGATGTCGAGCACGGCGGCGCGCTCGGCCACCCGCACGGGATGGTTGAACTCGGGGACGCAGACGACGATGCCGTGACCGACCCGGATGCGCTCGGTCTGCATCGCGCAGGCGGTCAGGAACAGCTCGGGTGCCGAGGAGTGCGAGTACTCCTCCAAGAAGTGGTGCTCGACCGCCCACACCGCATAGAAGCCCAACTCGTCGGCGAGGCGGACCTGTTCCAGCGCGTTGAGATACACCTGACGTTCGGACTCGCGGGTCCACGGCCTGGGTATCGACAGTTCGTAGAACACCCCGAATCTCATCGCTCACTCCCCGTCGTGACGCTGGGCGGGCTCCCGCTCCGGATGAACCTACCCCCGCCGGATTCTCTGTGAAGATCCGAGCCAACGATGGCTCGAATCAGGTGTCAGAACCGGTGAGGGCGGGCGTGGGGGCTTCGTCGAGGGCGGCGTGGGCGCCTTCGAACTGGGCGCGATAGAGGCGGGCGTAGGCGCCGTTGGCCGCCAGCAGCTCGTCGTGGTCGCCGTGTTCGACGATCCGGCCGTGTTCCATGACCAGGATCGTGTCGGCGTCGCGGATCGTGGAGAGCCGGTGGGCGATCACGAAGCTGGTCCGGTCTCGGCGCAACGCGGCCATCGCCCGCTGCAACAGCACCTCGGTGCGGGTGTCGACCGACGAGGTCGCCTCGTCGAGGATCAGCACGGCCGGGTCGGTGAGGAAGGCGCGGGCGATCGTCAGCAGCTGGCGCTCACCGGTCGACAGGTTGGTGCCCTCGTCTTCGATCACCGTTTGGTACCCGTCGGGCAACGAGTGCACGAACCGGTCGACGAAGGTCGCCTCGGCGGCGGCCCGGAGTTGCTCGTCGGTGGCGTCGGGGTTGCCGTAGCGCAGGTTGTCCTCGATCGTGCCGCCGAACAGCCAACTGTCCTGGAGGACCATGCCGATCCGCGAGCGCAGCTCGGCGCGCGGGACCCGGGCGATGTCCACCCCGTCGAGCAGGATCCGCCCGCCGTCGAGTTCGTAGAACCGCATGATCAGGTTCACCAGCGTGGTCTTCCCGGCGCCGGTGCGGCCGACGATGGCGACCGTCTGTCCCGGTTCGACGACCAGGTTCAGGCCCTGGATCAACGGGCGGGCGGGGGAGTAGCCGAAGGTGACGTCGTCGAACACCACCTCACCGCGCGTGGGAGCGAGCTCGCGACGTTCGTCGGGCCGCTCCTCGGCGGCATCGAGGAACTCGAACACCCGCTCGGCCGACGCGACTCCCGACTGCAACAGGTTGCTCATCGACGCCACCTGCGTGAGCGGTTGGGTGAACTGGCGCGAGTACTGGGCGAACGCCGTCACGCCGCCCAGCGTCATCGCCCCCGACGACACCCGGATACCGCCGACCACGCACACGACCAGATAGCTCAGATTGCTGAGGAACATCATCAGCGGCATGATCATCCCGCTGAAGAACTGGGCCCGGTAGCTGGCGCCCATCAGGTCGTCGTTGGTGGTCGTGAAGCGCTGTTCGATCTCCCGCCACCGCCCGAAGACCGTCACCAGATCGTGGCCGGAGTACGCCTCTTCGATCTCGCCGTTGAGCTGCCCGGTCGTTCGCCACTGCTCGACGAACTGGGGTTGCGAGCGTCGCATCACCACACGGGTCATGCCGATCGCGGCCGGAATGACGATCAGCGCCACCACCGTGAGCAGCGGTGAGATCGTCAGCATCATCACGACCACGCCGATCACGGTGAGCGTCGACACCACCAGCTGACTGACGGTCTGGCTGAGCGACTGCTGCAGGTTGTCGATGTCGTTGGTCACCCGGGAGAGCAACTCCCCACGGGGCTGACGGTCGAAGTAGCTGAGCGGCAGCCGATGGATCTTCGCCTCGACGTCGTCGCGCAAGCCCTCGACGGTGCGCTGAACGGCGACGTTGAGCAACCCGGCCTGTGAGAACTGGCAGATCGCCGCCACCACGTACACCACCAACGCCACCAGCAGCCAGTGACCGACCGAGGAGAAGTCGATGCCGGTGCCGCCCGTCCCGCCATCGTTCCCACCGGCGGGGCGCCCGACACCACCGCTCACGGCGAAGGACCCGGTGTAGATCCGATCGACGGCCGCTCCCAGCAGGCGAGGACCCAACACGTTGAGCACCACCGACGTGACCGTCAAGACACCGACCGCGATGACGCGGGACCGCTGCGGTCGCAGCAGCTGTGCGAGCCGGCGGGCCGAGGGCCAGAACGTGGCGGTGCGGTCGAGCGAGGCGAACCCCGCCATCGGTCCGCCGACGCTGAGGTCGCGGCGCATCGGGCTATTCATGGCGTTCCCCGGCCACGCCGGCCGTTGGCGGCCGCTCGCTCGCAGATCGCGACGCGGCCGACCGGGCAGTTGGGGTCAGGCACCAGCTGTGCCTCGGTAGCGCTGGCTCGATCGGCGCGGAGCCACACAGTTGGTGCCTGACCCCAACTGTGCATCACGCCGCACTTCCAGTGCGTTGTTGGGAGTCGATGATCTCCTGGTAGGTCGGGCTGGTCGCCGACAGCTCGGTGTGCGTGCCGCGCCCGACGATGCGGCCGTCCTCGAGCACGATGATCTCGTCGGCGTCGACGATCGTCGACACCCGCTGGGCGACGATGAACACGGTGGCGTTGACGACATGGGGCCCGAGCGCGGCACGCAGGCGGGCGTCGGTGGCGAGATCGAGCGCCGAGAACGAGTCGTCGAAGAGATAGATGCTCGGCCGGGCGACCAGGGCGCGGGCGATGCACAGCCGTTGACGCTGCCCCCCCGACACGTTGGTGCCCCCCTGAGCGATCGGCGCGTCCAGGCCGCCGTCCATCCGGCGCACGAAGTCATCGGCCTGGGCCACCGCCAGCGCCTCCCAGAGATCGGCGTCGGTGGCGTCGGGTCGTCCGAATCGCAGGTTGGTGGCGACGGTGCCGGTGAACAGGTACGGCTGCTGTGGGACGGCGCCGAGATGTCCCCACAGCACGTCGGGGTCGAGGTCGCGGACGTCGACCCCATCGATGCGAACGTCGCCGCCGGTGGCGTCGATGCGCCGGGCGATCAGCGACAGCAGGGTCGTCTTGCCCGAGCCGGTCGAGCCGACGATGGCGACCGTCTGGCCCGGTGAGGCATGCAGCGAGATGTCGCACAGCACCGGCTGCTCGGCACCCGGGTAGCGCAGCTCGACGTCGTCGAGCTCGACCACGCCACGTAGTGCCCGGATCGGCGACGGGTCCCGGGGCGGACGGACGGTCGGCTCGGCGCGCAGCACCTCCTCGATCCGCTCGGCGCACACCGTGGCGCGCGGGATCATCATGAACAAGAAGCCGGCCATCATGACGGCCATCAGGATCTGGATCAGATACGTGGCCGATGCCGCGAGCTCACCGATCTGCATGTCTCCACCGTCGATGCGGCGGGCGCCGAACCACCACACGGCGACGGTGGTCACGTTGAGCACCAGCATGACCGTCGGGAACATCGCCGCCATCAGCAAGCCGGCGCGGATCGACACGTCGGTCAGCTGTCGGTTGGCCGCCCCATAGCGCTGGATCTCTTGGGGCTCGCGTACGAACGCCCGCACTACACGGACGCCGCTGAGCTGTTCGCGCAGGATCCGGTTGACCTGGTCGATGCGTCCCTGCATCAGTCGGAAGTTGGGCACCATCCGGCGGACGATCGAGCCGATGGCGATGGCCAACACCGGCAGGGCGGCTGCGATCACCCACGAGATGCCGACGTCTTCACGCAACGCCATCGCCAGTCCACCGATCCCCATGATCGGGGCCGACACGAAGATCGTCGCCGCCATCACGACCAGGAGCTGGACCTGCTGGACGTCGTTGGTCGTCCGGGTGATTAACGACGGCGCGCCGAAGCGGTGCATCTCCTGGGCCGAGAACGAGCCGACCTGGTGGAACACCGCGGCGCGGGTGTCGCGCCCGAAGGCCATCGCGGTGCGGGCGCCGAAGTAGGCGGCGCTGATCGAGGCGATGACGCTGATCAGCGCGACGAGCAGCATCCAGGCGCCGATCCGCCAGATCAGCCCCGTGTCGCCCTCGCTGATGCCGTCGTCGATGATCGACGCGTTCAGGCTCGGCAACAACAGCGAGGCGATCACACCGACCAGCTGGAGCCCGACGATGGCGGCGATCCAACCCCGGTAGGGCGCCAGCTGGCGACGCAGCAGGCTCAGCAGGTCCGAGCCGCGACGGTCCTCGACAGCGGCGCTCACGCGAACGGCAGCCGGGGTTGCGGTGGGGCGTAGGCGGGGTCGACGCCGTCGAAGAGGCTGCTCACCGACTCGCCGTCGTGGCTGCGCTGGATCGCCTCGGCGAACAGCGGTGCCACCGACCGCACGGTCAGCTCGGGCCAGTGCCGGGGCGCGGGGACCGTGTCGGTGGTGACGAACTCCCGGACGAGCTCCAGCCCGCGGAGGCGTTCGACCGCCGGGCCGGAGAAGAGGCCGTGGGTGCAAGCGACCGAGATCTCCGGACATCCCTCTTCGCGCAGCTTGTGGCAGAGCTCGATGATCGATCCGCCGGTGGCGATCTCGTCGTCGAGCACGATCGCCCGTCGACCGGCGACATCACCGACGATGGCATCGATGACGACCCGGTCGTCGGCGAGACGTTGCTTGGAACCGGCCGCCACCGAGACCCCGAGGAGCCGGGCGAACTGGTTGGCGGTCTTGGCGTTGCCAAGGTCGGGGGACACCACGACGCTGTTGGCGAGATCGGTGCCACGGAAGTGATCGGCCAACTCCCCGATCGCGGTGAGGTGATCGGTGGGAATCCCGAAGAAGCCGTGCACCTGCGGCGCGTGGAGGGCCATCGTGATGACCCGTGTGGCGCCGGCGGTCACCAGCAGATCGGCGACCAAGCGGCCGCCGATCGAGATGCGGGAGGCGTCCTTCTTGTCCGAACGGGCATATGCGAAGTGAGGGATGACGGCGGTGACCTGGGCGGCCGATGCGCCGCGGGCGGCGTCCAACATCAGCAGCAGTTCGACCAGGTGCTCCTGGGTCGGGGGCACGAGTGGTTGCACGATGTAGACGTCGCGCTGGCGGCAGTTCTCGCCGAGCTGGACTTGGAGACAGTCGTTGCTGAATCGTTGGATGTCGGCCGGCGACAGCGGTACCCCCAGTCGGGTGCAGATGCTCTCGGCGAGCGCCCGGTGGGCGTTCCCGGTGAAGACGACGATCTCCCGCACGAGCCTCGACGTTACCGATGGGTGGCGCGCCGGTTGTGCGCCGGACTCAGTCGGCCAGCGGGGTCGCCAGCCCGTCGACGACCTCGGCCCCGGGCAGCTCGAGCAGCATCGCCGGCGGTCCGACCACCTTGGCCGACCGGCTGCCGCCACCGACCACCACCCGTTCCCGATCCGTCACCGCGGCGTCGATCCACAGCGGGAGGCCTGGAGGCAGCGCCAACGGCGTGACGCCACCCATCGTCATGCCGGTCAGTTCGGCCGTCGCCCCCGCCGGGGCGAACGACGCCTTGCGGGTCCCCAGTCGCCGTCGCACCGCCTTGTTGACGTCGAGACGGGTGGTGGCGAGCACGACACAGCAGGCGTACACCGGCGGGTCGGACTTGCCGACGACGACGATCGCGTTGGCCGAGTCCTCGGGGGCGTAGCCGTAGGCCGCGCAGAAGTCGGCGGTGTCGGCGAGTGCGGGGTCGCAGTCGACCACCTCGACGCCGGGCGTCGCCAGCCGTGCCGCCAGCTCGCGCACGGCGGTCTCAATCGGGTCAGATCCGGGGGTCGCCATCACTGCATGATGGTGGGTGCGGCGGCCCGTCGGCCGATCAGCGAGCCGTCCACGACGTGACCGTCGCCGGGCTCGACTCATGACAGCGCGAGCAGCTCGTCGCCGATCTCGCGGAGTGCAAGATCCCACGCCGGCCACAGCCAGCTCTGCTGACAGTCCGCGTCCGCCGACGCGAGGGCCAACTCAGCCCGCAGGTCCGGGGTGGAATCCGCCAGCCCGGACGCGGCTGCCGGGAACGGAACCTCGTACCCGCGGGCCTTCATGCACGCCGCGTACTGAGCCTGGCCAGCGCCAAGGATGTCTGTGACGGAGTTCAAGAGACCTGAGACCGCCGTGCTCTGCGAAGCGTCATTCGTGTCCTGGCCCATCAGAGCTTCTGCTTCACACCCACCTGGCTCACTCTCCCCGTTGCCGCCGTTTAAGGCACGAAAATACGCATCGAGATTCTCGGCCGCAACGTTCATCTGCGCCGTCCTGGAAACGTCGATCGTCGGCCCGTTGTGCACTCCAAAACCGACGGTTCGGCGAGACACAAGAAACTCTGCCCGGGTGAGTGGAGTCGACGGCGGCGACGGAACAACCGTGTACTCAAACCCAAGGCGCTGCATACACGCCCCCACGGTGGCCTGGAACCGATCGCTCTGTTCTTGGGAAGTACGGAATCCCTGCACGACAGCGGCGGCAGGGTCGACGTAGGCGGACAGCATTGCCGCGTTCGCCGACATCTCGGGCAGGGTCGATTCGATTGCTGTGGGAGGAGAACTCGTCACTTCCTCCGGACCGGCCGCATTTGCCTGTGCTGTCGGGGGCGCCTCAGACGAACCGCTCGCACCCGCCGCACCCGACGAAGCGGTTGGAACTTCCGCTACGGGGATGACGGTCGTGGACGATGTGTCTGCCGGCGGCTCGGTAGGGGTGCTGGCGAACGCCGAGAACGTGGCAAGTGCTCCAGAACCCATCACGCCCACGACGCCGACGGCGACCTTCCAGCGGTTCATAGCGTCACCCATGACGTGCGAGCACCCGCTACCTGGTAGCCGTTGCCGTTCGTCCACCATGCCCCAGCCCGTCCCCGCTCATCCGTCGTGCCATCCACCTGCACCTGGTCGTCCCAGATGTTGCCACTCGGGGCGGTGTGCCGACTTCCGTCCAACGTGGTCGCACCGTAGGCGCGGTTGGACCAGATGTTCCAGCTATCACATGTGTAGAACGAATAGTCCGTGCACTCGTTGGTCATTGACGGTCGGGTTCGTGCCCAGACCGTGCCACAGTTGCTCGAGGCTCGAACTTCCACGGTTGCGGTCGCTGTTGCCCAATAGCCGTATACACTTAGAAAGGAGTACGAATCGGTCGCGCTGTGGGGTGTGGACGAGTAGGCAGAGCACTTCTGCGTATCCGGTGCCACGACCGTATCCGGGTTCGTGCAATCGCGTGTGTACGTACAGTACTGCGCCGCTTCTGCTCGGCCACCAGGGTCCGGCGGCAATACCTGGGAGGTAAGTAATCCCACCAGACATCCAAGGGTTCCGCTATTCCTGCGCATTCGTCGGGTCATTTCTTGAAACCCCTCTTCAGAATGGCCCACCAGCTGAGATGGTACTCGTCCCCCCCCCCCCGAGGTCAACCGGTGGGTCGGTGTCCACCGGGACGTGCAGCCGCAGGGATGGTGCTGTCACGGCTCAGATCGACGCGGCGCGCGTGGATGATGCGCAGGCGAAGATGACGCGTTCGACTCGGTTCGCGGCAGTCCCGCCGACGCGCCGGCGAGTTCCATCGGTCGGTGCACGGTCCCGGGCATGATGACCGGTGCTGTTGACCGTTCCCGACCGATGGAGAACACAGGATGCCAGGTGCGCCGCTGTCGCTGCCCGAACGTGAGGAGATCGCTCGCGCGTTGATCGAAGACCGGGAGGTGTCGTGGGCGTCGATCGGCGACCGGGTCGGTCGTCACCCGGCGACGGTGGCCCGGGAAGTGGCCCGTAAGGGTGGCCGTGATCGGTACCGGGCTGCGGTCGCTGATCGTCGGGCACAGCGGTGCCGACGTCGGCCCCGAGACCGGGTGCTGGCCCGGCCCGGCGAGCTGCGCGACCGGGTCCGGGCCGAACTGGTGGTGGGCCGCTCTCCGGAAGCGATCTGGGCCGACCTCGTCGCCGACGGCGCTCCGCTGGTGTGCGTGGAGACGATCTACGAAGCGGTGTAGTCCGGCGTGCTCGGCGTGAAACCAACCGAGTGCCTGAGGTCGCGTCGGCCCCGACGCCGGTCCCGTCAGGCCCGCCATGCCAGTCGCCGCACGGGCCTGCCGAACATCGCGGCGCGTCCCGCATCCGTGAACGACCGCACTGAGCCTGGGCACTGGGAAGCTGACCAGATCATCGGGTACCGCAACCGGTCCTCGATGCTGTGGCTCTCCGAGCGCGCCTCGAGGTACTCGATTGGGATCACCATGCCGTGCGGCTACGACGCCGACGCGATGGTCGCCGGCCTTGTCGAGGGCCTCGATCAGATCCCCGCTCACCTGCGTCGCTCCATCACCTTCGACCCAGGCAGCGAGTGGGCCAGCTGGCAAACCATCGCCGCTACCTACGGCCTGGACTGCTGGTTCTGCGACCCCCACGCACCATGGCAACGCGGCCAGATCGAGAACCTCAACCGGCAATGGCGCTGGTGGTTCCCCCGCGGCACCGACCTCGCCAGCATCGCCCCCACCGAGGTCAACCGCGCCGCCGCGATCATCAACGGGCAACGCCGCCGCAGCCTCGGCTACCAATCACCCGCCATGCTCTACGCTGCCCTCACCGCGCGCTGACCACTAGAACTGGCCGCCCGCGTGGTGCCTGACCCGTATCGTCGAGAGTCGTGCGTTCCGACCTGACCGAGCCGACCGTGGAGTTGTTGCGGACGCTGATCCGCAACCGTTGCGTCAACGACGGGACCGCGGCGTCGGGTGAGGAGACGCGCAACGCCGACGTGCTCCAGGCCTACGTCGAGGGTCCCGGCGTGACGATCGAGCGGTGGGAGCCGACCCCGGGTCGGGCGTCGTTCGTCGCCCGCGTCGAAGGCACCGACCGCTCCGCACCGACGTTGTGCCTGATGGGTCACACCGATGTGGTGCCGGTCCACGAGCACGGGTGGTCGCGCGATCCCTTCGGCGCCGAACGGGTCACCAACGGTGACGGCATCGAGGAGATCTGGGGTCGCGGTGCGGTCGACATGCTCAACCTCACCGCCTCGATGGCCGTCGCGTTCAAGGACGTCGTCACCAGCGGCCGCCGACCCCGTGGTGACTTGCTCTACTTTGCCGTCGCCGACGAGGAGGCCGGCAGCGCCCACGGCGCCCGCTGGGTCGCCGACCATCACCCGGACTCCATCCGCTGCGACTACCTCCTCACCGAGAGCGGCGGTCTGCACGACGGTTCGAGCGATGCGCCGTCGATCGGTGTCACGGTGGGGGAGAAGGGGGTTGCGTGGCGTCGGCTGCGGGTCTACGGCACGCCGGGACACGGTTCGATGCCGTACCGGATCGACAACGCCCTGGTGAAGGCGGCGGCGGTGGTGCAACGGCTGGCCGACTACCGCCCGACGCCACGGTTCCACGAGCTGTGGCGCGATCAGGTCGAGTCGCTGCCGGTCCCCGAGGACTGGAAGGAGCAACTGATCGACACCGACCGGGTCGATGATCTCCTCGCAGCGCTGCCGTCCGATGGCGCCGCCGCCCATCTCCACGCCTGCACGCACACCACGTTCTCGCCGAACCTGATCGAGGGCGGGGTGATGAAGACCAACGTGATCCCCGACTCGATCTTCCTCGATGTCGACGTGCGCACGATGCCCGGCGACTCGACCGAGGAGGTCACCGCGCATCTGCGCACCGCGCTCGGTGACCTCGCCGATCACGTCGAGGTCGAGATCATCCTCGATGATCCGGCGTCGATCAGCCGGACCGACACACCGCTGTGGGACGCGCTGCAGCGGGCGGTGACGGTGCCCTTTCCCGGCGCCCGTCTGTCGCCACGATTCAGTGTCGGCTTCACCGACGCCCGGGTGTTCCGCGAGCTCGGCGCCGTCTCGTACGGGGCCGGCCTGTTCAGCCCGCACGTCGACCAGGCCGAGTTCGGCCGCCGCTTCCACGGCCACGACGAGCGCGTCGACGTCGAGTCGCTCGGACTGACCGTCGACCTGTGGCGCCGCGTGATCTCCGACCTCGGCGCCTGACGGCTCGCTGGGCTCCATCGGCGAGCGCCGGGTGCCAGGCCGGTGCCTGCGTTAGGGGCCTACGAGGGTCCGCCGATGCCGAGCACGTCGCCGTTGGCGGCGTAGGCGACGACGCGTTCGAGTCGGGGTATCCGTGGCGCAACGTTGATGTCCTCGACGGCGCCGCGGCCGACTGGCCCGCACTGCTCGACTACTTCAAGGAGTTCTACGGGCCGGAGGCGTTCGACTTGGATGACGACGTCGTCTACTACCGCCTCCAGCCCAGCTGGATGACGGTCTACGCGCCAGACGTAGGAGCGCTACTGGCGGCGCCCGGAACGTGACCCCGGGAGCGAGCGAGAGCCGGGATGATCACTGCGCTCGGTCGTATGTGTTGACGACGACCCCGGAGGTGAACGCTGAGCTGGACGTCAGCACGAACTGTCGGTCGCGATAGCCGGCGCCAGCGAACATCGGGATGCCGACTCCGAAGACCAGCGGGTTGACCTTCACGACAAGTCGGTCGATCTCGGGCAGCAGGGCGGTGGCCAGTTGGCCGCCGCCACAGAGCCAGATGTCCTTCTCGGACGGCGCTGCCTTGAGCGCCTGGACGACGTCGACCGGCCGGTCGGCGGTGACGACGATGCCCTCGGGCACATCGCGTGACGTACGCGAACGGGAGAAGACGAACTGGCGGAGGTGAGGGTACGGGTCCGTGACGTCCGGGAGACCGGCGGCGTAGGTGTTCCACCCCATCACCACGGTGTCGAACGTGGGGTTCGGAGCGTCGATGCCGAGTACTGCGCGGGCCGGTGCCGGAAGGGTGTCGGGATACTGGTCGATCAGCATCTCGATGTGGTCGCCGACAACGGGGAAGGCCCCGAAGCCTCCATCGGGATCTGCGATGAATCCGTCGACGGTCGTGGCGACGAGATAGGTGAGTGCTCGCACGAGAGGTTCTCCAATCACAACGGCTGTCGTGGTTGTACAGTACGACAGATGTCGTGGTTCGCCCATCGCGTCCCGCAGGTTGGTGCCCATGGGCAGGAACGATGTACGGCGGCGTCAACTCGTCGACGCAGCCATCGTCGTGCTCGCCGACGAGTCGCGGCGCGATCCAGCGGACCGCAACCTCCCCCGCCGAACATGTCGCCGTTCTCGAACAAGAGGTCGGCGCTGTAGCCGTCGTCGTCGACGGTCCAGTACTCGACGCTGCGACCAGCGCTCTCGGTGCTCGCCACGAGACGGGCGTTGTCACTCTCGATGTCGCAGCGTGTCTCTTCGACGATCGCTCTTTGGCCGGGGCTGAGCTGATCGGCGATGACGGCGTAGGTGACCCCGCCGCCGATGCCGACGGCGCCAAGGGTGACACCGGTGAGGGCGAGGCGACGCCGACGTCGCGGCCGGCCGCGATGCCCGGCACGCCGCTGGATGGTGGCGAGGGCATCGTCGGACACGGTGGTGGTGGAGGCGACATCGTGCAGCGCGGTCGTGATCCTGGTGTCGAGGTCAGTGTTCATCGGTGAGCTCCTTGGCGAGTCGGGTCCGGGCGCGGGCGAGAAGGGACTTGACGGTGCCGGGCCGGCATCCGAGCCCCGCTGCGATGTCGGCCTCGGACAGATCGGCGAAGTAGCGCAGCACCACCGCCGCCCGCTGACGAACGGGCAGCTGGGCCACCGCGTCGGAGACGACGACCGTGTCGGGATCGCTCCACACGGTCGGTGCGTAGCGGCGCCGGTGTTCGAGATGGCGACGCTCGATCACCCGTCGTCGCACCCGTGACGTGCAGCGACTCATCACGGCGCGGCGCAGGTACGCGTCCGGTGACCTGGCGTCATCAAAGCGGCGGTAGAGGTCGGCGACGGCGTCCTGGACCAGATCCTCGGCGATCGAGTTCGAGCCCGTCGTCAGACGAGCGACGTCGACCAGACCGCAGCCGGGCCACAGACATCGCCCATCCGTCTGGTCGAGGACCGCCTGCAACAGGGCTGCGTCTCGCGCCGCGCCGGTGAACAGCCGCCGCCGGCGCCCGACATCGACGATGCGTCCGGCGGTACCGCACCGTCCTCACCGGCGTTGTCGCGGTCGGCGTCGAGCTCGGCGTCGGCGTAGCGGTCGAGGATCTCGGCGATCTCAGCGAACTGATCAGCACCGAAGGACCCCCACAGCTCACCACCGGCCTGGTCGTCGCGTCGCCACACCCGCACCTTCCGCCGCTCATGCGCGGCGTCATGATCCTTGTGGCTGCCGTCGGCATCAACCAACGCTTCCCATTCGCGGACGAGGGCGATGAACCCGTGCAACGGCATCCGGGCTGCTTCGGTCAGGAGTTCGTCGATCACATCATCGACACGAGTGCCGATCCGCGGGTTGGCCCGCACCCGCCCCAACTCGCGCACCGCCCCCACACCCACCCGACCAGCCGACAACTCGACCGTCACCTGCGGACAGGCGTGAGCGAGCGATCGCCGCCGGAGAGGTCCGAGCCCCGCTGAGCGACATCGGCCAGCGCGGCGGCGAACAACACGACCGCCCGATCCACCGCCCCATCGGCGGGCTCGATGCCGTCGCTGTCCATACCCCACGTCCTGACGCTGGGGTGTCATATCGACCCCCCAGCGGTCGACGTGCTTCGATGTCACCAGCCCAGCGCCGACGGATCACCCGTGTAACGGCACCTCTCGGACACCCTTGGCGGCGTCGATTCGCGCGTTTGAGGACGCGCGTTTCCGGGCGGCTGGCGTCGCTCTACGGAACCCGCTCGGTGGCCGCGGCCGAGACGGGCCCGCCCCACCCGATCGGAACGGCACGTCAGTTGGAGCGTTCCCGCCCAGATAGCGCGCAAGATCGCGACTCACGTCGGCGGTCAGGGCGTACGACACGGGACGCCGTCGAAGTTGCTCGATGCTCGATTCTCACGATGGCGTGCCCGACGGGACCGCAATCGCAAGTCCTGTTGCGCGTGCGGCGGCGGCGAGATCGGTGTCACCGGTGACGAACACGACGTCGTCGTCAGCGATCCTGACCGCTGCTGCGAGGTGGACGGCGTCGTAGCCCCGCAGTCCCTGTTGCTGAGCGAGTTGCCCTGCGCTGTGGGCGAGCTCAGCGGTGATCTCGATGAAGTCGATCTGCTCGATCACGTCATCGAGTTCCGCGGTGGCGGCCGTCATCTGTGCCGACGTGAGTCTCCCCATACGAACAGCGCGCGCCAAGGCGGCGCACGCCTCTGGGTACGCCAAGCGGGCACTTACGATCCGTGTCGCTTCGTCCCACAAACGCGTGCAGTGATCGGTCGTCGGCTCCTGCACGAGCAACGGGACGACCGCGGAGGTATCGAAGTAGGCGATCACCGTCGCTGTTCGGCAACGAGGTCGCTCACGGTTCCTCGAGTGGTGATCGGCTTGGGAGTTCGGGGCTGCTTGCGCGACTTGGCCGGCGTGACCAGTCCCTCAGCGATGAGCCGATCGAGCGGGCGTGGTTGCGCCAACGGGACGAGTCGCGCGACAGCGTGACCGTGATCGGTCACGGTGATCTCTGCGCCGTCGCGCACCTCGGCGAGGTAGCGGCTGAGATGATCACGCAACTCCCTGACTCCAGCTTCCACGGTGACAAGTATGGCGCTTTACGCATCGAGAATCTAGCCAGAATCGCTCCGGCAGGCACCGAAGGGCACGTGTATCGCTCGCCGGAACAAGGCGCCACCCCCGCCCGGTTCGGCACCGGTGCGCTCGCCGATCCGCACAGGAGTGTGCTCCAGCTCGAGACCGTGCATCGTCAACATCCGTTGACGGCCCGACTGGGCGACCGTAGGATGACCGACGGTGGGCATCCAAGCGAGCGCCCGTAAGCACGGTGTCTCCGACGACAGCATGTTGCACGCATTCAGACATCACTGGCGAGCGTTCGAGACCGACGACCCCGATGTCACGATGTTCATCGGGCCGTCCACGACATCGGCGCCACTCGAGGTCGGAGTCGTCACCGACGACGACGGTGTCGCGATCATCCATGCGACGGCGGTACGCGAGAAGTTCCTCACGGGATCGTGGAGACCATGAACACGTCACGAGCCAACCGAGCAGCAGCCCTCGAAGCGTGGGCCGACCGCGTCGACCCCGAGGATCTGGTCCCGGCCGACACCGAAGCGTTGCGAGCGATCGCAGAACTCGCCGAGCAACGAGACGGCGTGGATGCGGCGATCGTCGAGGCGGTCCGTTCAGCCCGTGCCGCCCACCGTTCCTGGTCTGAGATCGGCGCCATGCTCGGCGTCTCGAAACAGGCCGCTCAACGCAAGTACTCCAAACTCGTCGCAGCCTGACGTGACCCGAAGCCGCACATCGTCGCGAGCAGAGGCGTCACGACGACCCGCTCGGCACGGCACGTCTGCGACGCGTCGTCGTGCCCGACAACACTCGCCCCCTCAGGCTCCGGCGCGTGACCACAAACACCGGATGGCGGTTGCCGCGTCTCGACAAGCCCGGCGGCGTTCATCGCCTGACGATGTGATCTCGGAGCGCTCGGGATCCGGACACGGTCGGCGGGAGAACCGTCTCGGGCACTCGACACGTCGTCGGTGACGGGTCGGCTCGTCGACGATCACAACTCGGCAGCGGCTACCTGCCCGCGGGTTGTCGCAGCTCGTATGGCGTCGCCGGCAATCCTGTCGTGCATCTCGCCCAGCCTCATGTCGTTCCCGAACGCCTCACGTGCGGCAGCGTCGCCGCTGCCGTCCGGCGAACGGCTCGTCGTGACGGTCGCGCCGAGGACCTGACGGTCGCGCTCGACGAGAACGATCGTGTGGGCACGCGTACCGCCGAACCATCCGCACTTGAGGCCTACCGCTCGCTCATCCACCCCGAGCACCTGACTGGCCACGGATCTCACCCCGAACGATTGATGTGCCGGGACATCGCCCATCCACCGTCGGACACGGAGGGGAACGGGCTGGGTCGCGGCGACGGGCGGTCTTTGGAGCCGTCACTCCGCTGTACGAAGGACTATCGCGATGCCCAAACCGTTCCCTGCCGAGTTCCGCGACACCGTCGTCGCCGCGGCGCTCGCGTCCGACCAGCCGCGCGCCAGGATCGCTTCCGAGTTCGGGGTCTCGGAGTCGTGCCTGCACCGCTGGCTCCCGCTCCACAACGTTGACAACGGCGGTGTCGACGCAGTGACCAGGGCTGATGCCGCCGAGGCCCGCGAGTTGCGCCGGCGTGTCAAGGTGCTCGAAGAGGAGAACCTGATCCTTCGACGCGCCGCGGCGTTCTTCGCCCGAGAGATCACACCGCGCTGAGATAGTGTGGCACTGCCGGGTTGCCGATCGACGCCGCGACCAGTGACGTCAAGGCTCCCCGCGACCGTTCAAGACTCCGCAGTCTAACTATCGCCCAGACCCAGCCCATTCCCCACCTCGCCCGCGCCGCGATTGCTGGATGAGCGACCTACCCAGATACCGCAGCCCGGTCCAACTTGGTGCACCGATAACCGGCCACCTCCACAAGTGACCAAACCAGCCCGAAACACCGGGTGCTCGCCGGCATCCGAGCGGCTCGGTGCCGCAACGCCGATCGCATGGTGTCGGAACGACGCGTGCTGAGACGGTAACCCCCGACCGTCCTGAACGCCGGATGTGGTGCGTGTGGATCCTGGGTTGTTCGTCGAGTCGGTCTCGTCGTCAAGCCCGATCGAGGCACGCGGCGACGCGTCGACCGAGGAGCAGATGGCGGTTCACGCCGGTGTGGTCCACGATGGGCTCTTGCTCGACCGGCTCCCCGAGCTCGTACTCGAAGTCGAATTGGTCGGCCGTCAGGTCGAGGTGCTGACCACCCGGGAGGACGTTCCAGCAGTGCTTCTCGACAGGCTCGCCGTCACGCAACACGGTGGCGATCACGAGCGTGCCGCCGAGGTAGTCCTGCACGACCTTCGCGGTGACGGCGCACTGTCCACGAGCGGGGTTCTCGGTGGTCCAGAGATCGGGAGCGTCAGACGTGTCGCGCTGCCAGGACCGTCGCAGCGCCGAAGCGAGGGTCTCGACATCGACCGGCACGCTGGAACGGTAGTAGCGCCAGCGTCCGCGGGCACCGGGCAGACTGCCTGCGGGCGGCGCGTGCTTCCGGGTCAGAGACCTGCCAGGCCACCGGCCCAGTCGGCGGGCAGCGCCGCGAAGACGTCGACGTCGTGGCGTTGACCGTTCCAGGCGGCCGCGGCGCGCAGTGTTCCCTCGTGCGTGAACCCGAGCCGCCTGGCAACCGCCGCTGACGCCGTGTTCTCGGTCTGGATCGTGACGAAGACGCGAGCCGCGCCCAGCTCGAACAACCAGCCCGTCATCAACGCTGCGGCGCGAGTCGCCAGACCGCGCCCGCGGGCGTCGCTGGCCAACCAGTAGCCGAACTGCGCGACGTCCGCCTCCGACCACGCGTCGAGGCCGCACATCCCGACCGGTCGATCGGTGGCGGCATCGACGATCGCGAAGGCGGTGCCGTTCGGATCGCCGGTGGTCTCGAACACCCGCCAGCCGGCCTCGAATCGCTCGATGACGCTGACGGCGTCGGCGAGCGAGTCCGGCGGCGGGCCGTTGAACCGCTGGATCAGCGGATCCTGTGAGGCGACCGCCAGGAAGCCGGCGTCGGGTCGTCGCCACGGTCTGAGCACGACGACACCATCGGACAGCGTCGGCGGCGAGTGGTCGCCGCGGGTCACCGACACGCCGTCACACGCCGGTGTCGACCGGTTCGGCCGGCGGTCCGTGGGTGATGAGATCGTCGAGGAGGTCGGGCAGACGGCGCGGGGCGAGGAACGCCCCGGCGAGCAGGTCGTCGTCGCGCAGGTCGGCGGGCCACCACCACCGCAGTTCGTGCACCCGCTCGGCGGTGAGTTGCTCCCAGGTCAGCTGCGGGTGGGGCTCGAACGCGTCGGTGCGGACGAGGTAGACGTGATCGCGCTGGCCGTCGTGGCTGCCGTCGAGGAACGGGACGATGTGTAGACGGGTCCACACGTGTGGTCCGATCTCGACGTCGACCAGGCCCAACTCCTCACCGAGCTCCCGGCGAAGGGCATCGTGGTCGCACTCCCCGGGTTCGATGCCGCCGCCGGGCAGCGCCCAGACCGTCGCCGTCGGGAACTCGAAGCGCACGAGCATCACTCGATCATCCGGATCGAGGACCACAGCCCGCACGGCGGCGCGGATGCGCAAGCCGTCGGTGGCAGCCACCGTGCTCAGTCCTTGGGCGTGTCGGGCAGGTCGCCGTTGAACGCCTGATACATGGCGTAGATCTGCTTGCACGCCTCGCAGATCGGGAGCTGCTTGGGATCCCGGCTGGGCACCCACACGAAGCCGCACAACGCCTCGATCGGCGTGCCGTTGACCCGCGCTTCGAGCACCTTGGCCGCCGCCGACTCGCCGGGGGCGGTCTTCACGATGTGCGCGCACGTCGGCGTGCCGGGCTCGACGATCTCGTCGACGTCGGGGATGATCTCGACCGGTGCGGTCGCCACGTCAGGCATCGAGGACCAGTCAAGCAGATGTGGGTCGACAGATCCCCCGAACACACCTACACTGAGCGCGTGCTCACAGTCGTTGCCGCCGCCGCTGCCATTGCAGCCGCCGCAGCAGCCGTGGTACGCGTCCCCGCTCCCGCACTCGTTCCGGTACGGGTTCGGCGGGGCCGGCGCATCCGCTGACGATCGTTCGTCGAGCGGACGCACACCCCGCCTCCCGCCGGATCCCGGTCGAGGCGTGCTCTCACATCGCCGCCGTGTCGGGGTCCGGTCCTCCACCTCAGGACCTTCATGCCACACGATCCGATGACACCCGAACAGGACCCGGCCTTCGCGTTCCACCGCGGTGGCAAGGTCGGCATCTCGCCGCGCGTCAGCGTGCGGACACCGGCCGACCTCGCCTTGGCCTACACCCCCGGCGTCGGACGCGTGTCGCAGGCGATCGCCGATGACCCGAGCGAAGCCCGCCACTACACCGGTCGTGCCAACACGATCGCCGTGTTGACCAACGGCACCGCGGTGCTCGGACTGGGCGACATCGGCCCCGAGGCCGCGATGCCGGTGATGGAGGGCAAGGCGATCCTCTTCCATCGCTTCGCCGGGATCGACGCCTATCCGATCTGTCTCGACGCCCGCACCCCGGACGAGGTCGTCGCGGTGGCCAAGGCGTTGGCGCCGACCTTCGGCGGCATCAACCTGGAGGACATCGCGGCGCCCGACTGCTTCGAGATCGAGCAGCGGCTGCAGGACGAGCTCGACATTCCCGTGTTCCACGACGACCAGCACGGCACCGCCATCGTCGTCGGCGCGGCGGTGATGAACGCCGCCCGACTGACCGAACGCTTGCTGTCGGAGCTGCGGGTGGTCGTCGTCGGCGTCGGAGCGGCCGGCACCGCCTGCGGCCGTCTGCTCCACGATCTCGGTGTGGCCGATGTCGTGGCGGTTGATCGCGCCGGGATCCTGCACCGCGACCTGGTCGGACTGGCCGAACACCATCGGTGGTTCGCCGAACACGGCAACCGCGAACAGCGCCGCGGTGGGGTCCGCGAGGCGTTGCGTGGTGCCGACGTCCTGATCGGCGTTTCGGGTCCCGGCACCGTGGAGCCTGCTTGGCTGGCCGAGATGAACCCGGATGCGGCGGTCTTCGCGATGGCCAACCCGGTGCCCGAGGTGTTGCCGTCGCAGGTGCCCGACAACGTCGCCGTGGTCGGGACCGGGCGCAGCGACTTCCCCAACCAGATCAACAACGTGCTCGCCTTCCCCGGCGTGTTTCGCGGTCTGCTCGATGCCGGGGCGGCGAGGGTGACGCCGGCGATGAAGCGGGCGGCCGCCGCCGCGCTCGCCGACCTGGTCGACGAGCCGACCCCGGAGCGGATCGTGCCCGGGGTGTTCGATCCCGGTGTCGCCGATGCCGTGGCGGAAGCGATCCGCGAGGTGTCCTGCCCGCCGTTGTCGGCGATCTCGTCGGTGCCGGGCGTGTTGGCCGGTGCCGTCGCCTGAACACCGCTGAGGACTCGAGCGAGTAGGCCCGCGCTCATGCCAGGCTCGCGGTGCGGATCAGCCCGTCAGCGCCGCCAGCTCGGCCGTCAGGTTGGCGCGCGCCCGCGACTCCCAGCGCTGGCGCGCCGTGGGCGTCGTGAGGACATGGTCGCGATCGAGAAAGGCGCGCAGGACGGCCGGGCGCCCCACCCGCCAGTCGGGTTCGGGGATGTGGGCGTACTCGCCGCGGACACCACGGACGTACGCGCCGTAGGCGGCTGGACCCGACCCGAGCACGGCGAGATCGGCGTCGACGAGCACCGCTCCGTCGGTGCCTGGCGTCGGCCGGTGGTCGACGGTCAGCCCGATGAGCGCCGCGACATCGTGGGTCCGCGACGCCTGCCAGCCCAGCCCCGACAGCGCCCGCTGGGCCCAGCGGGCGCTCGACGTCTCGTTGTCGGCCCGCCGCGGGTCGTACACGGCATCGTGGTAGAAGGCGGCGGCGACGACCGCGTCGAGGTCGGCGATCGGCTCACGGTCGCCCAGCTCGAACACATGGCGGACGACCCAGGTGACGTGCCGGACACCGTGATAGCGCCGCGCCGGCTGGCGGTGGGCGCCGATCACCTCGTCGAGCTCGGCATCCGCCGCCGGGCCGATGCCGACATGCTGGTGCCAGGCGACCCGGAGTTCGAGCTCGTCGCTCATCGCGTCATCCTGTCCCGCCCCGGTCGGCTCCGCACACGTCTGCCAGGCTGACCCGGTGACGGTGCTGATCGACGAAGCGCGCTGGTGGCATCGCGGACGCAAGTGGTGCCACCTGGTCAGCGACGAGTCCTACGAGGAACTCCACGACTTCGTGGCGGCGCTCGGGATTCCGCGCCGGGCCTTCCAGGGTGACCACTACGACATCCCCGAGGAGCACCGCGACACCATGGTGGCGGCGGGGGCCACCGAGGTCGCCAGTCGCGACCTGGTGCGTCGACTGCGCGAGGCGGGTCTGCGGCTGTCGCCGGCCGCTCGCCGGGCGCGCTCGGGGTGAGTGCGGTCATGGCGTCCAGCGGGGTGGCTCGGCCAGCAGGTCTCGCGGGCACCAGGCGGTGACGTCGGTGGTGCCGGCTACGATGACGAACCACTCGACCAACTCGATGCCCAGTTGGTCGCCGATGGCGCTGGCTTCGAGCCAGCGGTCGGCGTCGAGGTGATCGCAGCCTCGCCCGGGGCGGATGGTGGCCACCACCAGCGCGCCGCCCTCGCGGTGGCTGGCGAGCATCATCGCGAGTCGGTCGACAACCTCGAGCATCGCGTCGTCGTCGGCGGTGCCGTCGACGACAACGATGGTGTGGCCTCGACGGTCGGCGTCGAGCACCAGCACGATCGTCTCGGGCCGCGCCGGGGTGGACATCGCCAGGTGCACCGCCGACAGGGCATCGGCCGCGCACCGTACGGGTGCGCTGGGCCCCTCGGGCATGCGATGCATGCCGCAGAACTGGGTCACGGTTCTTCCTCCGGTGAGGACGTGGAGTTCAGGGGGATGTCGGTATCGCGACCCTACGGATGGGGTGTCACAGCCGGCCGGGACGACCGATCCGGGCCCCGCCAGCGCCTACGGTTCGGACCATGACCCCCGACGTCCAGGTGCTCCACAATCCTCGATGCAGCAAGTCGCGAGCCGCGCTCGCGGCGGCCGACAGCGCTGGCGTCGTGGTGGACGTCGTCCGCTACCTCGACGAACCGCTCGACGCGGCGGCGCTGCGATCACTGCTCGCCAAGCTCGAGGATCCGCCCGCCGCACTGGTGCGGCGCGGTGAAGCCAAGGCGGCCGGGGTGGCCGTCGACGAGCTGACCACCGCCGAGGACGTGATCGCGGTGCTGAGTACCCATCCGCAGTTGATGGAGCGACCGGTGCTCGTTCGCGGTGACCGGGCGATCATCGGCCGCCCGACCGAGCGCGCCGAGGAGTTCCTCCGGGCCTGAGTGAGCTCGCCGGGGGTACCGGTGGCATCAGCCGAGACGCCGGCGCCGGAACCTCAGTCGTCGTCGGACGCCAACAGATCGGCACTGGCGGCCAGCGCGGTCGCCAACATCGATGCCCGCTCCACCACGGCGGCGACGGCGTTGCCACCCGGCACGCTGTGGCGACCCAGCGGGGGATCGCCCAACGAACGGATCAGCGCGGCCGGCTCGGCCGGTGGGCTGATCGGCGCCAACGGATCGAGCTCGGCGGTCGGGGCCCACAGATCGACCTTCGATGCGCGCCGGTTGTTGCGGCCCTTGCTCCGGCTGCGTGGGCGGCTCATGCCGTCACCCGCTCGGGCGTCACAGCCGTCCCCGGGGCGGCCCCGTTGGTGCCGTTGGCGGCGTCTTCGGTCAACAGCATCGAGTCGTCGATGCCGAGGGCTTGGCGCAGCTGGTCGCTGCCCAGATCGGACAGCGAACTCGACTTCGGCAGCACGAGGTTGGCGATGTGGCGCTTCCCCGCGACCACCTCCTCGACCCGTTCGTCGACCGTTCCCGGACACACCAGGCGGTGCGAGATGACGGTGCGGTTCTGGCCGATCCGCCACGCCCGGTCGCGGGCCTGGTCCTCGACCGCCGGGTTCCACCAGCGGTCGTACAGCACGACGTGGCTGGCGGCGGTGAGGTTGAGCCCGGTGCCACCGGCCTTGAGCGACAGCACCAGCGCCCCGGCTCCGGGACGGGATTGGAACTCGGCGACGATCTTGTCGCGGGCTCCACGGCTGAGGCTGCCGTCGTAGCAAGCGATCGGCTGACCGGTTCGCTCGCTGAGATAGACGGCCAAGCGGCGGCCCCACTCGGCGAAGTGGGTGAAGATGAGCACCTTCTCGTCGGCCTGGAACACCGACTCGACGATCTCCTCCAACCGGGCGAGCTTGCCCGAGCGACCCGCCAGCGGGCGCCCGTCGTCCTCGTAGGCGGCGGGGTGATTGCAGATCTGCTTGAGGGCCGTGATCGCCGCCAGGATGGCACCCTGGCGCTTCTCGGCCTCGGGATCCTCGTTCGTCGCCACCACCTGGTCGATGACCGCCTGATAGAGGCCGATCTGCTCGGGGGTCATGAGGCAGTGGTCGAGCTCGTCGATCTTGTCCGGCAGCTCGGCGGCGACCTCCGGTTCGGCCTTGGTCCGGCGGAATACGAGGATGCCGTTGAGGGCCTTGAGCGCCGCTTCGCCCTCGCCGGACATCTCGTTGACGAAGCCGGCGCGCGACCCCATCAACCCGGGGTTCGTGAAGTCGAGGATCGCCCACAGGTCGCCGAGGCCGTTCTCGACCGGTGTGCCGGTGAGCGCCAGGCGGTTGCCGGCGTCGATGCGCCGCAGGATCTGCGCGGTATCGCTGGTGTGGTTCTTGATCGCCTGCGCCTCGTCGAGCACCAGGGCGCGCCACCGCCGCCGAGCGAGCAGGTCGATGTCGCGCACCGTGGTTCCGTAGGTGGTGATGATCACGTCGGCGGTGTCGACCTCGCGGTCGAAGCTCGCCTGGGTGGCTCGCGAGGCTCCGTGGTGGACCACCACCCTCAGCCCCGGAGCGAATCGGGCGGCCTCGGCCGCCCAGTTCCCCACCACTGCTGGTGGCGCGATCACCAGCGCGGAGTCGTCGTCGGCGCGGCGACCGGCGGCGAGATGAGCGAGGACCGTCGGCGTCTTGCCCAGACCCATGTCGAGGGCGAGACAGCCACCAAGCTCGGCCTGGCGCAGGAACTCCAGCCAGCTGAGCGCCTCGGCCTGATAGGTCCGCAGCTCGCCGCGAAAGCCCGGCGGCTGCGGGTCCGGGTCGGCCAACGCCGTGCGCTCGGCGGCCCGCAGGATGTCGGTGGCCCAGCCGCTGCCCTCGACCATCAGGCCGCCTGACAGCGGGGAGCCCTCGAGACCCACGCGAGCGCGGAGGATCTCCGCCCCGGTCATCTTCGTGCGATCGGCCCGGTCGGCCAGCGCCGCCGCCGCCTCCTTGAGGTCGAGCTGGTCGAGCTCGACCCAACGGCCGCGCGACAGCACGAGTGGCCTCGCGTCGGATGCGAGTCGCTGGATGTCCTCGGCGCTCAGCTCGACGTCGTCGAACAGCACCGACCACCGCACGTCGCTCAACTGGTTGGCGCCGACCATCGTGTCCTGACGGCCGCGTTCGGTGAACAGACGGAGCGTCGGCTTGGGCTTGCGGCGGGACAGCGCCGGGGCCCGCACCTCGAAGCCGGCCGCCTCCAGCGATGCCCCGGTGACGGTCATCAACTCCCACGCTTCCTGCTGGTTGAGGACGACCTGACCCCGGCGGAGGTTGCCGGGGCGGCGCAACGCTGGGAGTACCCGTTCGAGCCGGCCGAGCTCGTCCATCAGGACACGCGGTTCGGGCGTGTCGCCCATCGCCTGCTCGATCGGGAGGAAGGCACCAGCGGTCGTCTTGCCGAGCACCGTGAGCATCCACGCATCACCCTGGTCGGGTGGCTCCAGCTGGACCACCAGCGCGGCGCGGCCCAAGCGGGTGGCGGGCCGCGCCCAGCGTTCGAGCCGACCGGTGACCTCGTTGGCGAGCTCGGCGGGGGCCTTGAAGGTGGAGCCGTCGAGGCGAGCGGCGACCGCTTCGGTGATCCCGGCGGCCGTCGACACGTGCGGTGGCGGAGCCGGGAGCGCGACCCGGCCGGCGGCGTCACGCACGATGGCGTCGACGACGGCGCCGAGCGCGGCGAGCGTGATCGCCCGCGGATCGGCCGGGGCCACCGCGGCGACCGGCGGGGGCATCGCCGCGACCAACGCTTCGATCTCGTCGTTGTCCAACAGTGCTGGTGACCACCGGACGGCGAACTCGGTGGGGCCGGATTCGCGTCGCTTGCGCCGCAGCGTGGGGACGACCGATCCGAGCGCGACGTGACGCACGGCGACGGTTGCGACGTGACCGAGCCAGCGCACGCTGGGCCCGACCTCGTCGTCGGCGCCGAGACCGGAGCCGACCGCGACCAGCCAACCGAGCGCGTCCTTCACCGGGATCCGCAGCGTCTCGGCGCGCTCGTCGGTCGGCAGGTCGATCGGAGGGTGCTGGCCCCAGCCGAGGGCGGGGCCACCGATCGACTCGAGCACGTCGGCGAGCTCGTCGTTGTCGGCGGGCTCGGTGCCTCGTCCGGCCGCCCACACGACGATCGATCCCGACGACCACGACGCTTGGAGCTGGAGCGGCCCCGGTGGCTCTTCGGCGATCGCCTCGGACGGCGCGCGCACACCGTCGAATCGGTCCAGGGCGCGACGCAGGGTCGCCAGCTCATCGTCGAGGTCGTTGACGGCCAGCTCGCGCTCGCGTCCCGAGAGTGTCTTCACCCGCTCGAGGTCGGTCTCATGCTGGCTGATGAGCACGGTGAGGGCGCGCCGGGATCGGGCCGGGTCGGCGTCGACCAGGTCGGTCTCGGCGGGCGTGGCGCGGCCATCGGCCACCGCCCACACCGCCATCTCCAGTTCGAACGTCGCGTTGCTCACGTCTGTCGAGGCGCTCCCTGCGCCGTCGGCGACCGGTCGTGCCGCCGATTGTCC
>JBKEAH010000091.1:0-12775 GCA_047972065.1 Desertimonas sp.
ACGGCTTCACCAGCCACAACAACTACAGGCGCCGCCTCATCGGCCAACTCGGCATCACATGGGCTACCGTCCCCACCCGCAGAATCCGAGGCCGCCAACCACGCCTCATCGCGTAGAGCCCGATTTCGATCTGGTTGGGCCTGACACCTCGCGACAACCGGAGCATCTCATTTGTGTATACGCCTGATCGCAGGAGGTAGTTCAGGAAAGCTGGGTGCTCGGAGTGCACGGGTTTGAAGCAGATGTAGTGGCCCGAGACAATGCCGCGCAGCGGGGAAACGCCGAGCGAGCCCTGCCATGCCTTCATCCGGTTCACGATGAGCCAGCCCGGACCGACGAGCTGATAGATGTCTCGGTTTTCCGCGGTCTTGTTGAAGTTGTCGGTCCGACTGTCCTTCTCGACGACACCGAACTCGCGGTACACGCTGAGCATGACCTCGTGAGGGTGGCCGACGTCCTTGACACGCTCAAAGAGCGCCCAGAGCGGCACAGTTCGCGACGCGCCGGGCCACCGGCTCACTCCGTCACCTCCCTCAGCAGTTCTTGGATCTCTCGTTCCAGCGCTTTGATCTCGGCGTCGATCTCGGCCAGGGGGCGTGGGGGGACGTAGACGTAGAAGTGCCGCGTCAGGGGGATCTCGTAGCCGAGCTTCGTCTTGTCGTGGTCGACCCAGGCGTCCGCCACGTACGGGAGGACCTCGGTCGTCACGTAGTCGTCGATCGCGCTCCGGTAGGGGCGGGTGGTGAGGCGGGCCGTCGGGTCGGCCTCGTACGTCACGGGGTCCGGGGGGAGCGGGACGTTCTCGTTGTCGCGCAGGTCGGGGTCGGGTTCGACGTTGCCGTTGGTGTCGGTGATCGGCTCGGCGTCGGGGTCGCGCGCAGCGAGGGTGGCGAGGACGGCGGTCTCGAGGGGCTTGCCCTTCTGGCCGGCGTCGGCGAGGGCGAGGCGCACCACCTTCGCCGCGGTGGTGCGCTCGGACTCGACCGTCGGGACGCGGGTGCCGAGCGAGGCGAGCAGGCGCTCCCGGGCGTCGGCGGGCAGGCGGGCGATCTTGGGGTCGGCGGCGACGGCGGCGACGGTGTCGGCGGTGAGCTCCCAACGCACGCGCAGCGGGCGCTCGACTGTGAGGCGCATGAAGCCGAACGACTCGGTGGGGACGATCTTGACGCGGTCGCCCTCGGTGAAGTCGCCGTAGAGCCTGGTGATCTCGTCGATCTGGGCGTCGCTGATTTGCTTGCGCTTCTCACCAAGGCTCTTGCGCATCTTGACGAACAGCTCGCGGGCGTCGATGAGCTGCACCTTGCCTCGACGCTCGGCGGCTTTGCGGTTCGTGACGACCCAGAAGTACGTCGAGATGCCGGTGTTGTAGAAGAGCTGATCGGGGAGGGCGACGACGGCTTCGAGCCAGTCGTGCTCGATGATCCAGCGGCGGATCTCGGACTCGCCGGAGCCGGCGGCGCCGGTGAAGAGGGGGGGAGCCGTTGAAGACGATCGCCAGTCGTGAGCCGCCCTGGTCGACAGGCTTCATCTTCGAGATCATGTGCTGCAGGAACAGAAAGCTGCCGTCGTTGATGCGAGGGAGCCCGGCGCCGAAGCGGCCGGCGAAGCCCCTCGTCTCGTGCTCGCCGCGTACGGTGTCGGCAACCTTCTTCCACTCGACCCCGAACGGCGGGTTGGCGAGCAGGTAGTCGAAGCGTCCAGCGGCGTGGCCGTCCTCGCTGAAGCTGTTGCCGTAGACGATGTGCGAGGCGTCCTGGCCCTTCAGCATCATGTCGGATCGGCAGATCGCGTACGTCTCGGCGTTGAGCTCCTGGCCATACACCTCGAGGCGGGCATCCGGGTTCAATTCGCGCAGGTGGTCCTGGGCGACGGACAGCATTCCGCCCGTGCCGCAGGACGGGTCAAGCATCGTCTTGACGATCCCGGGCCTGGTGAGCAGGTCGTCGTCCTCGATGAACAGGAGGTTCACCATCAGCCGGATCACTTCGCGTGGTGTGAAGTGTTCGCCGGCCGTCTCGTTCGAGAGCTCGGAAAATCGTCGGATCAGCTCTTCGTACAGGTAGCCCATCTCAAGGTTCGACACCGTGTCGGGGTGCAGGTCGACCTCGGCGAACCTCGACACGACGAGGTACAGCAGGTTCGAGCGGGCGAGTCGAGCGATCTGGGTGTCGAAGTCGAACTTGTCGAGCACGTCGCGAGCCGCGGGCGAGAAGCTGGCGATGTAGTGACGCAGGGTGGCGGCGAGGTCGTCGGGAGCGGCGATCAGCTTGCTGAAGTCGTACTTGGAGGTGTTGTAGAAACTCTGGCCCGCCGCGCGCTGCAGCACGGGATCGATGTTCTCGACCTTGCCCGCTAGCTGGGTGTGGCGATCGAGCACCTCCTGCTTGGTCGGCTCCAGCACACAGTCGAGCCGGCGCAGCACGGTGAGCGGCAGGATCACCTTGCCGTACTCCGACTGCTTGTAGTCACCGCGCAGCAGGTCGGCCACCGACCAGATGAACGCGGCATGCGTCTGGACCTTCTCACCACTCACCGTCACGACCACCCTCTTCCCCCCCATCGTGGCAGGGGCCGCGCCGATCCGACGAGAGGTCGCACCGAGTCCGCCGATTCGAGCATCGGCGATCCTCGTGCATGCATGTCCAACGTTCATTGTCAATGACGCAAGGCCGCCTGGGAGGGCGCAGGTCGACGGTGTCGTGAAGGGGCCTACAGGTTGGGGTTGGGGCGGTCGGCGAGGCTGTACACGGTCACAACGTCTCTGGCGGCGTGGCCTTGGACGACGACGGGGTGGATCCAGCGGCCTTCGTAGTGCCAGTCGACGCCTGCGATGCCGAGGCGGTCGCCGATGATGTTGCCGTCGTCGTCGCGTGTGGCGATCCGCACGGAGTTCCAGTAGCCGCGCCGCCAGTGGGTGCGCACGGTCCGCGACGTGCTTGCGTCGGGGGTGTCCGTGCTGGCGTGGCTGAGGGCGGGGAGGTCGACCACGTGGACGCCGACGACGGCTCCTCGGGCGATTGCTTTGCGGACGGCGGAGCGTTCGAGTGATCGCCGCCATTGGCGGCTGCCGTCGTCGCCTTCGAGTTGGCGTGGCGACTGTGCTGGCGGCGTCCAGGAGCCCCAGGTGCAGAGGGCGGCGAGATTGGCGATGACGCCGGGTTGGGCGCTGGCGCTCCAAACGCCGGAGACGATGGTGACGCCGTGGGTCTCGGTGCCGGGGTAGCTGATGATCCAGTCGGCGACGGGATGCAGGCCGTGGCCGTCTGCCCCGCTGTGGAGGCAGACGCCGACGAGCGCGGCGTTGTCGGCCTCGATGGTCTGGCCGTAGGCGTCGGCGAGGCCGCCGTCGAGTTGGAGGTCGCCGAGCGCGATGGCGTCGAAAAAGGTGAGGATCGACGGGAACGGCAGGCGGATCTCACTGGTGAGGGTGTCGTCGGGCGGGTCGCTGGTCATCAGCGCGGCGGCGATGGTGGCGGGGATGAAGAACGGGACGGACTCGTTGATGAGCACAGCGTTGCCGAGCATCTCGAGAGCGTGGGCGAGCGGCACCCGGTCGTCGGTGGCGGCGATCAGGTCGAGATCGCGTCGACACGACAGAAGTTGGGCTTGGGTGAGGAACGCGCGGAGCTGGACGATGGTGTCGGGTCGCAGACCGGTCCAGGGCATGGTGCGGCGTTGCTCGATGTGCAGTGCCGCCATGATCGCGAGGTCGCGCTGCAGGGCGCGGCGAGCCGTCTCGTCGGCGGTTTCGATCAGCTCGCGGACTGTTGCTCGTCTGTCGACGACGCGCTGCAGGGGCCGGTGCATGGTCATTGCGCGGGCGGCGTCGCTGTGCCCGTCGGGGTCGATCATCGGGGTGCCGACCGCGGACCACACCGTTCGTGGGTCGGGGGAGTCGGGTGGCAGGCGACTCTCCGGGATCAGCCGAAGGTCCAAGAACCCCATCGGCCCCACCGTAGGGGTCGCCGTTCCCGGAGCAGAGAGATGGGAACCCGCAGGCGATGCCGCGCAGGGGACGCCTACTCCCTTACTCAGCGGCTCCGCCGCAGATTCGTCGCGCGCGCTGAGCGGCGGCCAGGAATCCAACAATCCATCCAACAAACTTGGGAGCACGACACGGACTGTGGGAAACGAGCCGGACGGCGTCTCGGACGAAACCCCAGGTAGACGGACGTGCGCCGATCGGCCGGACGGTCCGCTCGTGACTCATAATCCCCGGGTCGTGGGTTCGATCCCCACCCGCCCCACCTGTCGTGCCAGTGCAGGTCGACCAGTCTGAACCCGCTCGGGAGCCCGGGTTGAAGACACGCGTCCAATCGTCACTGGCGGGCGTTCGAGACGGACGACGATCCCGACGATGTCCGCACGTTCGCGAGCCCCGCCACGACCGGGCACATCGACAACGACGCCGATCGCGACCTCGTGGTCAGCGATCAGACCGACCGACGACCGATCGTTTGAGGCCGCCGGTCGCCGTTCGGCCACCCAGATCGTGGCCGTCCGGCCGATGCGACCCCGAACACGTCGGATTCAGACTGGAAACGTGATCTCGACCGCCGCGCTCACCAAGCGCTACCAGGAGGTACCCGTCGTGCGCGACGTCTCGTTGAACTGTGAACCGGGGACCATCACCGGCTTCCTCGGGGCCAACGGCGCCGGCAAGTCCACGACGCTGAAGATGATCGTCGGGCTGGTGCGACCCGATGGCGGTACCGCGACCGTCGCCGGGCGGCCGTTCATCGAGCTGCCCAACCCGACACGTGTGGCCGGGCTGCTGCTCGACGCATCGGCGATGCACCCCGGGCGAAGCGGTCGGGCGACGCTAGCGATCGCCGCCCGCGTCGCCGGCGTGCACCCGAGCCGGGTCGACCGGCTGTTGGAACTCGTCGGGCTCGCCTCCGCCGCCGACAAGCGGGTCGGGACCTACTCCCTGGGCATGCGTCAGCGTCTCGGCATCGCTCAGGCCCTGGTTGGGGAACCGGCCGCGCTGATCCTCGACGAACCGGCGAACGGCCTCGATCCCGAAGGCATCGCCTGGATGCGCTCGCTGCTGCGCGACTTCGCCGACCGTGGCGGCACGGTGCTGTTGTCGAGCCACCTGCTCCCCGAGGTGCAAGCCACCGCTGATCATCTGGTCGTCATCTCGGACGGTGCCGTAGTCGCCTCCGGCCGGCTGGCCGACCTGCTGGCCAGCTCGACGATCCTCGTGCGCAGCGCCGACCCCGGCGCGCTGGCCGCGGCGCTCGTGGCGGCCGGGATCGTCCACGTCGCCGGGCCGGGTGATGCCTTCACCGTGGACGCCTGCGGGGGAGTGGTCACGACCGAGGTGGTGGCGGGCATCGCCCGCGACCACCAGGTGCTGCTCACCGAACTGCGACCCTCGGATACCGACGGGCTGGAGCAGCTCTTCTTCGCGCTCACCGCGCCCACGGCGGCTCGCTCCGAGGAGGCGGTGGCATGACCGCGCCGTTGTCCACCCGGACCCCTGCCGTCGCCGCCGCACCGCAGTCGCCGGGACCGATCCCGTTCTCACGACTGGTCCGGGTCGAGTGGGCGAAAGCCACCGACACCCGTGCCGCTCGCTGGCTGCTCGCGCTCGTCGTCGCGACGACGGCCGGGCTGATGCTGGTGCCGATCCTCGCCCCGACGACATTCGACCAGACGGCCGCCAGCTACCTGCGCGTCGCCGCCCTCGGGCTGGCGGTCCCCCTCCCGGTCGTGGCGATCCTGATTTTCACCGGCGAGTGGAGCCAACGCAGCATCATCACCACCTTCACGCAGGAGCCGAGACGTATCCGCGTCGTCAACGCCAAGCTGGCCGTGTCGGTTCTGCTGGGAGTCGCGGGCGCCGTCGGCGGCGGGGTCGTCACCGCCGCCGGGGTCGGACTGGCGGCGGTCGCGGGTCGCGATCTGGCGACGAACCTGAGCATCGGTGTCGTCGCCGGCTACGTGATCTTCGTGCTCCTCAACGTCCTTGCCGCCGTCGCGCTCGGGGCGCTGTTGCAGAACTCGGCCGCCGCCATCGCCGCCTCGTTCGCCCTCCCGATGTCGCTGGCGATCGTCGGCACCGCATCGACGTGGGTGGCGAACTGGATCGACCTGTCCGTCTGGGAGTGGGTGCTCAGCAACGAATGGGACGGCCACCTCCTCCAGATCTCGGTGTCCGTCGCCTTCTGGGTGGTGGTGCCGCTGGCCGCCGGCGTCATCCGAACCCAGCGTCGCGACGTCGGATAGCTCCTTGGCCATGGGGGCGCGACGCGTCATCCTCGCCGTCCTGGGGTCGCTCAGCGCGATGGTCGGGCTCGGGCTCCTGGCGGCGGGGGCCAGCGTCGCCTGGGCGTACGGCACCCAGCGCGATGAGACCGGGTTCTTCACGACCTCCAACCAACGGTTCGAGACCGACGGCTTTGCGCTGACCTCCGACGAGATCGACCTCGGTCGGCCCGGCCCCGACGACTGGGGGGCCGACCGCGACATCGTGACGATCCGGGTCACCGCCGACAACGTCGGGACCCGCCCGGTGTTCGTCGGCATCGGTCGCCGGTCCGACGTGGCGGCGTACCTCGCCGACGTCCCACACGACGAGATCACCGACGTGGACTGGTCTCGATCCTCGGTCGACTACCGCCGCGAGCACGCCGGGGGGACCTCCATGCCGTCACCTCCTGCCGACCAGACGTTCTGGGTCGCCCAGGCGTCGGGCGAGGCCAGCCAACGCCTCACATGGGACCTCGAGCCCGGCCGGTGGGCGATCGTGGTGATGAACGCCGACGCGACGGCCGACGTCGTGGCCGACATCGAGCTCGGGGGCCGGGTCGGCTATCTGGTCCCGGTCGCGATCGGTCTGGTGATCGGTGGCGTCGTGCTGCTCGCCGTCGCCGCCGCGATCGTCATCGTCGGCACCACCGGCTCCGGACGGTCGTCGTCGGCTTCGTTCTCGTCGGCTTCGTCGGCGCCGGCGCTGCGCCTCGAGGGCGAGCTCGACGCCGACCTGAGCCGCTGGAGATGGCTGGTGAAGTGGTTCCTGGCGATCCCTCACTTCGTGGTGCTCGTGTTCGCGTGGGTCGCCTTCGTGGTGCTCACCCTGGTCGCGATGGTCGTGATCTTGTTCACGGGCCGCTACCCGCGCCCGATCTTCGAGTTCAACGTCGGCGTCTTGCGATGGAGTTGGCGGGTGGCCTACTACGCCACCAACGTGCTGGCGACCGACCGCTACCCGCCGCTGTCGGGGCGCGACGTGGACTACCCGGCACGTCTCGATGTGGCCTACCCGGAACGGCTGTCACGGGGTCTCGTGCTGGTCAAGTCATGGCTGCTCGCCATGCCGCACCTGCTCATCGTGTGGGCGTTGACGACCGATTGGGGGGCCGGGTCCTACGACGACGGGCTGGGCGCCGCGTGCCGCGGAGGGTTGCTCGGTTTGGTGACGATGATCGCAGCGATCACCCTCCTGGTGACCGGGCGCTATCCGGTGGGGCTGTACGACCTGATCATGGGGATCATGCGCTGGGCGTACCGCGTCATCGTCTACGTCGCGCTGATGACCGACGACTACCCGCCGTTGCGTCTCGACCAAGGTGGCTCGGAGCCGCCCCGGCCGGCGGGCTCGTCGCGCCGGTGAGGCCGGCGGGCATACCGAAGCCGCGCTCGCTCGTCGGTTACGACGCCCAGGCGCCGGTGACGATGAGCTGGACGCCCCGGCCGAAGCGGTCGTCATCGGACGCCGGTTCATCATCGTCGGCGGACGGGCTGATCGCTCCGAGGGCAGCGGCCTGATCGTGTTGTTGCTCATCGGTCACGAAGCCGAGCACGAAGTGCAACAGCACCGACGCGGCGACGTCGGCCACCGCTGGCGAGAGGCCCCCCGCCCTCAGCTCATCGGTGAACTGCTGCAGCGGCCGGCGTGCCCCCAGGCGGAAGGCGAACGCGGTGGCGACGAGTTCGGCCCCGTCGGGGAATCGGTGCAGCTCGTCGCGCAGGCGCGCCGCCAGCGCCTCGACCGGCGTCGCGCCATCATCGAGCTCGGCGGAGACCTCGACCGGCGCGACGATGCGGTCGGCGACCGCGGCCAACAGCCGTTGCTTGTTGTCGAAGTGCCAGTAGAGCGCACTCTGCTGGACGCCGAGCTCGCTGGCGATCCGACGCATCGCCAGCGCGGGCAGGCCACCCTCGGCAAGCAGCCCGAGCGCCGCGGTCACGATGTCGGCGTGGGTGAGCCGGTCCGTCATGGCCCCATTGTTGGTGCTTCGACCATGCCGGTCCCAGCCTGAACGGCGTTCGACGAACGATCTCCAGGGACGGTGGACCGCGACCGTTGGCGTCGCTCGATCACGGGTCGAGCAGCCCGGCGAACGCCGTTGCGATCAGCGCCGCGGCGCGCCGCTGCTCGATCGACACGACGGCATCTCGGCCGGTCTGAACGATGAAGCGACCACGCTCGTTGGGTGTCCGTCCGGCCGGGATCTCGATCCGATCGGGCAGCGTGCCGCCATCGACCACCAACCCGCCGGTCGTTGCGACCAACCCGCCGTCGGCGGTCAGGACGGGGCTCACCGTGCCGTGGTAGCCCGGCCGCCAGGTGCACGAACGTGCATCGAGCAAGGTGCGGATGCTCGCGCTGGCGTGGAGCGCCAACTGGTCACCACGATCGTGGCCGGCCTGGGCCAGGAACCCGCTCACCGCGCTCAGCTCGTCACCTCGGATGCGGGCCGTTGCCGTCGCCCGATGCGCGACCTCGGCGACCACCCCGATGGCGAGACCGACACCGAGCAACACGACGGTCTCGACGATGTCGTCGGCGTCCTCGATCGCCGGGCGGTAGTAGGGCACGGTGTGCAACACGTCGTAGGAACCGGCGGCGCACAGCGCGGCGAGCGCCCCGGCCCGCGCACCCCACATCAGCGCCACGATCAGCACGGGCACGACCATCAGCAGCGAGATGCTGTGCTCGAGCGCGTCGCGCAGCGGGATCAGCGCCGCGGCGGCGACGATCGGGAACACGATCGCCGCCGTGTAGCCGAGCACCTTGCGCCGACGCCGATCGGCGTCGGCGTCGGTGGGGTCCTCGGGTGTCGGATCGCCGGGCGGACGGGGCGACGGTGGTCCGAGCCGGATCGATCGTTCGAAGCGTCCCAGCAACGAGTCAGGTCGGGTCACGTCGGGTCTCCCTCGGTCGTGGCGCCCTCCGGACGGTGCCCGGTGCCGGGCTCGGTGCCGAACGAGCGCGGACGGGCGGGCGCCGGTTCCAGCTTGGGTCGAATGTGTGCCATGAACACCGGTCGGTAGTTTGCCTCGTCGCCGTGCTTCGACCCCCACATGTCGCGCGGCAGGTCCCGATGGGGCACACGCTGACGGGTCGGCGGGCCGGACGGGCCGCGAAGCCTCAGTCGAGCGCCCTGTGGGCGATGGTCGGCCGTGCGCGAGGCTGATGTGGTGGACGACGGAGCTGGCCGGGTCGCCGACCGGGCCGCGGTCCGTTCGGCCATGGCGTTCCACGACCGTCGTCACTTCCTGCGACGACGCGACCGCTGGCGCGCGGGCGAGGATCGACCGCTGCCGATCGGCCACGGGCAGACCAACTCCCAGCCGGCCACCGTCGAGGACATGCTCGCGGCGCTCGGGGTGGCCCCGGGGCATCGGATCCTCGATGTCGGTGCCGGCTCGGGCTGGACCACGGCGTTGCTCGCCCACCTGGTCGGCCCGCACGGCTCGGTGATCGGGATCGAACGGGTCGAGCGCCTGACCCGCCGGGCGCGCGCCAACCTGTCGGCGCGCCCTGGCCTGACCTGGGCGCGCATCGACCAGGCCACCCCCGGCGTCCTGGGGGCGCCCGCCGATGCCCCGTTCGATCGGATCCTGGTGTCGGCGGCGGCCACAGCGGCGGTGCCGGCCATGCTGATCGAGCAGCTGGCCCAACCGGGGGTGATGGTCATTCCGGTCGATCAGCGGCTGCTGCGGATTCGCCGTACCGTCGGTGGGGACGTGGAGACCACCGAGCTTGGTGCCTACCGCTTCGTCCCGCTGATCGCTGATCGGTGATCGGCAATCGGTGATCGGCAATCGGCGAACGGTGATCGGTGAACGGCCTCGGGTTGGTCAGACCAGTTGCTCGATGCGGGCGCGCAACACGTGCTCGGGTTGGGCGCCGACGACGGTGTCGATCAGCTCGCCCCGTCGTAGGAACAGCAGCATCGGGATGCTCGTGGCCTGATAGCGCTGGGCCACCAGCGGTGACTCATCGACGTTGACCTTGACCACCTTGAGCCGCCCGGCGTAGTCGACCGAGAGGGTCTCGACGATCGGTGCCACCATCCGGCACGGCCCGCACCACGGTGCCCAGAGGTCGACGAGCGCGAGCGTCGAGGTCTCCACGGCGGCGTCGAAGTCGGCGTCGCCGGCATCGACCAACCAGGCCAGTGGGGCGTGGCAGCGCGCACACGTCGGACGCCCGCTGCTGGCGACGGGTAGGCGGTTGCGTGTGCCGCACTGCCCGCATCGAACGACGTCGCTGGCCACCGACCCCACGATACGGGTCGCGCCCGGGCGGTGATCACCGTCCGGGCGCGTTGCGGTCGGCGATGCGGATCGACTTGTCACGATGGCGATGACCGCTGACGATCTCGACCTGGCCGGGTCGCACACCGAAGTGCGCGGCGAGCAACACCCGGACGGCGTCGTTGGCGCCACCGTCGACCGGCGCCGCGGTCGTTCGCACCACCAGCCGTCCGGCGCGCTCCCCGCCGACCGAGTCGCGCCGTGCCCGCGGGATCACCCGGATGTCGATCCGCTCCCCATCGTCGGCGACATCGGTCACGTCGGTCGCCACCACCCCGGCCGGCGTCGCTGGAGATGTTCCTCCGCCGCGGTCATCGGACCGGCGAGCTTGAAGGGCGCGTCATGTGTCGTTGGATATCACGTCGAGCCCGACACCGTCCATGGTCTCGACGCGGGACGCTTCTCCCGGCGCGAGTCACGACCCTGGCCGCATCGCTGAGTACGGTGATCGACCGTCGAAGAGGTGCCCATGTCCGGACGCGACCTGCACGTCAGCGTCGTCGCCAACCCGGCCGCAGCGGGCGCCGCGGCACGTCGTCGGTTGCGTAGCGGCGAGGATCTCGACGATTCGGCGCGTGCCGCCCTGCAGTGGATCATCGGGCGGGCCGACCGTGACGCCGGCTTCTTGGAGTCATCCCGTCGAGCGCTGCACTCGGTGTTGGGCCACGCCCGCACGACCGGCGACGAGCGGACCTTCGTCGGGGCCAGTTGCAGTCTCGCCTACACCCTGATGCGCCTCGGCGACCTCGATGGTGCCGGTCGGGTCCTCGACGTGGCCGCGATCTCGGCGACGCCGATCGAACAGGCGCGCATCGGGGCCCAGCGAGCCGAGCTCATCGGGTACCGGGGCCGGCTGGCGTTGGGCGCGGCGATGTTGCGAACGGCATGTGACGAGATGCGCCGGCTCGACGACGTCATCCACGAGGCCCGCCACCGCGCCCACCTCGCCGAGATGTACTGCGAGCTGGACCGCTACGCCGCCGCTCGCGCCCAGCTCGACCGGTCGGTCGAGTTGGCCGAGCGGCTCGATCTCGACCTGCTGGTGGCGCACGGGTTCGGCACCCTGGGGCGCATCTTGATGTTGCAGGGCGACCTGCCCGGGGCGCTGCGCGCGCTGGGCAACTCCGAGCAGCGGCACCGCCGAGCCCAGACGTTCGCCTATCTGCCCACCGTGCTGGCCGCCCATGCCCAGGCGTTGGCGCTGGCCGGGCTCTTCGACGACGCCGACGTGGGGTTTCAACACGCCGTGCGCCTGTTCCGCGGCCAGGGCCAGCAGACCGACCTGCCGGGGTGTCTGTGCCAGATGGCGCACGTCCGACTGGCCAAGAACGACCCCCAGGGCGCCCGCGTCGCGGCCGAGGAGGCGGCCGAGCTGTGGGTGGCGCAGGGCCGACGGTCACTGGTCACCGTGTCCCGGTCGATCGCCTTGGAGGCGCAGGGACTGATCGACGGGCCGAGCACCGAGGTGATCGGCGGTCTCGATCAGGTGGCGGGCGAGCTCGACGGATTGGGGCTGTTGTCGGCCGCTCGGCGGGCCCGGTTGGTGGTCGCCCGGCTGCGGGTCGAATGTGGGGACGTCGCCGACGAGGTGGTCGACCAGCGGTTGCGCACCTCGGTACGTCGGGGCCGCACCGGCGAACAGATCGCGCTCGCATACATCGATGCGCTGCGGGCGGTCGAGGAGGGACGTCGTGGCGCCGCCCGGCGGGCACTCGATCGCGGCGTGCGGGCCGCCGTCGGCGCCCAGGCGTGCTTCGGTGGTTTCGAGGCGCGCGCCCAGGCGGCGGAGTCGGCGTATCAGCTCACCGACCTCGGCGCCCGGTTGGCGGTCGAGGACCGGCGCCCGCGTGAGCTCCTGGCGCGGATCGAGGTCACCCGCGCGATGATGACCCGGCTGCCGCCGATCCAGCCCGATGACGACGAGGTGTCGGCACCCCTGCTGGCCGAGCTCCGGCGGATCGGGCTGCGGATCAGGGACCCGGAGACCCCGCCCGCCGAACGTCGGCGTGACGAGCAGCGACGGCTCCAGATCGAGCGTCGCCTGGCCACCCGCAACCGCTTCCGGACCGCGGTTCGCGACGACGAGCGTCCGGCGGTCAACGTCGCCATCCAGCAGGCGATCGAGCTGCTCGGCGACGATCGCCAGTTGCTCGCCCACGCCAACATCGACGGTCGGCTCTGGGCGGTGTCGGTGACGCGGGGACGGGCGAGGCTGCACGAG